>NZ_JBHWJK010000010.1:0-24487 GCF_042731455.1 Streptomyces sp. NPDC059852 | reverse complement strand
GTCCCCCTGGCGGCGGCCCGGCGGCGATTTACGGGGTTAAACCCCCCCTCAACCTCCGCCGCCCCCCGGGGTGCCCGCCCCGGCCCCCCCCGCTGCGGGGGGAAGCACCTGAGCGATCTGTTACGACGGGGGAATCGCGTCAGGCACTGCGGGGGGTGGCTGAAATGGTCCTTGGGGCCGGTGCCTCCGGCTCCGCGAGACGGTGGTCCCGCTGGTCCAGGTTGACGAAGATCATTCCGTATCGGATGGCGCACCGCACGGGCTGCGGCGCCCCCCGAGGCCGCCGCAGACATCGATACGCCCGCACGTCCTCGTCCTCGTCGCGCGTGACGACCACCGGTTCGCCGAAGACGGTCACCATCAGGGAGTCACCGGGGTGGGGGATCGCGGTGACCAGGTCGATGAAGTGCCACCCTGAGCGGTAGGCGGTCGCCATCTCCCTGCGGAATGACCTGTCGTCGGGTGGGGTGGTCATGCCGGCTCCTGCTCGCTGCCGCCATCCACGCCGATGGCCGGCCAGGAGCTGTCCCCGGCGATGACGACAGTCGGGGCCGCACTCGGCCAGCTGCTGTCCGCCCGCGAGTCGCTCTTCGCTTCCGAAAGGCCACTCAGGGCTCCGACGGCCACAACGGCGGAGAAGGCGGCGACAAGAATCGAGCGAAGCATTTTGTTCCGCATAATCGGCTTCGTCCTCACTTGAAGGTCCCCTCTTCCCCCGTCGAGTAAGACGATGGCTCATTCGGGCACTTCATGGCCACACGATCGGTGCATCATGTTCCTGCATGTTCAGGACCATGGGGGGTGGAGATTTGGCAACGAATCAGACTAAAGCGACACATCCCCATGCGATGACCGAGATGTGCGCTCAAGGCAGCCGTCTCTATGCGAACGCGCTGCGTGCAGGGCGTATCGCCCGCGCCGACGTCGAGTCCGCGCCCTGTCTGATGGAGTTCGCGCTGCTCTATCCGGACCCCGACGACGCGAACTGGCTGATCCCCCTCCCCGCCTCGGTGGCGCTCGCCCAACGGCTCAATCCCATCGAACGGGAGATCGCCGACCGCCGCCGGCTCTCGGTCGAGCTGACCGAGTCCCTCCAGCCCTTCATGGACCTCAGCACCCAGGTCACCGGGAGCACCCACTCGATCACGGTCCTGGAGGGCGGCGAGCGGATCAACGCCGCCCTCAACCTGGCCACGGCCCAGTGCCAGACCGAGATGCTCACCATCCAGCCCAGCACCCGTATCTCGGAGGCCAGCCTCCTGCAGGGCCTGGAGCGCGACCGGCCGCTCATCGAGCGCGGGGTGCGCATACGGACCCTCTACCAGCACACGGTCCGCTACAACCCCGGCAAGCTGGCCTACGTCGCCCAGCTCTCCGACGGCAAGGTCGAGTACCGCACGATCGACGAGCTCGTCGAGCGCCTCATCATCTGCGACGAGTCGGTCGCCTTCATCCCGACCCGCGACGACCAGCAGGTCGCCCTGGAGCTTCGGCACCCCGGGCTCATCCGGTACCTCATCAAAGTCTTCGAGTTCATGTGGAGCCGCGCGGTCCCGCTGAGCGAGCACGCCCCCTACGAGACCGCCCCCGACGGCATCACCGACATCCAGCACACCATCGCCAAGCTCCTGGTGGAGGGCCACGTCGACGAGGCCATCGCGCGCCGGCTCGGGATGAACGTCCGCACCTGCCGGGCCCACATCGCCAAGCTGGCCACCGCCCTGGGCAGCGGCAGCCGCGCCCAGCTCGGCTACCTCATCGCGCAGTCCGGCATCCTCAACGAGGATCACCGGCCCGGGGGCAGCTGAGCCGCGTCCCGCCCGGCCGGCACCCCGAACGGCTGCTGGGCGGGGATCTGGGCCGCGCGGGCCGCCCGGTCCAGGCCGACCTGGGCGATCCGCACACCGAGCTGCGTACGGCTCGCCGCGCCCAGCGTCTCCGACAGCCGGGCGATGTGCGCCCGGCAGGTGCGCACGCTGATGCCGAGCCGCTCCGCGATCACCGCGTCCTGGTGCCCCTCCGCGAGCAGCGCGGCGATGGACTGCTCCCGGTGCGAGATGCCCTCGAAGCCGGTGTCGGGGATCGGGGCGGTCAGCGGGATCGCGAGCCGCCACAGCCGGTCGAACGCCGTCACCAGGTAGTTGATGAGGGCCGGGTGGCGCAGCTCCAGCGCCATCGTGCGGTCGGTGTTCGCCGGGATGAAGGCCACCGTGCGGTCGAAGAGGATCAGCCGGTCGATGACCTCGTCCAGGGTGCGGGCCTCCACCGCGTCGCCCATCAGCTCCAGGTAGTTGAGCAGCCCCTGCCCGTGCCGGGCCACATGCGTGTACAGATCGCGCATCCGCACACCCCGGCCGCGCAGCGCCATCGCCCGGTGCAGACCCTCCGTCAGCTCGTGCTCGGGGCGGATGCCGCCGGGCTGCACGGTCAGCACCTCGCTCGTGCACGCCCGCGTCGCCTCGTCCAGCGCGGCCTGGATGCGCGCGTCGCCGTCGAGGATGCGCAGGGCCGTGCCCTCGGCACCGGACGACCGGGTCGGGAGCGGGGCCAGCCCGGCGTACCGCTCGAAGGCCGCCACCGCCGAGCCCATCCGCAGCTGGCTCGCGCTGGCCTCCTCGTACATCCCGCGCAGCAGCCGGGTCATGACCTCCTGCGGGGAGGTCGGCACCAGCCAGTCCATGTCGTCGGGGTCCGGGTGCAGCAGCGCCAGCTCCAGCAGGCAGGGCACCGGTCCCGCGTCCTGGCGGGACACCCTCCCGCGGCGTACAGCCCGGGAGTACACGCGGTCCCCGGCCTCGCACAGGCGGTCGGCGCCATGGGGATGCTCCTGCTCCCCGTGCCCGGCCATCGCTCCATCCACCCCCGGTCTCGCCTCGCGCGCCGGTACCGCGCCCGGCCCTGCGGGCGTGAGGTTCGCTCGCGCTTCCGCAGCGCAACTATGCGCGGACGGGCCGTGGTCCGCAACACGGCTCCCGCCGCGCGCCGGGGCACAACATCCCGCTGTATGCCGGTATTTCCGTCCCTCAGGGGCGCCGGACTGCAACAAGCTGATGGGGGCTTTTCGGCCCTGTAGGCCGCGCGGCGGCCGATTTCCGGCGCCCGGGTTCGCACAACGCAAGAGCCGCCGGGGCGTCCTGCCCCGGCGGCTCCGGTGGATCGTGGGCCGGGCGGCTACTTGTTGAGGCCGGCCTGCTGGCACGCGGTCTTGTACTTGGCCGTGCAGATCTCGGACAGCTTGTAGATGCCGTCGGCCAGGACCGTCTTGTCGATGTTCGACTTGGTCAGGGCGGCCACCGGGACCAGCAGGGCCGGGATGTCCTGGTGGGTGGGGCTGTCGACCTGGTCCTGCGTGAGGGAGTCGAACTGGATGTCCTTGCCCTGGACCTTGGCGACGGCCATCTCGGCGGCGCTCTCGGCCTCGTGCGGGTAGGACTTGTAGACGCTCATGTACTGCTCGCCGGTCAGGATGCGCTGCACGGCGTCCAGTTCGGCGTCCTGGCCGGTGATGGGCGGCAGCTTGGTCACGCCCGCGGCCTCCAGGGCCTTGATGACACCGCCGGCCATGCCGTCGTTGGCGGAGTAGACGCCCTTGATGTTGCCGATGCCGATCTCGTTGAGCGCCTCGGTCATGTTGGCCTGGGCGTTCTCGGGCTTCCAGTCCTTGGTGTCGTACGACTTGGCGATGTCCACCGCGCCCTTGAGCTCGGAGAGCGCGCCCGACTTGAACTGCTTGGCGTTCGGGTCGGTGAGCGACCCGTTCATCATCACGATCTTGTCGGAGGAGTCGACCTCCCCCATGGCCTCCAGCAGCGAACGGCCCTGCACCTCGCCGACCAGCTCGTTGTCGAAGGAGACGTAGGCGTCGATGGGGCCCTCGGCGAGACGGTCGTAGGCGATGACCGGGATACCGGCGTCCTTGGCCTTCTCCACACCGCTCGCGATGGCGTGGGCGTCCACGGCGTCCAGCAGGATGACGTCCACCTGGTCGTCGACCAGCTGCTGGAGCTGCTGCTCCTGCTTCTTCGCGTCCGCGTCGGCGTTGCGGTAGACGACCTTGCCCTGCCGGCTGGTGAGGCTCTCGACCTTCTCCTTGATGATGGGGTAGTCGAACTTGTCGTAACGCGTGTTCGCGGTCTCCGGCAGCAGCAGGCCCACGGTGATGTCGTTGCCCTTGGTCGGGCTCGCCTCGCTGCTGTCCCCTGTTACCCCCAGTCCGCCGCACGCGCCCAGCGCGAGGGTCATCGTGGAAGCGGCGGCCACGGCGGTGGCGGTACGGCGCAGAGAGCGCAAGGGACGCATAGGGAAGCTCACTTCTGGTGCCTTCGGGACACGGGCGCGCCATTGCGCCCCAATGTCTGAAAAGACAACGCGCCGACGCCCCCCAGCGTCAAGCGGAACCACTTAACGAGTGCGCAACACTACGCTCCGTCGATCATGTAAAGACATTGCGGAACTTCGCAGATCACCAGTTACACCCCCTCCACCGAACCTCACCCGGGGGCCCGGTGGACGCCGTAGCGGAATCCGTACAACCAACCCCGTTCGTGATGAGTCGTGTTCAGGACGGCCCGCACCGCCGTCCCCTACTCGACCAGAGGATCGAATGAACCCAGCCAGACGCGCGACCACCGCCGCCGCGACGACGGTCGCGCTCGCCACCGCGGGCACCCTGCTCACCACGGTCACCCCCGCGTCGGCCGCGGTGTCCTGCACGTCGCCGGTCTTCACACGGCAGTTCTTCGCGAACACCACGTTCTCCGGAACGCCGAAGAAGACCGACTGCGACAGCGCCATCGACCAGAGCTGGTCCGGAGCCCCCCTCAGCGGAATACCCAAGGACAACTTCGGCGTCCGCTGGAGCCTCACCCGCGACTTCGGCTCGGGCGGCCCCTTCACCCTCACCGCCTCCGCCCTCGACGGCATCCGCGTCCACCTCGACGGCACCCGCAAGATCGACCTGTGGAAGAACACCTCCACCACGGTCTCCAAAACCCTGAACCTGACGATCCCGTCCGGCAAGCACACCCTGCGCGTCGACTACGTCAACTGGACCGGCAGCGCCAAGGTGAAGTTCACCTACACCCCCCGCACAACCGCCACCGTCGACAAGACCGAACCCCTCACCCCCACCGGCGCCAAAGCCACCTACGACACCTCCACCGGCAAGACCAGACTCACCTGGACCGCCAACAAGGAGATGGACCTCGCCGGCTACCACGTCTACCGCCGCCTCAAGGGCGCCTCGTTCGGCACCACGCCCCTCGCGACGACCACCTCCACCTCGTACACGGACACCACCCTCCCGAAGACGGGCGCGACGTACTACTACGAGATCCGCGCCAAGGACAGAGCGGGCAACGTCGGCACGGGCACGACGGACCAGCCGGTGACGACGATCGACCGGACCGCTCCCGCCGCGCCCACCGGACTGACCACCGCGTCCCAGGAGAACGGGCTGCGGGTCGGCTGGAAGGCCGCCGCCGAGGCCACGTCGTACCGGGTCTACCGCTCCGCGAGCGCCGACGGCACGTACACCCCGGTCGGCACCACCGCCCAGGTCTCCTACGTCGACACCACCGCCGTCGAGGGCACCACGTACCACTACCGGGTCACGTCGCTGGACGCCGCCGGCAACGAGTCGGCCCGCTCGTCCTCCGTCAGCGGCAGGCGCCGCGACGAGACCCCGCCGTCGCTGGTCACCGGGGTCACCGTCACGCCGACCGAGTACGGCTTCGAGGTGCGCTGGGACGCCAACCCGACCCCGGACCTGCGGAGCTACGTCGTGCGCCGGGGCGAACTCTGGGGCGACGAGGAGGAGCAGGTGTGCTCCCTCTACCCGGGGTACTACGTGTCCGCCGACACGACGTCGTACGCCTACACCACGCTCCCGGACGGCGAGGAGTCCTGCTTCATCGTCGACGCGGTCGACGACGCCGGCAACTCCGCCTTCCAGTGGACCGGTGACGCCCAGATCGTGGTGGCGACGGAACTGGACACCACACCATCCGTCGAGACGCCCGAGGGCTCCCCGCTCACCCTTGAGGCGGCGGGCGCCGAGGGCGACGAGGGCAACCGGCTCAGCTGGCACGGCCTCGGTGAGGACGCCCCCGAGCAGGCGGCCGGCTACCGCATCTACCGCTGGAACCCCGGCACCTCCGCCTACGAGCGGATCGACGACGCAGCGCCGGGCACCACGGAGTACTTCGACACCGGTGCCGCGCGCGGCACCACGTCCTACTACTGGGTCACCGCGGTCGCCGCGGACGGCACGGAGTCCCTCCCCACGGGCGACTACGCCATCACGGCCCCCACCCAGTGACCGCCCGAGAACGGACCGGACGGAACGAGTGACGCCGTAGCGCACGCGAAGGGGCCCGGAGACGATCTCCGGGCCCCTTTCGTGTGCTGTGCGCTGTGTTCTAGTCCTTGGCCCGCTTCGGGCGCCAGACGACCAGGGCGCTGGTCTGCTGGACCTCCTGGTACGGGACCAGGTCGCGGCGGTACGAGGCGTGCACCGCCGCCTCACGCTGCTGCATCGCCGCCGCCGCCCCGTCCAGGGCCGCCTGCAGTTCGGCGACGCGGGTCTGGAGCGCGGCTACCTGGTTCTCCAGTTCGATGATGCGCTTGATGCCGGCCAGGTTGATGCCCTCGTCCTGCGACAACTGCTGCACCTGGCGGAGCAGTTCGATGTCACGGGCCGAGTAGCGCCGGCCCCGCCCGGGCGTGCGGTCCGGGGAGACCAGGCCGAGGCGGTCGTACTGACGGAGGGTCTGCGGGTGCAGGCCGGACAGCTGGGCCGCCACCGAGATGACATAGACCGGGGTCTCCTCGGTCAGTTCATACGGGTTGCGCCGACGACCGTCCATCTGACTCATGCTCCCTTCGCGGCCTGGAACAGCTCCGCCCGCGGGTCCTCACCCGCGGTCGCCTCGCGATACGCCTCCAGCGCTTCACGAGCCTTCCCCGTCACGTCCTTCGGGACACTCACCTCGACGGTGACCAGGAGGTCCCCGCGGGTGCCGTCCTTGCGGACCGCGCCCTTGCCCCGCGCCCGCATGGTGCGGCCGTTGGGCGTGCCCGGCGGCAGCTTCAGGGTCACCGCGGGGCCGCCCAGGGTCGGAACCCTGACCTCCCCGCCGAGCGCCGCCTCCGCGAACGTCACGGGGACGGTCACCGTCAGGTTGTCGTCCTTGCGCCCGAAGACCGGGTGCGCGTCGACGTGGACGGTGACGTACAGATCACCGGCGGGCCCGCCCCGCTCGCCGGGCGCGCCCTTGCCGCGCAGCCGGATGCGCTGCCCGTCGGACACCCCGGCGGGGATGCGGACCTGCATCGTCCGGGACGACTTGGCCCGGCCGCTGCCCTTGCACTCGGCACAGGGGTGCTCGGCGATGAGACCGCGGCCCTTGCAGTCGGGGCACGGGTCGGTCAGCGAGAAGCCGCCGCCCGAGCCGCGGGCCACCTGGCCGGTGCCGACGCAGGTCGGGCACACGCGCGGTGTGCCGTTCTTGTCGCCGGTGCCCGCGCACGCCTTGCACGGTGACTGGGAGGACATCCGCAGGGGGACCGTCGCACCCTCGATCGCCTCGGTGAAGCTGAGGCTGACCTCGGTGTCGATGTCCTGGCCGCGCCGCGGCTGGGTCCGGGTCGTGCCCGTACCGCCGCGGTTGAACAGGCCCCCGAAGACGTCACCCAGTCCGCCGCCGAAGCCGCCGGCCCCGGCCTGGCCACCCTGGGTGCCTCCGAAGAGGTCGCCCAGGTCGAAGTTGAACGAGCCGCCCGCGCCGCCCGGCCCCGGGCGGAAACCGCCGTTGCCGAACAGGGCGCGGGCCTCGTCGTACTCCTTGCGCTTCTTGGGGTCGCCGAGGACGTCGTTCGCCTCGGAGATCTCCTTGAACCGCTCTTCCGCCTTGGCGTTGCCCTTGTTGGCGTCCGGGTGGAACTCGCGGGCGAGCTTCCGGTACGCCTTCTTGATCTCGGCCTCGGTGGCGTCCTTGGGGACGCCGAGGACCTTGTAGTAGTCCTTCTCGATGAAGTCCTTGGTGCTCATCCTCGACGTCCCTCCTTCCTCATCGGTTCAACGTCAGCCCTCGTCCGGGCCACCGCTCTCCTTGTCGTCGGCCGCCTCGGCGGACTCCTCCTTGACGGTCTGCGCGCCCGGCTGGGGCTCGGCGACGGCCACCCGCGCGGGGCGGATGGTGCGTTCGCCGATGCGATACCCCGGCTGGAGGATCGCGACGCAGGTCGTCTCGGTGACGTCCGGCGCGTAGCTGTGCATCAGCGCCTCGTGGATCGTCGGGTCGAAGGGCTCGCCCTCCTTGCCGAACTGCTGGAGGCCCATCTTCGCCGCGACGGTCTCCAGCGACTCCGCGACGGACTTGAATCCGCCGACGAGTTCGCCGTGCTCCCGCGCGCGGCCGATGTCGTCGAGCACGGGAAGGAGCTCGGTCAGGAGGTTCGCGACGGCGATCTCCTTGACCGTGATCCGGTCCCGCTCCACGCGGCGGCGGTAGTTCTGGTACTCGGCCTGGAGGCGCTGGAGGTCCGCGGTGCGCTCGCCGAGCGCGGTGCGCACCTGGTCCAGCTGGGCCACCAGACCCGGGTCTGCGTGTCCGTCCCCGGCCGGGGCCGTCCCCTCGCTGTTCGGCGAGGGCGCGGCCTTCGGCTCGGCGTCGTCAGGGGTGGCGCCGGAGGGGACGTCGGGCTTCTCCTCGAAGCCCGGGGTCTCCTCCGTCATTACGCGGCACCGTCCTTGCGCTCGTCGTCCACGATCTCGGCGTCCACCACGTCGTCGTCGGCGGCCTTGGCGCCACCGGCCTCGGCACCCTCGGCGCCGGCACCGGCGGCCTGGGCGTCGGCGTACATGGCCTGGCCGACCTTCTGGGAGACCGCGGCGACCTTCTCGGTGGCCGTGCGGATCTGCGCGGTGTCCTCGCCCTTGAGCGCGGTCTTCAGCTCCTCGACGGCGGACTCGACCTCGGTCTTGACCTCGGCCGGGACCTTGTCCTCGTTGTCCTTGAGGAACTTCTCCGTCTGGTAGACGAGCTGCTCGCCCTGGTTGCGGGTCTCGGCGGCCTCGCGGCGGGCGTGGTCCTCCTCCGCGTACTTCTCGGCCTCTTCGCGCATCCGGTTGACCTCGTCCTTCGGCAGCGAGGAGCCGCCGGTGACGGTCATCTTCTGCTCCTTGCCCGTGCCCAGGTCCTTGGCGGTCACGTGCATGATGCCGTTGGCGTCGATGTCGAAGGACACCTCGATCTGCGGGACGCCGCGGGGCGCCGGGGGCAGACCGGTCAGCTCGAACATCCCGAGCTTCTTGTTGTACGCCGCGATCTCGCGCTCGCCCTGGTAGACCTGGATCTGCACGGACGGCTGGTTGTCCTCGGCCGTGGTGAAGATCTCGGACCGCTTGGTCGGGATCGTGGTGTTGCGCTCGATGAGCTTGGTCATGATGCCGCCCTTGGTCTCGATGCCGAGGGACAGCGGGGTCACGTCGAGGAGCAGGACGTCCTTGACCTCACCCTTGAGGACACCGGCCTGGAGCGAGGCGCCGATGGCGACGACCTCGTCCGGGTTCACGCCCTTGTTGGCCTCCTTGCCGCCGGTCAGCTCCTTGACGAGCTCGGCGACGGCGGGCATACGGGTGGAGCCACCGACGAGGACGACGTGGTCGATCTCGTTGATGGAGACGCCGGCGTCCTTCATGACGTTGAAGAACGGGGTCTTGCAGCGCTCCAGCAGGTCGGCCGTCAGCTGCTGGAACTGAGCCCGGGTGAGCTTCTCGTCCAGGTGCAGCGGGCCTTCGGCGGAGGCGGTGATGTAGGGCAGGTTGATCGAGGTCTCGGTGGACGAGGACAGCTCGATCTTGGCCTTCTCCGCCGCCTCGCGCAGGCGCTGGAGGGCCATCTTGTCCTTGGACAGGTCCACGCCGTGACCGGACTGGAACTGCTTGACCAGGTAGTCGACGACACGCTGGTCCCAGTCGTCACCACCGAGGTGGTTGTCACCGTTGGTGGCCTTCACCTCGACGACGCCGTCGCCGATCTCCAGGAGGGACACGTCGAAGGTGCCGCCACCGAGGTCGAAGACGAGGATCGTCTGGTCGTCCTTGTCGAGGCCGTACGCGAGCGCGGCCGCGGTGGGCTCGTTGACGATGCGCAGGACGTTCAGACCGGCGATCTCGCCGGCCTCCTTCGTCGCCTGGCGCTCCGAGTCGTTGAAGTAGGCCGGGACGGTGATGACCGCGTCCGTGACCTTCTCGCCCAGGTAGGACTCCGCGTCGCGCTTCAGCTTCTGGAGGATGAAGGCGGAGATCTGCTGCGGGTTGAACGGCTTCCCGTCGAGCTCCATCTTCCAGTCGGTGCCCATGTGACGCTTCACGGACCGGATGGTCCGGTCCACGTTCGTGACCGCCTGGCGCTTGGCCACCTCGCCGACCAGCACCTCGCCGTTCTTGGCGAAGGCGACGACGGACGGCGTGGTCCTGGCACCCTCGGCGTTGGTGATGACGGTGGGCTCGCCGCCCTCCAGAACGCTGACGACGGAGTTAGTCGTGCCCAGGTCGATGCCGACCGCACGTGCCATGGTTGATTCCTCCAGCTGACTTGAGTGGAACGGACTCAAGTGTGCATGACGGCTCGCGACGGGTCAACAGAGCTGAGTCGACCTGGCTCAAGTCTTATCCGTTCCTTACACGCAACTGCGCGCCCACCTGCGACGATGCCATACGCCGGGACGCATGGGCGGAGTCCTGCACCGGAACACGCGGTTGACGTCTGGGGCCGTAGGGCTTGATGTGCAGCAGGCCGAGGACGAGGAGGGCGGAGCCCGCCGCCACCCACCACACCGCCGTCCCGCCGAGCCGCCCCAGATGCACCAGGACGCCCACGACCACCCCGGGCAGCGCGGCGGCGCCCAGCGCGACGGTCGTGCCCTGCGGGGTGAGGCCGGTCCGGCGCAGCCGATGCGCCAGATGGTCCGGCGCGCCCCGCAGCAGCGGGCGGCCGGCCAGCCGGCGGGAGACGGCGATCAGGGCCACGTCGGTGACGGCGAGCCCGGAGAGGGCGTAGAGGACCCCGGCGCTGACGGCCGGGTCGTGCCCGGCCCGGGTCATCACCAGCGACGAGGCCAGCACGAACCCGACGAACAGCGAGCCGGTCGCGCCGAGCCCGATCCGGGCGGGATGCCAGTTCGGCAGCAGGAAGCCGGTGAGGGCTGCGGCCAGCACGCTCAGCAGCACCGCCAGCTCGTCCATCACCTCGGCCGCCGCACAGACGCCCACCCCGAAGGCCGTGAGCACGCCGACCGTGCCGGCCAGCGCGTCCGCGTGGTCCAGCGCCTTGAAGGCGACGGCGACCAGGACGATCCAGGCGACGGCGGGCACCGCGAGCAGGAACCCGGTGTCGCGGTACGGCACGACGCAGGCCGCCGCGACGGCCGTACCGCCGACCAGGAACCGCGCCTTGACCCGCCGTACGTCGGCGACGAGCCCGAGCAGGGCGACGGCGCCCGCGGCGACCAGCAGCCGCATGATCTCGGAGCCCAGCGGGGCGTACCCGGTCCATTCGCCGGCGGCGGCGACCAGACAGGTCACCAGGGCGACCGCCACCCCGCCGAGCAGGGGGAGCGGGCGCTGACGGCGCCGGTCGAGAATGCCGAACCGCAGAGCGGGCAGACGGAGCAGCGCCGCCAGCAGGGCGGTGACCAGGAGGGCGGTGGTGGCGGCGGTGATCCCGTAGAGCACGGAGCCAGGTTAGTGCCGTATATACCATTTCGGGATGAATAACACGATCGGTTCTTAAGGCAAGCCTCAGCGACCCAGATCACCTCACCCCTGACTACAGTGCGACGGAGGATGCGGGTAGTCTCAGAGGACTGCATAAGTTACCGCTTAGTAATGTCGCCAGTCATGTCGAGGGACCCCCTCGAACCACCCCCTCGCAGGCCCGAGGAGCCCCGAAATGCAACTCGCCGCGATCATCGTGTCGCTGGTGCTGACCGTGGTCGGCGTTGCGCTGCTCGCACGCGCCATCGGCCAGTTCGTCCGGTACTTCAAGCTCGGCCAGCCGGTGCCGGCCGGCAGCCGCACCGACAACCCCTACGCGCGCAGCGTCACGCTCGTGAAGGAGTTCCTCGGCCACACCCGGATGAACCGCTGGGGCATCGTCGGCATCGCCCACTGGTTCGTCGCGGTCGGCTTCCTGACGCTGCCGCCCACCCTCGCCCAGGCGTTCGGGCAGCTCTTCCAGGCCGACTGGACCCTGCCGGTCATCGGTGAGTTCCTGCCGTTCGAGATGTACATCGAGTTCATCGGCCTGATGACGATCCTCGGCATCGCCGTGCTCATCGTGATCCGGCTGCTGAGCCTGCCGACCCGTCCGGGCCGCAAGTCCCGCTTCGCCGGCTCCAAGGCGGGCCAGGCGTACTTCGTCGAGTACGTCATCCTCACCATCGGCCTCGCCATCTACGTCCTGCGGGGCCTGGAGGGCGCGCTGCACCACGTCGACGGCTACGAGGCCGGGTACTTCGCCTCGTACCCGCTGGTGCTCGCCTTCAAGGGCCTGAGCGTCACCGCGCTGCAGAACCTCGTCTACTTCGTCGCGATGATCAAGATCGGCACGTCCTTCGTGTGGATGATCGTCGTCTCGCTGAACACCAACATGGGCGTCGCCTGGCACCGCTTCCTGGCGTTCCCGAACATCTGGTTCAAGCGCAACGCCACCGGTGAGACCGCGCTCGGCGCCCTGCCCGCGATGACGTCCGGCGGCAAGCCGATCGACTTCGCCGACCCCGGCGAGGACGACGTCTTCGGCGTCTCCCAGGTCGAGCAGTTCTCCTGGAAGGGCCTGCTGGACTTCTCCACCTGCACCGAGTGCGGCCGCTGCCAGTCGCAGTGCCCCGCCTGGAACACCGGCAAGCCGCTCTCCCCGAAGCTGCTGATCATGTCGCTGCGCGACCACGCGCACGCCAAGGCGCCCTACCTGCTCGCGGGTGGCGGCAAGACCATGGAGGGCGAGGAGAAGGCGTCCGAGGAGCAGCTGAAGGACGTCCCCGCGGCCGCCCTCGCGGAGGCCGAGCGCCCGCTGATCGGCACCGCCGAGGAGAACGGCGTCATCGACCCGGACGTCCTGTGGTCCTGCACCACCTGCGGCGCCTGCGTCGAGCAGTGCCCGGTCGACATCGAGCACATCGACCACATCGTCGACATGCGCCGCTACCAGGTCATGATCGAGTCCGCGTTCCCGTCCGAGGCGGGCACGATGCTCAAGAACCTGGAGAAGAAGGGCAACCCCTGGGGCCTGGCGAAGAAGCAGCGCCTGGAGTGGCTCAAGGAGGTCGACTTCGAGGTCCCGGTCGTCGGCAAGGACATCGAGGACCTCACCGAGGTCGAGTACCTGTACTGGGTCGGCTGCGCCGGCGCCCTGGAGGACCGGGCCAAGAAGACCACCAAGGCCTTCGCCGAGCTGCTGCACATGGCGGGCGTCAAGTTCGCGATCATGGGCGGCGACGAGAAGTGCACCGGTGACTCCGCCCGCCGCCTCGGCAACGAGCCCCTGTTCCAGGAGCTCGGCATGGAGAACGTCATGGCTCTGAACATGGCGTTCGGCGAGGAGATGGACGACGAGGGCAACGTGACGCCCGAGTCGCGGAAGCCGAAGTCGGCGAAGAAGATCGTCGCCACCTGCCCGCACTGCCTCAACACGATCGGCAACGAGTACCCGCAGATCGGCGGCGACTACGAGGTCATCCACCACACCCAGCTGCTCCAGCACCTGGTGGACGAGGACAAGCTGATCCCGGTCACCCCGGTCGAGGGCATCATCACCTACCACGACCCGTGCTACCTGGGCCGGCACAACAAGATCTACACGCCGCCGCGCGAGATCATCGCCAGCGTCCCCGGTCTGCGCAACGAGGAGATGCACCGCCACAAGGAGCGCGGCTTCTGCTGCGGTGCCGGTGGTGCCCGGATGTGGATGGAGGAGCGGATCGGCAAGCGCATCAACAACGAGCGCGTCGACGAGGCCCTCTCCACCAACCCGGACATCGTCTCCACCGCGTGCCCGTTCTGCCTCGTCATGCTGACCGACTCGGTCAACGGCAAGAAGAACGATGGCAAGGCCAAGGAGTCCATCCAGGTCGTCGACGTCGCCCAGCTGCTGCTGGAGTCGGTCAAGACGCCCGTGGCGGACGACGAGCCGCCCGCGGGCGAGGCCGGAGCCGAGAACGAGCCGGAGCCGGCCCCGGCGAAGTAGCCGCTTCGCAGGCCGCGTGACGAAGCCCCCTGGACCCGCACGGGACAGGGGGCTTCGTCGTGGGGCACGCTGGAGGACGGCACCGGATCGGAAGGAACCGTCGCGTGATCATCTTCGGCACCAAGGGCTACCTCTACCAGCTCGCGATACTGACGCTGGTGTGCGGCCAGTGCGGCAACCCCTCGGCCCACACCCTGCGCAAACGCGTCACGAAGTTCACGCTGTTCTTCGTGCCGCTGTTCCCGGTCTCCACGAAGTACGCGACGCAGTGCACGTTCTGCGGCGCCGAGCAGAAGGTCACCGGGGAGCAGGCCGACCAGCTCCTGGCGCAGGCCACCCCCGGGGGCCCCGGTCAGCAGGCGTACGGACAGCCGCAGCAGCCGTACCGGCCCTGACGGCCCGGTTCCGGGACCCCCGGCGGTGGCCTACGGCTTCGGCTGCTTCTGGGCGCCCACCGCGTCGGCGGCGTGCCGGGGTCCGGGGCGGGACGAGAACTGCCCGATGAGCTCGCGGAAGCAGACCAGGGCGGTGATCGGCGGGATCCCCACGACCACCATCGCGAGCAGCGAGTGCGCCGACTGCCCGATGCACAGCGCCACGGCGGTGCCGGAGGCGATCAGCATGACGGCCCAGGACTTGCGGGCGGTCCGGCGCTGGACCGACGCCCGCAGGATGGAGAGCCCCGCCAGCAGCCACGGCCCGTAGACCGTCAGCGGCCACCAGTGGGCCAGCCTGGGCGCCACCACGAGCAGCGCGATCGTCCGCAGCTGGTCGTACGAGTACGAGATGGACCAGGTGAGCATCGTCACCGCGCACAGGGTGATGAGGGTGACCAGGATCGAGACGGTGAGGACCTTGGGGTTCTTGGTGAGCGAGTGGGCGCCGGGCTGGGGCCGCTTGCGGTGCACCGGGCGGGGCGCCGGCCGGCGGTCGGCCTCCTGACGGGGCGGGGCGGGGTCCGGGGCGCGGGCGGCGCTCAGCATCTGGGCCAGCTCCTCGTCCAGGTCCCAGGCCTCCGGCGACATGCCCGCGTCCGGTGGCTGCCAGAGGTTCTGCATATCGAGCTGCTGCGTGTAATGAGGCGGCTCGCCCACCGGTTCGTACTCGGTCCTCATTTTTACGACGCCTCCCCTTCGCGTGCCGCTCGCAGATATTCACGCTCCATCCGGCCGATGGTTCTCAGGAAGTCGTCGAGCAGATCAGAGCAATAGGTGATGCTCTCCGCTGTGATCTGATCAGCTGCCTGGCGCGAACGACGCGCGCACTCCTCAGCTGCGTGTTTTTCCTGCCAAGTCACGCCCACCTAACGAGCGCCGCGCAGGCCAGGACATCTGGCATTCGGGGGAATATGCGTCAACGGTGATGATATGGAATATCCATGACCGCCGCCGCCCGATGACATTCCGAAAATGTGCTCCGACACTTTTCCTTTGCGGATCTTGGCCGAATTCCCCACACCCCGGGCGGCGGCGCGGGACCGCTATCCGACGCGTCCGGCGGCGGAGCCGAAGCCCAGCCAGGTGTGGCGGTTGCCCCACCAGCACCAGCCGACCTTCGGGGCGTCCTTGCGCTCACGGCCGTCGCGGCCGGTGCCGTTGCTGATCCAGACGGCCGGGGTGCGGGCGTCGAAGGAGCCGTCGTCCTTGCGCAGCCGTGAGCCGATCGTCATGAAGCAGTGGCCGCGCTCCAGGGCCGCGGGCTGCTGGATCACCCAGTGCAGTCCCTCGGTGAGGGTCAGCGGGGTACGGCCCTTCCCGGTGAGCTCGGGCAGGGCCTCCTCGGGGCTCCAGTTGGCCAGATGGTCACCCCGGTCCACGCCGGTGACGAGGTGGAACGGCCCCTCGGGCAGCTCGACGCCCACCGGGGCGAAGTCGTCGACGTCGGGCATGTCGACGACCACGAAACCGGGCTTGCCGCGATGGCGCAGCAGCGGCGCGAGCGCGGAGGCCGGGACCCGGTCGGGGTGGACGACGAGCAGGGCGCCGGGGTGGGCGTCCGCGGCCCGCCCGGCGTAGGCCCGCAGCTCGTCGGCCGGGGCCTCGGCGAGGTCGTGCACACCGAGCTCGATCAGGCGCTCCGCCTGCGCGGCGAGCGGGGGCAGGGTGGTGACGGCGGCGGCGGACGAGATCTCGGGCACGGCTCTCCTCGGGGTGCGCTGCGGGTGGACCTGGGGTCAACGAAGGCTCCC
This sequence comes from Streptomyces sp. NPDC059852, assembly GCF_042731455.1. Taxonomy (NCBI): domain Bacteria; kingdom Bacillati; phylum Actinomycetota; class Actinomycetes; order Kitasatosporales; family Streptomycetaceae; genus Streptomyces; species Streptomyces sp. NPDC059852. Next base: position 8,047 of record NZ_JBHWJK010000010.1, on the reverse strand, counting down.
GGACAGCCGTTCCCGTGCGCCCGGGGCGGTGCGCGACTCGGGCGTATTCAAGCCACATCCGCCCATCCCGCCACCCCGTCCGGGCCCAGGGCTGTCGCCGCTTCTCGAACGCGTGCATCATTACCCAGTTGTTGTCCCTGGTAATGACGAGGTGAGCGGTGCGCGCGCGACGAAGCGGGAAGTGTACGGCGGCCCTGACCGGCACCCTCGCCACGCTCACGGCCCTGGCTCTGACGGCCTGCGGCCCCACCGCCCACGACGACGCGAAGGCCGAGCCCACCCCGCTCCGGGTCGCCGACGCCCCCGCCAAGCTCCCCGTGCCGCGCGGCAAGGGCAGCGAGGTCCCCGACGACTTCAACGGGGACGGGCACCGCGACCTCGTCCTCAACGACCTGGCGAAGGCGCAGGCGCACACCGACGACGCCGGAATCGGCATCGTCTACGGCAGCGCCCGCGGACTCACGCCCGGCGCCCGGCAGCTGCTCGACCCCCGGCGGCACGCCGCCCCCACCGACGGCCGGCGGCCCGCCGTCTTCGACGCCGAGGCGACCTGCGACCTCGACGACGACGGCTTCACCGACCTGGTGGTCTCCACCGACCCGCCGTTCGACGGCCAGGGCCGGCCGCCGGTCCCGCTCCAGATCCTCTTCGGCTCCCCCGGCGGGCTCTCCGGCAAGGGGGTCAAGCTGACGATCCCGGACGCGGCCCGCTTCGGCAACGACTGGCCGGACCAGCCGGTGTGCGGTGACTTCGACGGCGACGACGCCCAGGACCTGGTGGTGCACGCCTCGGACGGGCGGCTGAGCTTCCTGCGCGGCCCGTTCGACCGCGACGGCGCCCCGCACGCGGCCGGCGCCCCCGTCCCGTCGCCGGGGAACCTGCCCACCGGGCCGGCCGCCGACGTCGACGGCGACGGGTACGACGACCTCGTGGTGCGCACGGCGGAGAACTCCGGCACCTCGGCCGTGGTCCTCGGCGGCCCGGACGGCCCGACCCGCACCGGGGTCACCCTGCCCGCCGGGATCGACCTCGCCCTCGGCGCGTTCGGCCGGGGCAAGGCCCTGGACGCGGCCGTCGGCGCCATGGGCAGAACGTCTCTGCGCTACGACCTGCCGGCCCCGGCGGCGCGGGCCGCGCTCGACAGCGCCGGCTCGATGCTGGACGCCGCCGACTTCGACGGCGACGGGCTGAGCGAACTGCTCTCCAGCGGCTCGCAGTTGCGTGTCTTCCGGGGGCGCCCGGGCGGCCTGCGCACCACCGGCATGGTCACCGTGAAGCCGCCGGCCCACGGCACCACCCGCGTCCTGTCCACCGGCGACTTCGACGGGGACGGCCGGGCGGACCTGGTCGTACGGACGTACGTCGGCGAGACCGAGGACACCGTCGCCGTGTACCCGGGCCGCCCCGCGAAGCAGGGCCTGCTGGCGGCCGAGCCGTCGGTGACGTTCTCCAGCACGGAGTTCCTGGTGCGCCAGGAGACGCCCTAGCCGACGCCGCTGCCCTGCGTCTGGCCGAGGAGGCGGGTCATGGCCTCGGCGGCCCGTACGGCCGCGTCCCCGCAGCAGTTGTTGAACAGCACGTGCAGGGCGTCGACCCGGCCGGCCAGCGCCTCCAGCCGGGGCAGCCACTCGCGCAGTTCGCCCTCGTCGTAGCAGTGCCGGAAGCGCTCCTCCTTGCTGCCCGTCCCCCAGTGGGCACTGCGGCCGTGGAACCGCACGACCGAGAGCCGGGGCGAGGTGACCGGGGCGACCGGCGGCACGGAGGCGGGCAGCGTCTGCGTCATGTCCACCGCGACCGCCGCCATCCCGTGCCGGGTGAGCAACGCCCGCGTGGCCTCCGCCTGTTCGCCCCGCCACCACGCCGGATGCCGGAACTCCACGCTCACCGGCCACCCCCGGGTCCGCCGCGCGGTCTGCTCCAGGAACGCCTCCGCCCGCGCGCCGGGCCGGAACCACGGCGGGAACTGGAACAGCACGGCGCCCAGCCGCCCGGCCCTCCGCAGCGGCGCGATCCCCGCCGTGAACCGCGCCCACACCTCGTCCAGGAGACGCGGGTCCCGCGCGTCGGCCGGCCACCCCCGCGGCATCAGGGCCGGCCGCGTCGGATGACCGGTCAGCAGGGAGAACGCCTTCACGTCGAACACGAAGCCGTCCGGCGTCCGCTCCGCCCACAGGGCGCTGTTCCGCTCACCGGGCAGCGCGTAGTACGTCGCGTCGACCTCGACCACCGGGAAGCGCTCGGCGTAGTGCCGCAACCGCCCCTCGGCGTCCCGCCGCCCCACCGGGTACCAGCCGCTGCCGACCAGTGCCCGGTCCGTCCACGAACACGTGCCCACCAGGATGTCGCCCATGGGACGGCGGTTACCCGGACGCCCGGCGGCCAGACGTGCCCGCCGCCGTCTGCGGATGTGGCCTTGGGGACCCGCGCGTAGTCTGGTCCGGGTACATCCGGCGCGCCCCCGGCGCGAACTCGCAGGTCACGTGTGTGCCCCCACCCGTCCAGGTGGCTGAGGCACGCCCCGGACGAGCGGAGGACCAACCATGGGCACAGTCACCACCGACGACGGCACCACGATCTTCTACAAGGACTGGGGTCCACGCGACGGCGAGCCGATCGTCTTCCACCACGGCTGGCCGCTGAGCGCCGACGACTGGGACAACCAGATGCTGTTCTTCCTGTCGCACGGCTACCGGGTCATCGCCCACGACCGGCGGGGCCACGGCCGGTCGACGCAGACCTCCGAAGGCCACGACATGGACACGTACGCGGCCGACGTGGCCGCCCTCACCGACGCGCTCGACCTGCGGGACGCCGTCCACATCGGGCACTCCACGGGCGGCGGCGAGGTCACCCGCTATGTCGCCCGCGCCAAGCCCGGGCGGGTCTCCAAGGCGGTGCTGGCGGGTGCCGTGCCCCCCGTCATGGTCAAGTCGGAGAGCAACCCGGGCGGTACGCCCATCGAGGTGTTCGACGGGTTCCGCGAAGGTCTCGCCGCCAACCGGGCGCAGCTCTACATCGACGTGCCGTCGGGGCCGTTCTACGGCTTCAACCGCCCCGGCGCCGAGGTCTCGCAGGGACTGATCGACAACTGGTGGCGGCAGGGCATGATGGGGGCCGCCAACGCCCACTACGCATGCATCAAGGCGTTCTCCGAGACCGACTTCACCGAGGATCTGAAGAGCATCGACGTCCCGGTGCTGGTCATGCACGGCAGCGACGACCAGATCGTGCCGTACGAGGACTCGGCCCCCCTGTCGGCCAAGCTCCTGAAGAACGCCACGCTCAAGACGTACGAGGGCTATCCGCACGGGATGCTGACGACGCATCCGGACGTCCTCAACCCGGACATCCTGGAGTTCATCCGGTCGTGACGCCGGTGGCGTCCGGCGCGGGTCACCGCACCGGGAAGCCGCAGGTGTAGCCCTGGGCCGCGAGCCACGGCAGGACGCGGCGCAGGGCCTCGACGGTCTGGGAGCGGTCGCCGCCGGCGTCGTGGAACAGCAGCGTCGGCCCGTTGGCCAGCTCGCGCTGCACGGTGGCGACGATGGCGTCCGCGCCCGGCCGTTCGAAGTCCTTGGTGTCGACGTTCCAGCCGAGCGGCCGCATACCGCGCGAGGCGGCGAGCTTGCGGCTGTAGGGGGTGAACGCCCCGCCCGGCGCCCGGTAGTACATCGGCCGTACGCCGCCGGACGCCTCGGTGATCATGCGTTCGGCGTCGAGGATCTGCCGCGACTGGTAGCTCTGCGAGTTCTTGTCCATGGCGGTGTCGTGGGACACCGAGTGGTCGCACAGCCGGTGCCCCTCGGCGACGACCCTCTTCACCAGGTCCGGGTACGCCTCGGCCTGCGTGCCGACCATGCAGAACGTGGCCTTCACACCGTGCTCGCGCAGCACGTCGAGGACCTGCGGGGTCCAGTTCGGGTCGGGGCCGTCGTCGATGGTGATGTTGACACCGCGCGACCCCTTCTCCGAGGCGTGCGCGATGGTCACGGCGACCGGCTGGGGGGCTCGGTCCGCCGCGGCCGGCGCGGTCGCCCTGGGGGCCGCCTCGCCCGCGGCACCGGCCTGCGCGGTCCACACCGACGCCCCCGTGGCCAGGATCGTCACGCCCAGCGCCGCCCCGACCAGCTTGCCGTACCAGCCGCGCCCGCCCCCGTGCCGTGCCATGTCCGCCCCGCTCTCCCGCTGTCGCCCGCCGCTGCCCGGTCCCTGTGACCAACTGGCATGACGAGCTTCGGCGGCCCGGGGATCCGTCCGTTACCGATCACGGACAATCCCGGGGGAGTTCGGGGACAACTTCGCGGGGGCGCGGTGCGCGGAGCCTGGCGCTCGGCGCCGTCCCGTGGCGCGGGCGTGAGGCCGCGCGGAGGGGTCAGGCCGCGCGTCCGCGCCGTCCGCTCCGCTGGGGACGGGCGGCGGCGGTCATGTCGTCCTCCCGGTCGTCCGTCTCCTCGGCCCAGACGCCCTCGTCGTCCCCGAAGTCGGGGGCCTGGAAGGGCGTCGTGGTGGGAGGCGGAGAGGCCGCGCCGGTCCGGCGGGGCTGCCCCTCGTGGGGGGCGGAGAACAGCGACGTCGATTCGATGGGAGTTCTGCCTTTCGTGCAGGTCCCACGACGGGACCTGGGGTGCCGTGACCGGGCACCGGCGGCTACTAGAGCTTGGTCATCTTGGCGTACGGGCTCACGATCCGCATCTGGGCGGAGCCGAAGTCCACGAGCGCCGCGACCCCGTCCTCGATGCCGACCACCCGGCCGAGGCCGTACACATCATGGGTCACCTGATCGCCCATGGCGAAGTGTTTTGGAGCCGGCACGACCGGGGCCTTGAAGGGGCTGGTGGGCAGATGACGCTTCGGCGCCGGAGGCTTTGTCATGGCTCAGTATGCGCCTTCGCGCGGCCGCCCCGCTGTGGCCCTGGGCACAAGAAAGCCACAGATGGCGTCAGGCACGCCGTTGACCTGGCCTTTCACAAAATCCATATCCCCGCCCGGATCGCCGGATCAGAACTCCCGGCCGCCGTTGATGCCGGTGGAGAAGCAGGCGTCGCCCTTCTCCCCCACCCGGATGATCCGCTGGACCCGTCCGACGGCCTCCCGCTGTTCTGGCCGTGGTGCCGGCGAGCAGGGCGACCCCGGGCACGAGCAGGGCGGCGGTGCGGGATTGCGCCGAGGGCATTTCCTGGCAAACCAGGAGCAAGGGCGCGGCTAGGCTTGGCCGGTATGGAGCTGCCCGAGGGACCCGAGTCCGGTGGGGAGAAGGCGTACTACGTCACCACCCCCATCTACTACGTCAACGACGCCCCTCACCTGGGCCACGCCTACACGACGCTCGCCGCCGACGTCCTCGCGCGCTGGCACCGGCAGCGCGGCGAGAAGGTCTGGTTCCTGACCGGCACGGACGAGCACGGCCAGAAGATCCTGCGCACGGCGACCGCGCACGGCGTCTCCCCGCAGGAGTGGTGCGACCGGCTCGTGGAGGAGGCGTGGCAGCCGCTGTGGCGGCACCTGGAGATCTCGCACGACGACTTCATCCGCACCACGCAGCGCCGCCACACCGATCGCGTCCAGGAGTTCGTCCAGGACCTGTACGACAACGGCGAGGTCTACAAGGACGTCTACGAGGGCCCGTACTGCGTCCACTGCGAGGAGTTCAAGATCCCCGCCGAACTCCTCGACGGCGAGGGCGAGTACGCGGGGCAGAAGCTGTGCCCGATCCACCGCAGGCCCGTGGAACTCCTCCAGGAGGAGAACTACTTCTTCAAGCTGAGCGACTACCCCGAGCGGCTGCTCGCCCACTACGAGGCCCACCCGGACTTCATCCAGCCCGAGTCCGCCCGCAACGAGGTCGTGAATTTCGTCCGGCAGGGCCTCCAGGACCTCTCCATCTCCCGCTCGACGTTCGCCTGGGGCGTCCCGGTCCCGTGGGACGACCGGCACGTCATCTACGTCTGGGTCGACGCGCTGCTCAACTACGCCACGGCGGCGGGCTACAACGAGAACCCGGAGAAGTTCGCGACGACGTTCCCGGCGGACGTCCACCTGGTCGGCAAGGACATCCTCCGCTTCCACGCCGTCATCTGGCCCGCGATGCTCATGGCCAACGGCCTGCCCCTGCCCGGACGGATCGTCGCCAACGGCTGGCTGCTCGTGGGCGGCGAGAAGATGAGCAAGTCCAACCTCACCGGCATCGGACCGCGTGACCTGACCTCGCACTTCGGCGTGGACGCGTACCGGTGGTACTTCCTGCGCGCGATCGCGTTCGGCCAGGACGGCACGTTCTCCTGGGAGGACTTCGCCGCCCGCTACACCAGCGAGCTGGCCAACGACTTCGGCAACCTCGCCTCGCGCGTGGCGGCCATGGTCGGCCGGTACTTCGACGGCGAGCTCCCGGCGTCCACCGCCGACGGCGCCGCCGAGGACGCGATCCGCGCCGGCCTGGCCGAGGCGGTCACGGAGGCCGACCGCAGGATCGGCGAGGAGCTCGACTTCCAGGGCGGCATCGCCGCGATCTTCCACTTCGTCAAGCAGGTCAACGGCTACCTGACCGAGCAGGAGCCGTGGAAGGTGGCCAAGGACGGCGGCGCGACCGCCCGGGCCCGCCTCGCGACGATCCTCCGCACGGCCGCGGAGTCGCTCCGCGCCCTCGCTGTCCTCCTCCACCCGGTCATGCCGGAGACCGCCCAGCGCCTGTGGACCTCCCTGGGCGCGGAACCCTCCCTCGGCCCCCTGGCGGACCAGAGGATCCAGGACGCCGGGGCGTGGGGCGCTCTCGCCCCCGGCACGCGGATCACGAAGGGACCGGCGCTGTTTCCCCGTCTGGAGGAGACGGAACGGGGCTGACGGCGGTGCGGTGAGGAGAAGCCCGGGAATACGCGGGCGGCGCCCGCACAAACATACGACGCGATTCACGATGCCGCAGGGTGTTCAACCGCCGCACGGCACCGGTTGAACACCACTCCACCGTTCAACTTCGGGGCGAACCCGTTCGGTTGACGCTTCCCACCGGTCCCGGCCAGGATTCCATCAGTCGCCGGGGAACACCCCGGGAAGACCGAGAAGGGAAGTGAATCGCGATGGAGAACGTCGAGTTCGACGACATCGAGTTCATCGAGACGGCCGAGGAGCTGCTCGCCACCTCGTACTACAAGAACATCCAGTAATTGTTCTTGCAGTAGCGCAGTGGGGAAGGGCGGTGCCTGCGGGCACCGCCCCTCGCCGCATTGTCAGCCAAGCAGAGCTCAGAGCGGGAAAGGTTGTCGCCGTGACAACAGCAGAAACGGCCTGGGAAGAGCGGATCGCCGCCCTGTGGTCCGCCCTCGACGATCACGACGAGGAAGAATTCCTCGGAAGAATTCGGGACCTCACGGCGGAACTGCCGCCGGACGACGCGCGCGCTCCGTTCGAACTCGCCTGCGCCTACGACTCCACCGGGCACTCCGACAGCGCCGTCCCCCTCTACCGGCAGGCGCTCGAAGCCGGCCTCTCCGGCCTGCGCCGCCGCCGCGCCGTGATCCAGCTGGCCAGCTCGCTGCGCAATGTCGGCCAGGTCAAGGAGAGCGTCGCCCTGCTCGAAGCCGAGCGCGCGGCCGGATCCGACGCGCTGGACGACGCCGTGGCCGGCTTCCTCGCGCTCGCGCTCGCGGACGTCGGCAGGGAGCGCGAGGCGCTCTCGTACGCGCTCGTCGCCCTGGCCAAGCATCTGCCGCGCTACAACCGCTCGCTCGCGAACTACGCGGCGGACCTGACCGAGGAGTCCGCCTAGCCTCGCCGCGTATTCCGCTTCGGGCGCCCGGGTGTCGTGACGACACCCGGGCGCATTCTTTTTCCATTCCGGTTCGGCACTCCTTTCTCGGTCTGTTCAAGTGCGCACCCCCGCCGCAGTTGTACTCGTTGACCGCACTCCCGTTCCCGGGCGAACATTTCATCAGTCGCCGGGATTCCCCCGGGGAAATCGAAGAAGGGAAGTGAATCGCGATGGAGAACGTCGAGTTCGACGACATCGAGTTCATCGAGACGGCCGAGGAGCTGCTCGCCACCTCGTACTACAAGA
>NZ_JBHWJK010000009.1:0-267505 GCF_042731455.1 Streptomyces sp. NPDC059852 | reverse complement strand
GCCTCGTGGCGGTGGCCGCCCGCGACCGGTCCCGCGCCGAGGCGTTCGCCGCCGCCCACGGCGTCGAGCGCGTGGCCGGCTCGTACGCCGATCTGCTGGCCGATCCGGAGGTCGAGGTCGTCTACAACCCGCTCGCCAACGGGCTGCACGGCCCGTGGAACCTGGCCGCGCTCGCGGCGGGCAAGCACGTCCTGACGGAGAAGCCGTCGGCGAGCAACGCGGAGGAGGCGGCCGAGGTGCGCCGGGCCGCGGCGGCCTCCGGCACGGTCTTCATGGAGGCGTTCCACTACCTGTTCCACCCGGTCACCCGGCGGCTGCACGAGCTGCTCGCCTCCGGGGAACTCGGCGAGCTGCGGCGGGTGGAGACCCTGGTCGCGATCCCGGCCCCGGACGACACCGACCCCCGCTGGTCGCTGTCGCTCGCGGGCGGCGCCCTGATGGACCTCGGCTGCTACGGCCTGCACGCGGCGCGGACGCTCGCCCCCTGGGCGGGCGGCGCGCCCCGCCCGGTGTCGGCACGGGCCGGCGAGCGCGCCGGGGCGCCCGGCGTCGACGAATGGCTCGACGCGGAGCTTCGGTTCCCCGGCGGGGCACATGCCTCGGCCCGCTGCCACATGGCGTACGGCACGCTCGAGATGAGCTGCCGGATCGTCGGTTCCCGGGGTGAGGCGTTCGCCCCGAACTTCGTGCTGCCGCACCAGGACGACCGGGTCGTGGTCCGCACGCCCGCCGGCGGGCGCACGGAACACCTCGGCACCCGCTCGTCGTACACCTACCAGCTGGAGGCCCTGGCCGCGCGCTTGAGGCACGGAGCGCCGCTGCCGCTGGACGCGGACGACGCCGTGGAGACGATGACCCTGGTCGACGCCTGCTACCGCGCGGCGGGCCTGCCGCCCCGCCCCCGGACCACCCTCGGCCAGGGTCTCTCCTTCGGATCAGGCCGGGCTCGCCGGGTCTGATCCACACGAGAGACCCTGGGCGTACAGCGCGGGCCGCTCCGCGAGGTGCACCGGTACCCGGCCGCCCTTCTCGAGGGCCCGTACGCCCGCCGCCGACACCGCGGCCACGGCGTAGCCGTCCCAGGCGCTGGGGCCGGTGACCTCGTCGCGGCGGGTGGCGTCGACCCATGCCTGGACCTCACGGTCGTAGGCGTCGGCGAAGCGTTCCAGGTAGTCCTGGGCGACGGTGCCGCCCCAGTGGCCGGCGGTCTGGGTGACCAGGGCGTGGGCGTCGCCGACGCGGGCGGTGCCGCGTTCGCAGACGACCTCGGCCTGCACCTGGTAGCCGAAGCCGCAGTTGACGAAGATCTCGACGTCGACGACGGCCCCGCCGTCCGTCTCGAAGACGACGAACTGCGGGTCGCGCAGGCCGTCCGGCGCGTCACCGGACGGGGCCGGGGTGAGCACGGTGACGGACGTGATCTCGTGGCCGAGGAGCCAGCGGGTCACGTCCATCTCGTGCGCCACGGAGTCCTCGACGAGCATCGCGGACGTCCAGCCGGGCGGACTCGCCACGTTGCGGTGCCGGTTGTGCAGCAGCAGCGGGCGGCCCAGCCGGCCCGTCTCCAGCAGGGCCTTCAGCTCCCGGTACTCGCGGTCGTAGCGCCGCATGAAGCCGACCTGGACCCGGCGCCGGCCGAGCGCGCACTCGGCCTCGACGACCCGCAGCGCGGCGGCCGGGTCCGGGGTGAGCGGCTTCTCGCAGAGCACCGGCAGACCGTGGTCGAACGCCGCCATGAGGGCCGCCTCGTGAGCGGGTCCGGGTGAGGCGACGATCACGGCGTCGACGTCGGGCGAGGCCATCGCGGCGGCCGGGTCGGTGTGCACGGCGCAGCCGCCGGCCCGGGACGCGACGGCCTCGGCGCGTTCCCGGTCGACGTCCACCACGGCGCTCACGCGGGCCCCGCTGACGGTCTCCTGGACGCGGCGCACATGGTCGGCGCCCATCCTCCCGGTGCCGATGACGGCGACGCCCAGGTCGTCCGGACGGTGGGGCATGGCGTTCGGCGTCCTCTCGGGGCGTCAGGCGCCGCAGGACCTGAGGAACCTGCGGGTGCGGACCGCGATGGGCAGGGGCTTGTCCGGCTCGCAGGGGTACATGTCCTGCTCGACGATCGCGAACAGGTCGACGTCCAGCTTCTGCGCGGCCTCCAGGACCGGGCCGAGCTCGGGCACGCCGGCCGGGGGCTCGCACATCACGCCGCGGGCCACGGCGGGACCGAACGGGATCTCGTTCTTCACGACGTCCGCGAGGATCTCCGGGTCCACCTGCTTGAGGTGCAGATAGCCGATGCGCTCGCCGTAGGTCTCGATCAGCTTGACGCTGTCGCCGCCGCAGTAGGCGTAGTGCCCGGTGTCCAGGCACAGGTTGACCAGGTCGGAGTCGGTCGAGTCGAGGAAGCGCTCGACGTGGGCCTCGGTGTCGATGTGGGTGTCGGCGTGCGGGTGCACGACGATGTCCAGCCCGAACCGCTCGCGCACCTCGCGGCCGAGCCGCTCCATGCCCTGGGTGAGGTGCCCCCACTGCTCGGCGGTGAGCTCGGAGGGCTCCAGGATCTCGGCGGTCTTGTCGTCGCGCCAGAAGGACGGGATGACGACGAGGTGCTTGGCGCCCATGGCCTGGGTGAGCGAGGCGACCTCGCTGACGTGCTCCCAGGTGGCGTCCCAGACGGCGGGGCCCCGGTGCAGGCCGGTGAAGATCGTGCCCGCGGAGACCTTGAGGCCGCGCCGGGTGATCTCGTCGGTCAGCCGGGCCGGGTCGGTGGGCAGGTAGCCGTACGGGCCCAGCTCGATCCAGTCGTAGCCGGCCTCGGCGACCTCGTCGAGGAAGCGGTCCCAGGGCACCTGGGCCGGGTCGTCGGGGAACCAGACGCCCCAGGAGTCGGGGGCCGAGCCCACCCGGATACGGTCCAGCTCTGCGGGCATGTCAGGACTTCCCTTCCGAGGAGGCCACGGGTGCGGTGAGGGCGTCGGCTTCGGGGAGCTCCTCCACGTCGACGCCGCGGACCTGGGACAGCTCGTGCTTGAGCGCGGCGAGTTCGGTGCCGCCGGCCATGTGGTTGGTGAGCTCCTCGAGGCTCACCTCGTCCCGGGAGGCGTTGAGCTCCATGGTGCCCAGGCGCAGGACGCTGAAGTGGTCGCCGACCATATAGGCGTGGTGCGGGTTGTGGGTGATGAAGATGACGCCGAGGCCGCGGTCGCGGGCGGCGGCGATGTACTTCAGCACCACACCGGACTGCTTGACGCCGAGGGCGGCGGTGGGCTCGTCCAGGATGAGGACGCGGGCGCCGAAGTAGACGGCGCGGGCGATGGCCACGCACTGGCGCTGGCCGCCGGAGAGCGTGCCGATGGGCTGCTCCAGGTCGTCCAGGACGATGCCCATGTTGCGCAGTTCCACGTCGGCGGTCTTCTTCATCCGCTGGATGTCGAGGCGGCGCAGGGGCCAGGGGCCCTTGGTCATCTCGGAGCCGAGGAAGAAGTTGCGCCAGACCGGCATCAGCGGGACGACGGCGAGGTCCTGGTAGACGGTGGCGATGCCCTTGTCGAGGGCCTCGCGCGGGGTGGAGAAGCGCACGGGGGTGCCGTCGACGAGGAACTCGCCCTCGGTGTGCTGGTGCAGCCCCGAGATGATCTTGATGAGGGTGGACTTGCCGGCGCCGTTGTCGCCGAGGACGCAGGTGACCTGGCGGGGGAAGACCTTCAGGTCGACGCCGTGCAGGGCGCGGATGTTGCCGTAGGACTTGCCCGCGCCGCGCAGTTCGACGAGCGGGGCGTCCCCCTCGGGGGCCTGGTCCTTCACCTCGGCACCCCGGGTGCCGGTTCCTTCGGTGGTCATGTCGGTCACCTCCTGGTCGCCGTGCGCTGGACCCACTGGTTGATGAGGACGGCGCCGAGGAGCATCACGCCGAGGAACGCCTTGAACCAGTCGGGGTTCCAGCCGGCGTAGACGATGCCCTGCTGGACCATGCCGAACATGAAGGCGCCGAAGACGGGGCCGATGGCCGAGCCGGCTCCGCCGGTGAGCAGGCAGCCGCCGATGACCGCCGCCGCGATGTAGATGAGCTCCTGGCCGACGCCCTCGCCGGACTGCACGGTGTTGAACGAGAACAGCTGGTGCATGCCGACGAACCAGGCGCCGAAGCCGACCAGCATGAACAGCGAGATCTTGGTGAAGGTCACGGGGACGCCGACGGCCCGCGCGCTGTCCTTGTTGCCGCCGACGGCGAAGATCCAGTTGCCGTACCTGGTGCGCAGCAGCACCCAGGTGGCGAGGGCCGCGAAGACCAGCCACCAGATGACGGTGATCTTCACGTTGACGCCGCCGACCTCGAAGGAGGAAGCGAAGAGCGCCTTGGCCTGGTCGAAGCCGTCCATGTCGCTGATGTCGTCCGTGGCGACGTTCCCGGTGACCAGCTTGGTCACGGCGAGGTTGACGCCCTGGAGGATCAGGAAGGTGCCCAGGGTGACCAGGAAGCTCGGCAGCCCGGTCTTGACCAGCATCCAGCCGTTGAACAGGCCGACCCCGAGCGAGACGACGAGGGCGACGATCACACCGACCCAGACGTTCAGCGTCAGCTGGTAGCTGACCATGCTGGCGGTCAGGGCGGAGGTGATCACGGCGACGCCGGCCGAGAGGTCGAACTCGCCGCCGATCATCAGCAGGGCCACGGGCAGCGCCATGATCCCGATGGTCGACGACTGGTACAGGATGTTCGCCATCGAGCTGCCGTCGCGCACGGCGGGTGCCGTGACGAGGAAGAAGACCAGCACCGCGACGGCGCCGAGGAAGACGCCCACCTCGGGCCGGGCCAGCAGACGCAGCGCCAGCGGGCGCCGGGCGGTCCGCCCGTCGGTCTCCTTGCCCGGGCCGGGGGCCGGCGGTGTGGTCACCGCCGGCTCAGCCTGTCGGGTCATGCTCATCACCGGGTGCCCTTCGCGGCGAACGCGTCGATGGTCTCGACGTTCGACTTGTCGACGAACGCCGGGCCGGTCAGCACCGGGGCCTCGCCGCCGCCCATGTAGTTGCCGTTGTTCTTGTACAGCCACAGGGAGTCGATCGCCAGGTACCCCTGGAGGTAAGGCTGCTGGTCGACCGCGAACTCGATGTCGCCCTTGCTGATCGACTTGGTCAGGTCCTTGTTGAGGTCGAAGGTGGCGACCTTCGCCTTGCTGCCGGCCTCGGACACCGACTGCACCGACGTCAGCGCGAACGGGGCGCCGAGGGCGACGACGTAGTCGATGTCGCTGTCCGTCTTCAGTTTGGCGGTGATCGTGGACTTCACGCTCGGCATGTCCGTGCCATTGACGTTCAGGGTCTCCAGGTCGCCCTCGAACGTCTTCTTCACACCGTCGCAGCGCTGCGTGAGGCCGATGTTGCCCTGCTCCTGGATGACACAGACTGCCTTCTTGGCGCCGGACTCGTTCAGCCGCTTGCCAAGGGCCTCGCCGGCCACCGTCTCGTCCTGCCCGAAGAACTCCGTCAGGCCGAGCTTCTGCCACTCGCTGACGCCGGAGTTCAGGCCGACGACGGGGATGTTCTGCGCCTTGGCCTTGGCCACGACGTCCTTGAGGGCGTCCGGCTTGGCCAGGGTGATCGCGATGCCGTCGACCTTCTGGTCGATCGCGTTCTGCACCAGGTTGGCCTGGCTGCCGGCGTTGGGATCGGCGGAGTAGATCAGCTTGACGTTGTCCTTGGCGGCGGCCGCCTCGGCGCCCTTGCGGACGATGTCCCAGAAGGTGTCGCCGGGCGACTGGTGCGTCACCAGGGCGACCGTCATACGGGGCGTGTCGGCCTTGCCCGCAGAGGCGTTCGCCCCGCCCTCCTCGGCGTCCTTGCCGCCGGAGCTGCTGGAGCAGCCTGCGAGGGTGAGCGCGGCCGCCGCGGCCACGGCCACGACGGAGGCCAGCTTGCGCGAGCGGGGGTAAGAGCGGTCCATCTTTCCAGCACCTCACTGTGCGACGGGTGTGCGACGGGGGGAAAGGGTGATCACCGGGTTACACGGTCCGGGCCTTCCCTGGGCCGGGCAGTGTGCCGTGGAACACGACGGTTGCGCTGGGACGGGATCAAATCCCTAGATGCGCCCGCTGTCAATACTTTGTTAAGACATCATTTCACGCTCAGGTCCGAATGTAAGTACAAACTATTGACAGCGTCGGTCTCCGCGTCCTACACCTGGGAGGCGGCAGGCCCCTCGGGACCCGCACCCCCTGTCCAGCTCTAGGAGCGTCACGCATGGCCGAGACAGCCAAGCCCTTCGACTTGATCACGATGGGAAGAATAGGAGTCGACCTCTACCCCCTGCAGTCCGGCCTCCCTCTGGAGCGGGTGGAGACATTCGGCAAGTTCCTCGGAGGCTCGGCCGCCAACGTCGCCGTCGCCGCCGCCCGGCTCGGCCGCGACACCGCCGTGATCACGCGCACCGGCGCCGACCCGTTCGGCGCGTACCTGCACGAGGCGCTGAAGGACTTCGGCGTGGACGACCGCTGGGTGACCCCGGTCGCCGCCCACCCGACCCCTGTGACGTTCTGCGAGATCTTCCCGCCCGACGACTTCCCGCTGTACTTCTACCGGCAGCCCAAGGCACCCGACCTGGAGATCCGCACCGGCGAGCTGGACCTCGACGCGATCGCCGCGGCCCGGGTCTTCTGGATCACCGGCACCGGCCTGAGCGAGGAGCCGAGCCGTACGGCGACGCTGGCCGCGCTCGCCCACCGCGCCCGGTCCGGCGTCACGGTCTTCGACCTCGACTGGCGCCCCATGTTCTGGCGCGACCCCGACCAGGCCCGCCCGTACTACGCCGAGGCCCTGCGGCATGCCACGGTGGCCGTCGGCAACCTCGACGAGTGCGAGGTCGCCACCGGTGTCCGCGAGCCCGAGGCGTGCGCGCGGGCGCTGCTCGCGGCCGGCGTGGAGCTGGCGGTCGTCAAGCAGGGCCCCAAGGGCGTGCTGGCCGTCCACCGCGACGGCACCCGGGCCGAGGTGCCGCCGGTGCCGGTCGAGGTCGCCAACGGGCTGGGGGCGGGCGACGCCTTCGGCGGCTCCCTGGTCCACGGGCTGCTGTCCGGCTGGGACCTGGAGACGGTCATGCGGCACGCCAACGCCGCGGGCGCCCTCGTCGCCTCCCGCCTCGCCTGCTCCTCCGCCATGCCCACCGGGTCCGAGGTCGCGGACCTCCTCGCCCGGGCGTCGTGAACGCCCGCCGAGCCACCCCTGAACGGAGCTTTCGTTGAGTCTCTCCATCCCCGACCTCACCGCGGTCAGAGCCCGGCACCCCGAGGCGATCGCGGAGGCCGCCGCCCGGCGGGTGCGCCGCCCGCTGATCGGCGCGAGCGGGCGCCTGATGATCGTCGCCGCCGACCACCCGGCCCGCGGCGCCCTCGGCGTGGGCGACCGGCGCCTCGCCATGGCCAACCGGGCCGAACTGCTGGAACGTCTCTGCATCGCGCTGTCCCGGCCCGGCGTCGACGGGGTGCTGGCCACCGCGGACATCCTGGAGGACCTGCTGCTGCTCGGCGTCCTCGACGGCAAGGTCGTCATGGGCTCCATGAACCGGGGCGGCCTCGCCGGCGCCTCCTTCGAGATGGACGACCGCTTCACCGGGCACCGCGCCGAGGACATCGAGCGCATGCGGTTCGACGCGGGCAAGCTGCTGGTCCGCATCGACCTCTGCGACCCCGGCTCCCTGACCACCCTGGAGTCCTCGGCCCGCGCCGTCGACGCCATGGCCGCGCGCCGGCTGCCGCTGTTCGTCGAGCCCTTCGTCTCCCGGCGCGTCGACGGCAAGGTGCGCAACGACCTGTCCGCCGAGGCCGTCACCCGCTCGATCGCCATCGCCTCCGGCCTCGGCGGCACCTCCGCCTACACCTGGCTGAAGCTGCCGGTCACCGACGATGCCGACCGTATGGCCGAGGTCCTGGAGACCTCGACGCTGCCCGTGGTGCTGCTGGGCGGCGAGGTCGGCGGGGACCAGGAGGGGGCGTACGAGCGCTGGCGCAAGGCGCTGCGGCTGCCGACGGTGCAAGGGATGGTCGTCGGCCGCTCGCTGCTCTACCCGGCCGAGGGCACTGTGGAGACGGCGGTGGACACGGCCGTCGGCCTGTTGTGACACGCACTGCGACGCGGAGGAACGACTGTGACGCGGAGGAACGACTGTGACGCTCGATGACGCGATGACGTACCACCTCCCGGCGGGGAAGGCGCCCGGCGGCCCGTACGTCGTGGACGTCACCCCAAAGACGGCCCGCTGGGGGTACTCCAGCCTGCGGGTGCTGGAGCTGGCGCCCGGCGGCACGCACACCTTCGAGACCGGCGACAGCGAGTGGATCGTGCTGCCGCTGGCCGGCGGCTGTACGGTGACGGCCACCGACGACTTCAGCCACGACACCTTCACGCTCACCGGCCGCGACGACGTGTTCAGCGCCGTCACCGACTTCGCCTACGTCCCGCGCGACGCCCGGGCGGCCGTCACCTCGCCGGGCGGCGGGCGGTTCGCGCTGACCGGGGCGCGCTGCACCCGGCGGCTGCCGGCCCGCTACGGACCGGCCTCCTCGGTGCCGGTGGAGCTGCGCGGCACGGGCAACTCCTCCCGACAGGTGAACAACTTCGGGGCGGCCGGGGTCTTCGAGTGCGACAAGCTCATCGCCGTCGAGGTGATCACGCCGGGCGGCAACTGGTCGTCGTTCCCGCCGCACAAGCACGACGAG
Organism: Streptomyces sp. NPDC059852; assembly: GCF_042731455.1. NCBI lineage: Bacteria > Bacillati > Actinomycetota > Actinomycetes > Kitasatosporales > Streptomycetaceae > Streptomyces > Streptomyces sp. NPDC059852. The sequence goes on along the minus strand of NZ_JBHWJK010000009.1, from coordinate 258,803 downwards.
CACCGGCCTGGCGAGGAGTCGGTCCTCGAGGAGATCTACTACTTCGAGTTCGCGGGCCACGAGGGCACACCCGGCCTCGGCTACCAGCGTGTCTCGCCGTCCGGCCACGGCCGCGGCACCGACGTCCTCGCGGAGGTGCGCGACGGCGACGTCGTCCTCATCCCCGACGGCTGGCACGGGCCGTCCATGGCGGTGCCCGGCCACCACATGTACTACCTCAACGTCATGGCGGGCCCGGAGGACGAGCGCGCCTGGCTGATCTGCGACCACCCCGACCACGCCTGGATCCGCGGCACCTGGCCGGACCAGCCCGTCGATCCCCGTCTGCCCCTCTACACCGCCCCGTCCCCGTGAGGTCACCGATGAGCTCATCCACCGTCCGTCTGACCGTCGCCCAGGCGCTGGTGCGGTTCCTGTCCGTGCAGTACACCGAGCGCGACGGCGCCCGGCACCGGCTGATCGCCGGCACCTGGGGCATCTTCGGGCACGGCAACGTGGCCGGCGTGGGCCAGGCGCTGCTGGAGGCGGGCGAGGAGGCCATGCCGTTCCACCAGGGCCGCAACGAGCAGTCCATGGTGCACGCGGCCGTCGGCCACGCCCGCCAGCTCAACCGGCTCTCCGCGCAGGCGGTGACGACGTCGATCGGCCCCGGCGCCACCAACCTGGTCACCGGCGCGGCCCTCGCCACCATCAACCGCCTGCCGGTCCTGCTGCTGCCCGGCGACTACTTCGCCTCGCACGCCCCGGACCCGCTGCTCCAGCAACTGGAGCACCCGACGGAGGCGGACGTGTCCGTCAACGACACGCTGCGCCCGGTCTCCCGGTACTTCGACCGGATCACCCGCCCCGAGGCGCTGATCCCGTCCGCGCTGCACGCGATGCGGGTCCTCGCCGACCCCGCCGAGACCGGCGCGGTGACACTGGCCCTCCCCCAGGACGTGCAGGCGGAGGCGTACGACTGGCCGGAGGAGTTCTTCGCCGAGCGCGTCTGGCCCGTACGGCGTCCCGCGCCGGACCCGGCCGAACTGACGGCGGCCGTCGAGGCGATCCGCTCCGCGCGGCGCCCGCTGCTCGTCGCGGGCGGCGGCGTGCACCACAGCGAGGCCGAGGACGCGCTCCGGGCGTTCGTCGAGGCGACCGGGATCCCGGTGGCGTCCACACAGGCGGGCAAGGGCTCGCTGCGCTTCGACCACCCGGCCGACCTCGGAGCCATCGGGCACACCGGCACCGCGGTCAGCGACGACCTGGCCCGCACCGCGGACCTGGTGATCGGCGTCGGCACCCGGTACACCGACTTCACGACGGCGTCCGGCACGCTCTTCCAGCACCCGGACGTGCGCTTCCTGAACGTCAACATCACCGGCTTCGACGCGCACAAGCTGTCCGCGCGGACGCTCGTGTGCGACGCGCGGTCCGGGCTCACCGCCCTCACCGAGGCGCTGTCCGGGCACCGGGTGGACGCCGCGTACGAGGCCGAGTACCGGGCCGGCCGGGAGCGCTGGGACGCGGTGGTCGAGGCCGCCTACCGCGCCGACGACACGGCCGTCCCGACGCAGACCCAGGTGCTGGGCGCGCTGGACGCGGTCGTCGGCGACGACGACGTGGTGATCAACGCGGCCGGTTCGCTCCCCGGCGACCTGCACAAGCTGTGGCGGGCGCGCTCTCCGCGCCAGTACCACCTGGAGTACGGCTACTCCTGCATGGGCTACGAGATCCCGGCCGCGATTGGCGTCCAGCAGGCCGCGCCGGGCACCCCGGTGTGGGCGCTGGTCGGCGACGGCACGTATCTGATGATGCCGACGGAGATCGTGACCGCCGTGCAGGAGGGCCTGCCGGTCAACGTCGTCCTGATCCAGAACCACGGCTACGCCTCCATCGGCGGTCTGTCCGCCGAGACCGGCGGCGAGCGGTTCGGCACCGCCTACCGCTACCGGGCCGCCGACGGGAGCTTCACCGGCGCCCCGCTGCCCGTGGACCTCGCCGCGAACGCGGCCAGCCTCGGCATGGAGGTGCTGCGCGCCAAGACCGTGGGCGAGCTGCGCGAGGCGCTGGCCGCGGCCCGCGCCTCGGACCGGCCGACCTGCGTGTACGTCGAGACGGACACCGCGCGGTCGACGGCGCCGGGCGCCGAGGCGTGGTGGGACGTCCCCGTCGCCGAGGTCGCCGGCCGCGAGGCCGCCGTCGAGGCCCGCGAACGCTACGACCGGCAGGTCACCGCCCGCCGCCAGCACCTCTGAGCCCTCCTCCCCCGCACCCCCCTGCCCCTCGAAAGGCCCCGCATCCCCATGAAGACCCTGACCCACTGGATCGACGGCAAGCCCGTCGAGAGCACGTCCGGCCGCTACGGCCCCGTGTACGACCCGGCCACCGGCGCCCAGGTGAAGCAGGCCGGCTTCGCGACCGTGGAGGAGGTGGACGCCGCGGTCGCCTCGGCGAAGGCGGCGTTCGAGAGCTGGGGGCAGTCGTCGCTGGCCCGGCGCACCGCGATCCTCTTCAAGTACCGCGAGCTGCTGGACGCGCACCGCGACGAGCTGGCCCGGCTGATCACCGCCGAGCACGGCAAGGTGCACTCCGACGCCCTCGGCGAGGTCGCGCGCGGACTGGAGATCGTGGAGCTGGCCTGCGGGATCTCCGTGCAGCTGAAGGGCGAGCTGTCCACGCAGGTGTCGACCCGGGTGGACGTGGCGTCGATCCGGCAGCCGCTGGGCGTGGTCGCCGGCATCACGCCGTTCAACTTCCCGGCGATGGTGCCGATGTGGATGTTCCCGCTGGCCATCGCGTGCGGCAACACCTTCGTGCTGAAGCCCAGCGAGAAGGACCCGTCGGCGTCCCTGCTGCTGGCGGAACTGGCCTCCGAGGCGGGGCTGCCGGAGGGGGTGCTGAACGTCGTGCAGGGCGACAAGGTGGCCGTGGACCGGCTCCTGGAGCACCCCGACGTGGAGGCGGTGTCGTTCGTGGGCTCGACGCCGATCGCGAAGTACATCCAGCTGAAGGCCGTCGAGCACGGCAAGCGCGTGCAGGCGCTCGGCGGCGCCAAGAACCACATGCTGGTGCTGCCCGACGCCGATCTGGACCTGGCGGCCGACCAGGCGATCAACGCGGCGTACGGCTCGGCGGGCGAGCGCTGCATGGCGGTGTCGGTGGTCGTCGCGGTCGGCGGCATCGGCGACGACCTGGTCGGCAGGATCGCCGAGCGGGCACGGAACCTGCGCGTCGGCCCGGGTGACGACCCGGCGTCCGAGATGGGCCCGCTGATCACCCGGGAGCACCGCGACAAGGTGGCGTCGTACGTGGCGGGCGCCGCCGCGCAGGGCGCCGAGGTCGTGGTCGACGGCACGGACCTCACGGTCGAGGGGCACGAGGACGGCTTCTTCCTCGGTGTCTCGCTGCTGGACCGGGTGCCGCTCACGGCGGACGCGTACCGGGACGAGATCTTCGGCCCGGTGCTGTGCGTGGTGCGTGCGGAGACGTACGAGGAGGCCCTGAAGCTGATCAACGACTCCCGCTGGGGCAACGGCACCGCGATCTTCACCCGGGACGGCGGCGCCGCCCGCCGCTTCCAGCTCGAGGTGAAGGCGGGCATGGTCGGCGTCAACGTGCCGATCCCGGTGCCGGTCGGCTACCACTCCTTCGGCGGCTGGAAGGACAGCCTCTTCGGGGACCACCACGTCTACGGCAACGACGGGATCGCCTTCTACACCCAGGGAAAGGTGATCACCACGCGCTGGCCGGACCCGTCCGACGGCGGCATCAACCTCGGTTTCCCCAGCAACTCCTGACCCGGACAGGGAGGTTCGTCCGATGGCGAGGACCCGCGGCGCCGCCCGTACCGGATCCGTCTCCGCGCTGGACCCGGTGCACTTCGCCCTGGACCGGGGCAGTCCGGTGCCGCTGTACCACCAGCTCGCGCAGCAGCTGGAGACGGCGATCACCCGCGGCGCGCTCGCCCCGGGCGACCTGCTGGGCAACGAGGTCGACCTGTCGGTGCGGCTGGGCCTGTCCCGGCCCACCGTCCGGCAGGCCATCCAGTCGCTGGTCGACAAGGGGCTGCTGATCCGGCGGCGCGGGGTGGGCACACAGGTGGTGCACAGCCAGGTGAAACGCCCCCTGGAGCTGAGCAGCCTCTACGACGACCTGGAGGCGGCCGGGCAGGGCCCGACGACCCGGGTGGTCCGCAACGAGCGCGTCCCGGCCCCGGCCGACGTGGCCGCCGCGCTCGGCCTCGCCGAGGGCGCCGAGGTCACGGTCCTGGAGCGGCTGCGCAGCACGCACGGGCAGCCGGTGGCGATCCTGTGCAACCACCTTCCGGCGGACCTGCTCGACCTGGACACGGCCCGACTGGAGACGACCGGCCTGTACCGGATGATGCGGGCGGTCGGCATCACCCTGCACAGCGCCCACCAGACGGTCGGCGCCCGCCGCGCCACGCCCGAGGAGGCCGCCCGCCTCGACGAAGGCGAGGGCGCGGCCCTGCTGACGATGCAGCGCACGGCGTACGACGACACGGGGCGGGCGGTGGAGTACGGGACGCACATCTATCGGGCGTCGCGGTATGCGTTCGATTTTCAGTTGATGGTCAGGGCCTGAGACCCGCGGTGAAGGGTGTGACCGGCCGCGGCAGCCGCCGGCCGTCCACCGTGATGTCCACGGCCTCGTTGTAGAAGGCCAGGAGCCCCTTGATGGGGGCGACCGCCGCCAGCGGCTCGGCGTAGCTCCACACGACGTTCCCCGGCACATCGCCTTCGGCACGCCAGGTCCAGTACCCGGCGATGCCCTTGTACGGACAGCGGGTGCTGCGATCGGTGGGCTCGAAGAGATCAAGGCGGACGTCCTCGCGGGGCAGGTAGTAGCGCGTCGGGAGCCCGGTCTCGAAGAGCAGGACCGGGGCAGATGTGTCCGCGACGACCGTGCCGTCGATCTCCACCCGTACATGGCGGCTGCTGGGCATGGCGTCCACCCGTTTGTGCGGGTCGCGCGGGTGGACGAAGATCTCCTCGTCCTCCTCGTACCAGTGGTCCAGCCCGCTCCGCTCGCGCAGGAACCACTCGAACGCGACATGCGCGGCCAGGTCGTCGGCGGGAAAGGTCCACGCCGCGTTCTCGACAGACCCATCACCGGCGTCGAGGTCGTAGAAGACCTGCGATCCGGTATGTCTGCCCGGCGTCGGGTTCCTCGCCGGGCGCAGGAGGTCCATGCGGACCTCCTCACGGGGAAAGGCGTAGCAGGGCACCGGGAGCGCCGGCTCCCAGACGAGGAGAGGGTGCCGGCTGTCGACGACGGTGACGTCGCCCCTGCGGCCGCGGACCCAGCGCTCGCTGGGCTCCCAGAGGATGCCTTCGGGGGTCGTCCGCACGGACCGCTCGGTCGGGAACAGGGGCATGACCCACTCTCCTTCGGCTCTGTCCGGAGCGTACCTCCGCCGTGGCCGGTCAGCAGTCGCCCAAAACCTCGTCGCTGCGTTTGACCCGGCACGTGACTTGTGCGGAGTATGTACGTATACGTCGTAAACGTAAGCCGTTCGGCGCGTTCCTCCACGGCGACCGCGTCGCCCGCGCCCCTCGCATCACCGCCGGATCGAGTCTCGGAGCACCGGCACCATGAACCACACCTCTCGTCTCACCGAACCCGACGCCACGGCCCCTGCTGCCCACAACGGCGCGCCCACGGGCACTCCGGCCCGGCGTACCACCGACCGTCCGGCCCATCCCCTGCGCCGTGCGGACGACCGCCCCCCGCCGAGGGCCACTGTCAGCCTGGTCGTCCCCGCACGCAACGAGGCGCGCAACATCCCGTGGGTCTTCGAGCAGATCCCGGACTGCGTGGACGAGGTCATACTCGTCGACGGCGACTCCCACGACGCGACGGTGCACATGGCCCGGCACTGTCTCCCCGCCGTCCGCCACGTCGATCAGAGTGGCCCGGGCAAGGGCAACGCCCTGCGGACCGGTTTCCTCGCCGCGTCCGGTGACTACATCGTCATGATCGATGCCGATGGCAGCATGCTGCCCGGCGAGATCCCGCACTTTTTGCATTTCCTCGACCACGGCTACGACTTCGTCAAAGGCTCGCGCTTCATCGCCGGCGGTGGATCGCTCGACATCACCCGGATCCGGCGCTGGGGCAACCAGGCGCTGCTCACCGCGGTGAACCATCTGTACGGCGCCTCCCTCACGGACCTGTGCTACGGGTTCTGCGCCTTCCGCCGCAGCTTCCTCGAGGATCTCGACCTGCACAGCACCGGGTTCGAGATCGAGACGGAGATGATCGCGCACGCCCTGTGCTCGGGGCTGCGGATCGCAGAGGTCCCCAGTCTGGAGCTGCCGCGCCGCAGCGGCCGCTCCAACCTGCACGCGGTGTCGGACGGACGAAGGGTGTTGCGCACCCTGCTCTCCGAGCGGCCGAGCGCCCGTTCGGCGCCCGTGCCACGCGGTTTCCCGCCGAGCACGGCACCCTGACCGTCACCGAGCCCCTCGGAGCCCGTGGTGACCACACGTCAGCGCTTCACAGCTCTCCGGACGACGGCCCCCGTAGGGCACAAGGACACCGTTCCGCCTGACGCCGCCGGAGCCCGCCGGGCCACTCGTACCCCGCCTCCGCCGCCGTCGGCGGCCCGGCGTTCCGGATGGAGGCGGGCGGGCCCCGGTGCCCTCACGGCGGTCGCCGTGCTGCCCGCCGCCCTCGCCCTGTGGCTGGTGGCGCTCGCAGACGTCCGCCTCGACGGAATGGGAGACCTGGGTCTGCTGCAGGTATTTCCCTCCCCGTTCTGGGCAGCCCTCGCCCTCCTGGTCGTGGGCTTCTGCGTCGCGGCGGGTGACCGGCGCACCCCGCACGGCTGCTACGCCGCCTACACGCTGCTCCTGATCGCGATCATCCACGCCACACCGCCTCTGCTCTACTCGGAGCTGCGCTACGCATGGGCGTGGAAACACGTCGCCGTCATCGACGCGATGGTGCGGCACAACGGCGAGGTGCCGGACGCGGCGGGGCTCGGCATCTACAACCAGTGGCCCGGCTTCTTCCAGTTCAACGCGCTGCTCCTGAGGACCTCGGGACTCGGGTCGGCCCTGCCCTACGCACTGTGGTCGCAGGTGCTCGTCAACGTGCTGACGCTCGGCCCGCTCCTGCTCATCTACCGGTCGCTCACCTCCGACCGGAGGCTGATCTGGGGAGCGGTCTGGATCTACTACTCCTGCTCCTGGGTCGGACAGGACTACTTCGCCCCCCAGGCCTTCACGTTCCTGCTGTACACGGCCGTGCTGGCGCTGATCCTGCGTCGCCTGCCCACATCACGAGCACCGAAGCACGGGCGACGGACCTCCGGGACTTGGCCGCCGGGACTGTTCGCGCTGCTGCTCCTGCTCGAGGCGGCGATCATCACCTCCCATCAGCTGACCCCGCTGATGCTGATCAGTGCTCTCGCACTGCTCTCGCTCCCCCGCGCCAACCGGCGGGTGGTACGGCCGGCGCTGGCAGCCGCCGTCGCCCTCGACCTGGCCTGGTACGCGACGGTGGCGAGGCCGTACGTGACCGAGAACCTCGGCGACTTCGTGAGAGCCGTCACCCGCCCGGAGGCGAACGTCTGGTCCGGTCTGAACCGGCTCGCCGACGCCGCTCCCAGCCAGGTCATGGTCTCCTGGATCGACCGTGGGCTCTCCGGAGGCGTCTTCCTGCTGGCCGCCGTGGCCTGCGTCGCGCTCCGCCGGGCCCGACGCACCCCCATGCCGTTGCTCGCGCTCTCGCCCCTCCCGATCGCGCTGGTCAACGCTTACGGCGGCGAAATGGTGTTCCGCGCCTACATGTTCGCCCTGCCGGCCGCCGCCTTCCTCATCGCGGCCCTGCTGATCCCCGCTCTCCGCCGTCCCTCGTTCCGGGCTCCGCTGGTGTGCGTGGTGCTGCTGGCCATGCTGGGAGGTCTCGCCTTCGGCTACTACAGCAAGGAGGCCATGAACCGCTTCTCCCCCGGTGAGGTCGCGGCCACCCGTTACATCACGACCCGGACCCCGCCCGGCTCGTTGATCATCTCCGTGACGTTCGCGGCACCGGGGCTGGAGATGCACTACGACCAGCACGAGCGTGCCGAGATCACCGGAGAGAGCCTGGCGGCGAAGCGGCTCATGGCCAGGGATCCGGTGGCCGGGCTCGAACCGCTGCTGGGGCGAGCGGGGAACAAGCCCGCGTACATCCTGCTGTCCCGCGCGCAGAACGCGGATGTACGGCTGAACGGCGCCATGCCCCCGGGCTTCACGCAGCGGCTGGAGAGCGCCCTGGCGAAGGCGCCCGGCTTCACCGCGGTGTTCCGCGACGCCGACGCGGTCGTGTACCGATTCGATCCGCCGTCACAAGGGAGTCCCCGATGACCCGGTTGCGCTGGTGCGTGGCACTGTCCGGATGGGTGGCCCTCGTCGCGACCGCGCTGCCCGAGGCCTCTCCGCTGCGAGTGGGTACCACGGTGGCCTTCCTTCTCGTCTGTCCCGGGCTGGCAGCCACCTTGCGGGGCACCGGTCACGGTCCGCGCCGCGAGGACGGACGAACGGCAGTCCTGGCACAGGTCGTTCTCGCCGGGGCGGTCAGCGTCTCCCTGTCGGCCCTCGTCGCCGAGGCACTGTTCCTCGTCGGCCTGTTCAGCCCTGTGCGGGCGCTGCTCGTCTTGGCGGCGCTCACCTCCGCCATGGTGCTGGTCCCCGATCCGCGGCTGCCGGAGCGCTGGACCTCCGCAGCACGGCATCCGTCCGCGCACCGGCGTCCACCGGCCGGTCTCGATCGGTGAAGCACGGAGACATCATGGCGACCCAGGCTTTCGGCGGACGCCGTCAGGTGGCCGAGGACGAGGCGCCGACGGTGGCCGAACCGACGGTGCGCCCCTTCCTCACCGGCTTCCGCACCCGATGTGCCACCGTGCTGCCGCGCGAGCCTCTGCTGCGCAACGGTCACCTGCTCGCCATGAGCTCTCTGGTCAACGCCGTCCTGGGCGCGGTGTTCTGGGTGCTCGCCACCCGGTGGTTCGACGACACGACCGTCGGCCTCAACTACGCCACCGTCTCTGCCGCCACGCTGCTGTCCACCGTGGGCCAGCTCAATCTGTCCGACTTCCTGGTGCGGTTCATCCCGTCCGCCGGGCGCCACACCCGGCGCCTGATCCTGACGTGCTACGTCGCCAGCGTCACCTGCAGCGTGCTGGTGTCCGTGGGGTTCCTCCTGCTGGTGCCCGTCGTGACTCCCGGCCTCGACTTCCTGTTGTCCCCGCTGACCGGCCTGTTCTTCGTGGCCTACACCGCGGCCTACGCCATCTTCGCCCTGCAGGACGGTGCCCTGACGGGCGTACGGCATCCCGGCTGGGTGGCCACCGAGAACGTCATCTTCGCCGTGGTGAAGATCGTCCTCCTGGCCGGGGCCGCAGCACTGACGCTCTTCGCGGGCATCCTCATCTCCTGGGCCGGCGCTCTGATCGTGGCGCTCCTCGTGGCCAATTCCTTCCTGCTCCGCCGTGCCGTGCCCCGGCACGAACGGGAGGCTCCGCGGGCGGCACGCCCGCCCCGCCTCGTGGGGTACGCCACCGCCGACTACGTCGGATCGCTGTTCCGCATGGCCTCCTACAGCCTGGTGCCCCTGCTGGTGCTGAACACGCTGGGTCCGGAGCAGAACGCCTATTACTCCCTCGCCTGGATCGTCGGTTACGTGCCCTACCTCCTGGCGACGAACATGGGGAGCTCCCTGATCGTCGAGGCCGCGCACGACCCGGCACGGCTGGCCCGGCACACGATGCGGGTGCTGCGTCACTCGGCGCTGCTGATGGCCGCGGGCGCCGTGCTGATGATCGTCGCCGCGCCGGTCCTGCTCGGTTGCTTCGGACCCGAGTACGCCGAGCACGGCACCGTACTGCTGCGCCTGCTGGCCCTCTCCGCGCTTCCTAATCTCGTCTTCAGCCTGGCCGTCGACGTAGCCCGTATGCGCCGGCACATGCGGGCCGTCGTCGGTCTGCAGCTGGCCCTGTGCGTCCTCGTCCTGGGCCTCTCGGCGATCCTGCTGCCTCGCCTGGGTCTGGCCGGTGGCGGTGTCGCCTGGCTGGCCGCGCTGTCCCTGCTGGCCGTGTACCTCGTGATCCGGCGGTCCCGTTGGCTGCCCCGGCAGCCGGACGACACGCCGTCCCCGTCCACTCCCGTGCGGTCCCGGCCGGCGGCCACCGAGACGGGCCCAGCAAGCAGAAGCAAGGAGAAATGACGTGTCCGGTACCGACATCTCCGTGATCATCTGCGTGTACACCGAGGAGCGGTGGCAGGACATCCTCGCCGCCGTGGAGTCGGTGCGGCACCAGTCACGGCCCGCTCTGGAGACCCTGCTGGTCGTCGACCACAACCCCGCGCTGCTGGAGCGGCTGCGCGCCGCGTACGACGGGGCCAGCCGTCCCCGCCCTGGCGAACCGGTGGTCCGTGTCCTCGCCAACACGGGCCCTCAAGGGCTGTCCGCGGGGCGCAACACCGGCATCGCCGCGGCCGGCGGGTCGGTCGTCGCCTTCCTCGACGACGACGCCGTGGCGGACCGGGACTGGCTGCGGCACATGGCCTCCGCATACGTCGACCCGCGCGTGATGGCGGTGGGGGGCCGTACGGTCCCGGCGTGGGAGTCGGGCCGGCGTCCGGACTGGTTCCCCACCGAGTTCGACTGGGTCGTGGGGTGCGCCTACACGGGGCTTCCGAAGGGGCGGGCGCCGGTCCGCAACGTGCTGGGCGGCAACGCCACGTTCCGCCGGTCGGTCTTCGACGCGGTCGGCGGCTTCGCCATCGGCATCGGACGCGACGGGGACAAGCGCCCCCTCGGCTGCGAGGAGACCGAGCTGTGCATCCGCCTGACGCAGACCGTGCCCGAGGCCGTGCTCCTCCTCGACGACCGTGCCGTCATCCACCACAAGGTCCCTGTGGCCCGTGAGCGTTTCGTCTACTTCCGTCGTCGCACGTACGCCGAGGGCCTGTCGAAGGCACTGGTCACCCGGCATGTGGGGATGGGCAAAGGGCTGGAGTCGGAGCGCCGCTACACCACCCGCGTCCTGCCGGCCGGCGTGGCCCGAGGGGTGCGCGACGTCCTTCGGGGTCGACGCGGCGGTGCCGGCCGGGCGGGGGCGATCGTGACCGGAGTGGCGAGCGCGGCCCTGGGATACGCCGTCGGCGTCGTCCGTGCCCACCACCGCGACGCCCCGTCCTGGGTGGTGGACGCACCCGCCGCGACGCAGGCGGACTCCCCGCTCGCACGCTCAGAGGACCGGCCCCGAGCCGGCCAACCCGCGACCTGAAGGCAGCAGTCATGGACATCACTGTGTACCGGCCCGAGGACCTCACCGCCGACGACCACGCCGCCTGGACGACGATGCAGTCCAAGGGGTTCGCGGACGGCCACCCCCAGTTGGCGAATCCCTTCCTCGCACCCGAGTTCACCATGGCCGTCGGCCGGTGCAGGCGCGACGTACGCGTCGCCGTGGTACGCGAGGACGGCCCCGCGGCACAGCCCGTCGCGTACTTCCCCTACCAGCGCACCCTTTCGGGCGTCGGCCGCGCCGTCGGCCTCGGTCTGTCGGACTGCCAGGGGGTCGTGCACGTGCCGGGGTTCCGGTGTGACGCCCGGGAGTTGTTGAAAGGCTGTGGTCTCGCCATCTGGGAGTTCGATCATCTCGCGGAGGGACAGCAGACGTTCGAGCGGTCCGTCACCGAGACGTACCCCTCGCCGGTGATGGACGTGTCGGACGGCTGGGACGCGTACGTCGCGCGACTGCGCGCGCGGTCGGGGCGCGGGACCCGCGTACGGCTCGCCCTGGAACGCAAACTGGGCCGGGCCGCCGGAGAGGTCGTGCGGTATGTGCACGATGAACGCGATCCGGCGATGCTTCGGACACTCAAGGAGTGGAAGTCCGCGCAGTATCGCAGGACCGGGCGCAGTGACCGCTTCGCGCACCCGTGGATCTCCGAACTGGTCGACCGGTTGTCGCGCACCCGCACCGAGTCGTTCGCTGGCCTCCTGTCCGTCCTGTACGTCGGCGACCGCCCGGCCGCGGCCCACTTCGGGCTGCGCTCACCCCATGTGCTCTCCTGCTGGTTCACTGCCTACGACCCCGCTTTCGCGAAGTACTCCCCCGGCATCGTCCTGCATCTGCGCATGGCGCGCGGGGCGGCCGAGGACGGTCTCGCCCACCTGGACCTGGGCCGCGGCCAGCGGGACCACAAAGAGGTCCTCAAGACACAGGAAGTCCATGTGTCCGAGGGCTGGGCCACCCGGCGCCATCCGGTCGCCGTCGCCCACCGGGCGCGCCGTGCGCCCGCGCGGGCGCTGCGCAACACGGTCGTGGCCCGGCCGGCGCTGCGGCAACCGGCCGACCGGCTCCTGAGAACCGCGGGCAAGGCCCGCACATGGCCTGCCACCGTGACGAGGAGCTCCCGATGACCGGCTCTGTTCCGATCCTGATGTATCACGCGGTCGCGGACGCGCCGGCGGCCGCGATCCGCGCGCTCTCCGTCACACCGGCGGCGTTCGCCGGCCAGATGGACGTCCTGGCGGAGCGCGCCTTCACCCCTGTGACCCCGGCCCGCCTGGCGCAGGCCTGGCGTGGCGGTCCGGCGCTGCCCCGCCGGCCGGTCCTCATCACCTTCGACGACGGTTACCACGGGGTGCACCGGCATGCCCTTCCGGTGCTCCGCCGTCATGGATTCCCCGCCGGAGTCTTCGTCACCACCGGCTGGCTGCGGGGTCCGCACGAGATCCACGAGGCCGCCCTGGACACCATGCTCGACTGGGACGAGGTCGGCGAACTCGCCGCGGCGGGCCTGGAGATCGGTGGTCACAGCCACACCCATCCACAGCTGGACCAGCTCCCGGACGACCGGTTGTCGTACGAGGTGGAGCGCTGTAGAGAGATCATCTCGCACCGGATCGGCTCCTCTCCCACGTCCTTCGCCTATCCGTACGGCTATTCCGACCGCCGGGTGCGGCGGGCCGTGCGCGGGGCCGGCTTCACCCAGTCGCTGGCGGTGGGCAACGCGCTGGCCGATCCGGGTCAGGGGCCTTTCGCGCTGCGGCGCATGACCGTGGGGTGGGGCACCGGCCTCGAGGAGTTCACCCGTCTGGTGGAGGGACGGGCCGTCGCCCGGACCTTCGCCGTGGAGCGGACCCTCACGAAGGGATACGCAGTGGTGCGCGGAACCCGGCGGCTCGTCCGGCGGACGGCGGGGGCGGGTGCGCGGGAGTGAGTCAGCGGGCGAGGAGGCCGGTGGCCGCGGGATGGCGCGTCGGCGCCGTCCTGTCGATGACCCTCGTCCTGGCCCTCGTCGTGTCCCTGTGCGGCGGCCGGTCCGGCGGCCGGGGAGCGACCGCCGAGGCATCGCTGGGCTGGGGGATCACCCACACGCAGTACAGCGCCGCCGACGGGGACCCGTCCACCGTGAGCACGGCCGTAAAGGCGTTGTCCGCGCGGTCCCTGCCGCAGAACCAGCACCTCATGGGCTGGGGCGCCGACAACCCGGAGCCGTCCCCCGGTCACTACGACTTCGCGTCGCTGGACGAGCGGATCGCCCTCATCCGGAAGACCGGCGGCACGCCCGTCATCACACTGTGCTGTGCGCCGGACTGGATGAAGGGAGGCTCCCCCGGCCGCACGGACTGGTCCCGCCGGGCACTCGAGACCGCACCCGACCCCGGCCACTACGACGACTTCGCCGCCCTCGCCGCGAAGGTGGCCGAGCGTTACCCGGACGTGCGTCACTACATCGTCTGGAACGAGTTCAAGGGCTTCTTCGACGACCGCAGACAGCGCTGGGACCACGTCGCATACACGGAGCTCTACAACCGGGTCCATCGCGCTCTGAAGAAGGTCGACGAGAAGATTCTGGTCGGCGGGCCCTACCTGGACATGGACAGCTTCGCGTCCGGTGACACCCGGTACGCTTCCTCGCTCGCCGGCCCATGGGGCAGCGTCGACCGGCGCGTTCTCGATGCCTTCGAGTACTGGAACGTGCACAAGGTGGGAGCCGACTTCGTCGTCGTCGACGGCTCCAGCTTCCCCCGTGGCGGTCCGGCACTGCCCGACGAGTTCCGGGCCACCGACAAGTTCACCGAGGTGGGCCGGTGGCTCCGGCAGCGCACATCCTTGCCTCTGTGGTGGGCCGAGTACTACGTGGAGCCAGGCGCGCAGGACGGCCGGCGCGGACGCTGGACCGCGAAGCATCGTCTCGCCGTCGAGGCGGCCGCGCTGATGGCCATCGCGGCCGGCGGTGCCGAGACGGCGTTCTTCTGGAACCCGCAGCGGCGCGACGGGCGCTGTGCCGCCTGTCTCTGGAACAGCACCGCGGCCGGGCCGGGCACCCCGGAGACACTGCCGATCATGGCCCTCATCCGGCACTTCGACATCACGTTCCCGCCCGGCACCGAGCACCGGCCCGTACGGGTGACCGGCGAGGACGCGCACGCCGTGCGCTCGCTCGCCACGGACATCACGGTCCTGGTCGTGAACACTCTGGACAGGCCCGTCGAGGTGACGGTCGCCGGGAGGACCGTCACGCTGGACAGCTATCAAGTGCGCTGGCTCGACGACCGCACAGGGGACGGTGCCCTCCGGCGGCCGGATGCGCCGGGCCGCTGAGACGCGGCCGCCCGACGAGAGGACCGGTCACTTCGCGAACGGCCCCTCCAGCGCCGCCCATTGCAGCAGCATGATCGTCTTGGCGTCGGCGATCTCCCCGGTCCGGATCATCTCCAGGGCCCGGCGGAAGGGCAGTTCGACGATCTCGATGTCCTCGCCCTCCTCCTCCAGGCCCCCGCCCTCGTGGGTGCGGGTCGACGGGCCGTACTCGGCGGCGTAGAAGCTGACGCGTTCGGTGACCGAGCCGGGGCTCATGTAGACGTCGAAGACGTGCTGGACGGCGCCGATGGTGTGCCCGGTCTCCTCGACGACCTCGCGGCGCACGGCGATCTCCGGGTGCTCGTCGTCCTCGTCGAGCAGTCCGCCCGGGGTCTCGACCAGCATGCCGTCGGGGTGCCCGTTGACGTAGACGGGGAAGCGGAACTGGCGGGTGAGCAGGACGGTCTCGCGCGCGGTGTCGTACAGCAGCATGGTGGCCCCGTTGCCCCGGTCGTGGGTCTCGCGCTGCTGGGTGGTCCAGGTGCCGTCGGCGTGCCGGAAGTCGAAGGTGGTGGTCCGCTCGACGTACCAGTGGCTGGACAGCAGCTGCACGTCGCGGACCCGGACCCGGGGGTTGCCGGTGAGGTCCCGGCCGGCCTGGTCGAGCCCGGTGCGGCCGCGGCGGTCGGGGGTGTCGATGCCGGCGGTCATCGGGCACCGGCCGGGTGGCTGAGCGAGTTGGTCATGGGGCGATTCCACCATCCCGGCCGCGCCCGCGCGGGTCACCCGACGACGTCCGCGCCCTCCTGGCCCGGCTCGGTGCCGGCGGTCTCGGTCGTCCCGGCGGCCCGGCGGCGGGCGTCCGGGTCGGTCCGGGCGTCGTAGCGGACCAGGGCCGGCAGGGCCGCGGCGAGCAGACCCACGGCGGCGACGCAGGCGAGTCCGCCGCTCCAGATCGCCGGGCGCGCGCCGGTCCAGCCGGCCATCGCGCCCGCGCGCACCTGGCCCAGCTGGGGGCCGACGCTGTACGAGAGGACCTCGATCCCGGCGAGCCGACCGCGCAGCCGGTCGGGGATGGTCTGGTTCCAGATGGTCGAGCGGCCGAGGCCGCTGAGCATGTCGCCCGCTCCCGCGAGGGCCAGGCACACCAGGACCAGCCAGACGTTGGACGTCCAGCCGGCCGCCGCCATGGCCACTCCCCAGCCGGCGGCGCCGAAGACCACGAGCAGGCCGTGCCGGGAGCTGCGGGAGACCCAGCCGCTGGTCAGGCTGAGCAGCAGCGACCCGACGGCACCCGCCGAGTACATCAGGCCCAGCGCCCACTCGGCGTCGAGCTCGTCGGCGAGGAAGGGGAAGATCGTGTTGGGGAAGGCGAACACCATCGCGGCCAGGTCCACCGTGTACGTGCCGAGCAGCACCGGCCGGGACCAGGCGTACCGCGCCCCTTCGGCGATGCCGCGCAGCGACGGCCGTGCCGCGTGCTCGGCCGGCGGCACCGGCGTGAGCAGACGGCACATCAGCACGGAGACCAGGAAGCAGCCGGCCGTCGTGGTGTACGCCGGGACGTTGCCCGCGTACGCCACCACCAGGCCGGCCAGGGCGGGTCCGGCGATCGCGCCGGCCTGCCAGCGCAGGGCGTTCAGCGCGGCCGCGGCGGCGAGCTGGTCGTGCGGGACGATCCTGGCCAGCAGTGAGTCGAGCGCGGGGCGCTGGAGTCCGGCGAGTGCCGCCACTCCGGCGGCGACCAGGTACAGCGGCCAGAGCATGGGGTGCGGCAGCAGCGCGTTGGCCAGCAGCACGAGGGCCAGCACGCCCAGCCCGGCCTCGGTCAGCACGATGACCTTGCGGCGGTCCACGGCGTCCGCGAGCGCGCCGCCGTACAGGCCGAACACGACCAGAGGCACGAGTTCGACGGCGCCCATCGCGCCGACCGCGAGCGGTGAGCCGGTCAGCTCCTTGATCTGCAGGGGCAGGGCGATCAGCGCCATCACGCTGCCGAGGTAGGTGACCAGGCCCTGCACCCACAGCAGGCGGAAGTCCCGGGAGGAGCGCCAGGGCGCGAGGTCGGGCAGCACGGCGAGAAGTCTCGAGATCATGATCGGCGGCGCTCCGGCGCCTGCTCCGGCTGCCCGGACACGGTGTCCCCCAGGAATGATCGAGAAGTGGTCCGGGAATGGTCCAGGAATGATCAAGGCCGGTTCCGGACGACTCCGAAACCGGCCTCTGTCTGCGACTCTCGCGAGTCGGGACGACAGGATTTGAACCTGCGACCCCTTGACCCCCAGTCAAGTGCGCTACCAAGCTGCGCCACGTCCCGGTGCCTGCCGCGCGGAACACCGCGCGCTCGGGCGGACAGCACTTTACCCCACTCCGTCCCCCGGGCCGAAGCGGGCGTCCGTGTCGGAGGGGCGGGGGGGGGGACAATCGGGGGCATGGGCAGCACATCGCCGGAACGAGGACAGGCCGCGGCGCGGGATCGGGACGCCGAGGGCCGGGCACGCAACGCACGGCCCCGGGACGGGCTGGGACGGCCGCTGCCGTACGGCGCGGACGGGGTCGCCCGGCAGCCCGAGGGGGTCGTGCGCACGCCGGCGGAGACGGTCGCCGAGGCGCAGGGGCTGCTGGACGCGGGCAAGCCGTTCCACGCGCACGAGGTGTTCGAGGACGCCTGGAAGTCGGGTCCCGAGGACGAGCGGGCCCTGTGGCGGGGGCTGGCGCAGCTCGCGGTGGGGCTCACGCACGCGGCCCGCGGGAACGTGACCGGCGGGGCGCGGCTGCTGCGGCGCGGGGCCGGTGCCGTGCAGGAGTGGGTGGCACGGGCCGGGGTGGAGCGGCCGTACGGGATGGACCCGGCGGCCCTGGCGGCGTGGGCGCGGGAACTCGCGGACGACGTGGAGCGCGGCGGCCGGCCCGTGGACGCGCGGGAGCGGGCGCCGAGGCTGCGGGGAGCGGCGTAGAGGGCGGGGCGGACGCGGTACCGGGCTGCAGAAAGCGGTGTGCCGGGCGGCCGGACGCGGTGTCGGGGCCGGCGGCGGGGTGCGGCAGACTCGGGGCGTGCGAACCATTCATGTGATCGGCATCGGCGCGGGCGATCCCGAGCAGCTGACGCTCCAGGCGGTCAGGGCGCTGCGGGACACGGACGTGTTCTTCCTCCTCGACAAGGGCGAGGTGAAGTCGGACCTCACCGGGCTGCGCCGGGACCTGCTGGACGCCCATGTGCCGGAGGGGACGTACCGGGTCGTCGAGGCACGGGACCCCGAGCGGGACCGTTCGGCCGGCGGTGCCGCGTACTCCCCGGCGGTCGGCGACTGGCGCAGCGCGCGGGCCGGGATCTACGCGCGGCTGATCGCCGAGGAGCTGAGCGAGGACGAGACGGGCGCCTTCCTGGTGTGGGGCGATCCCGCGCTGTACGACAGCACGCTCGCGATCCTGGAGGAGGTGCTGGCCTCGGGGGCGGTCGCCTTCGCGTACGACGTCGTGCCCGGCATCAGCAGTGTCTCCTCGCTGGCCGCCCGGCACCGCACGGGCCTGAACCGGGTCGCGCGGCCGGTGCAGATCACCACGGGGCGGCGGCTGGCCGAGGGGTTCCCGGACGGCGTGGACGACGTGGTGGTGATGCTCGACGCGCACCAGCGCTTCCGGGAGTACGCCGACGAGGACCTCGACATCTACTGGGGCGCCTATCTGGGGACGCCCGACGAGATCCTGGTCTCGGGCCCGATCGCCGAGGCCGCGCCCGAGATCGAGCGGCTGCGGGCGGAGGCCCGGGAGCGCAAGGGCTGGATCATGGACACGTATCTGCTGCGCAGGAACCCGCGGGAGCGGTAGGGGCTCCCCACGCGAGCTGTCGGTCCCTTGATCGATACTCTCCCGTCGTCGGTTCGGGGAGGGGATGTCATGGGGCACGGCGGGGGGCGCGGGCGACGGGTCGCGGAAATGATCGCGGGGGTGGTGGCGGTCGCCGTCCTGATGGGCGGCTGCTCGTCCGGCGACTCCGTCGGCCACGGCGGCTCCGGTGACTACGGCGGGTCCGAGTTCGACCGGTCGTGGACGGAGAACTACTGCCGGGCGCTGGGTGCCTGGCAGCGCGTCAGGAACTCCGCCGAGGACGGCGCCGCGTCCGACGCCGCCGAGGAGGCCGGGGGCGCGGTGGTCACCGCCGTGCGGCGGCTGCCCAGCGCCTCGTACGAGGGGGCCGGTGACGCCCCGAGCATGCTCGACGTCACCGTCGCGGCGCTGCGCGGCGACACCGCCGCCGAGGGCCGGGCGGTGGACTACTGCGCCACGGCCGGCTTCGAGACGCTGACCCGCTGACGGTCACCCGGTCCGGCCGTCGAGGCCGAGCCGTTCCAGGACGCCCCGCACGTCCGGTACCGCCTCCACTCCCTCCGGGAGCGCGGGGCGGCGTACGACCACCACGGGGACGCCGAGGCGGCGGGCGGCCGTGAGTTTCGGCGCGGTCGCCGAGCCGCCGCTGTCCTTGGTGACGAGCACATCGATGCGGTGGCCGCGCAGCAACTCCGTCTCACCGGGCACGGTGAACGGGCCGCGGGCCAGCAGCACTTCGGTGTGCGCGGGCAGGGGCGGCTCGGGCGGTTCGACGCAGCGGACGACGAAGCGCAGGCCGTCCAGGTGCGCGAAGGCGGCCAGGCCCAGGCGGCCGGTGGTCAGCAGCACCCGCGGGCCGAGGCCCGGCAGGAGCGCTGCCGCGTCGGCGAGCGAGGCGGCCTCGTGCCAGCGGTCGCCGGGCTCCGGGCGCCAGCCTGGGCGGCGCAGGACGACGGCCGGGACGCCCGTGGTGCGCGCGGCCCCCGCAGCGTTCGCGGTGATCGACGCGGCGAACGGGTGGGTGGCGTCGACGACGGTGTCCACGTGCTCGGCGCGCAGCCAGGCGGCCAGGCCGTCGGCACCGCCGAAGCCCCCGACGCGTACGTCCCCCGCCACCGCGCCGGGGCGGGACACACGTCCGGCGAGCGAGGTGGTGACGCGCACGCCGGGGCGCGCCGCGAGCGCGGCGGCGAGTTCGCGGGCCTCGGTGGTGCCGCCGAGGACCAGGATGTGGCGGGGGGACATGGGGCGAGCGTACGAGGTGGGCGGCCGGGGCCCTGCGCCGCCCCGACGTCGGACGAACACTATGAACACAACGGCCGGACCATGGTGGCCGCGACCGCCCGCTCCCTAGCATCGCCGCGCACGGCTCGACGAGACATCGGCCGAGGACGAGGTCGAGGTCGGGAACGACAACGAGGGCGAGGGAGCAGCGTCGTGGACCGGACGAGAACCGAAGCAGTGATCCGTGGACCGGTCCCGGTGACGGCGGCCCGGCGCACGGCGCTCGCCGCCGTGCTGGCGGGGACCCTCGCCGCCGGGCTGCTGGCGGGCGCCTCCCAGGCGCGCGGGGAGACCGCCGGGCCGGTGCGCGCCGCCTGCCCGGACGAACTCGCCGGGCGGGCCGACTGCTACACCGGCCAGGACGCGAACGGCGCCCACTACGCGCTCGCGGTGCCCACCGACTGGAACGGTTCGCTGGTGGTGCACGCGCACGGCGGACCCGACCTCGGCGCGGAGTCCGACCCGGCGCGCAGCCTGGACGACCTGGGCCGCTGGTCGGTGATGGTGAAGGAGGGGTACGCCTGGGCGGGCTCGTCGTACCGGCGGGGCGGGTACGGGACGCGGATGGCGGCCGCCGACACGGAGAGCGCGCGCCGGGTGTTCGTCGGCGCGTTCGGCACGCCCAGGCGCACGTTCGTGCACGGGCAGTCGTGGGGCGGTGACGTCGCGGCGAAGGTCGTGGAGACGTACGGCCGCCGGGGCGGGGCGTACGACGGGGCGCTGCTCACCAACGGGGTGCTGGGCGGCGGCTCGCGCGGCTATGACTACCGGGTCGACCTGCGCGTCGTCTACCAGTACTACTGCGGCAACCATCCGCGCCCGAGCGAGCCGCAGTACCCGCTGTGGCAGGGGCTGCGGGCCGGCTCCACCATGACGTCGGCCGGGCTGCGCGCGCGGCTCCAGGAGTGCACCGGGTACGCCTCCGCGCCCGGCGAACGCACCGCCCTCCAGCAACGCAACCTGGACGACATCCTCGCGGTCACCGGCATCCCGGAGCGCACGCTGGAGTCCCATCTGCGGTTCGCGACCTTCACGTTCCGCGACATCGTGCACGAACGCCTCGGCGGCCGGAACCCGTTCGGGAACCGGGGGGTGCGCTACTCCGGTTCGCACGACGACGAGGCGCTGAACGCCGGCGTCGCACGCTTCTCCCCCGACCCGACGGCCGTACGGGACCTGTCGTACGACAGCGATCTGACGGGACGCGTCGGGATGCCGGTGCTGACGATGCACGCGATCGACGACCCCACGGCGTTCGTCGAGCACGAGGCGGCGTACCGGGACACGCTGCGGGCCGCCGGACGGGACCGGTACCTGGTGCAGTCGTTCACGCGGGAGCACGAGCACAGCGCGCTGAGCGACGCCGAGTACGCCACGTCCATCACGGCGCTGGACACCTGGGTGCGCACGGGGCGCAGGCCGACCCCCCGGTCCCTGGCGGCGGCGTGCGGCGCGTTCGACCGGACGTACGGCACGGGCTGCTTCTACGATCCGGCGTTCCGGCCCGCGCCGTACGCCTCGCGGGTCGAGCCGCGTCCGGGCGGTCTGCGGTGGCCGGCGATGACGACGGCCCAGGAGCGGGCGTGGAGCAGGATCGAGGGGGTCGGGATCGCCCCCTGAGCTGAGCCCTGCTGCGCCTCCGAGCGCGGGGCGGGCGTCAGCGCAGCAGCAGTTGCAGCCCGCCCACGACGGTCGCCGCGATCACCAGCTGCTCGAACAGCCGCTGGTTGATCCGGCTGACGGCCCAGGTGCCGAGCAGCGCGCCGGGCACGACGAACAGCACCAGCGCGGCGTCGAGCAGCAGTGAGTCGCCGTCGATCAGGCCGAGTCCGGCGCTGAACGGCAGCTTGGAGGTGTTGACGATGAGGAAGAAGAAGGCGGAGGTGCCGAGGAAGCCGAGCTTGCGGAAGCCGGCCGACAGCAGGTACATCGACATCACGGGGCCGCCCGCGTTGGCGACCATCGTGGTGAAGCCGCCGAGGACGCCGTAGGAGCGGGCCTTGAGCCGGCCGGAGCGGGTGGTGACGGCGTCGGGGTCGTCCTCCCGCTCGGCGGCTCGGCGTCGCCGGACGGTCACGGCGGCCATCATCAGCAGGATCGCGCCGATCGAGGTGCGCACGACGCCGTCGTCGGCCCACACGAGGAACAGCGTGCCGAGGACGACACCGGCCGCGACCGCCGGGAACAGACGCCAGAGCGTGGGCCAGTGGGCGTGCCGCCGGTAGGTGAGGACGGCGAGCACGTCGCCGGCGATCAGGATCGGCAGGAGGACCCCGGTGGAGGCGCGGGCGGGCAGTACGGCGGCGAAGACCGCCAGACTGACCGTGTTGGCGCCGCTCACGGCGGTCTTGGAGAAGCCGACCAGGAGGGCCGCGCCGGCGAGTGCGGCGAACTCCCAGCCCGTTATGTGCCAGAGCGTCATCGTGTCCATGCGGGGACCGATGCTATGTGCGGACATCAGGTCCTGGTAGGCCCGTCTCGTCTGCTGGGAGATCGCCGGCGGGTGCGCGCCGGGCGCGCGTCAGTGCCGTTCGACCAGCACCGCGCTGCCCTGGCCGACCCCGACGCACATGGTGGCGAGGCCGCGCTCGGCGCCCGTGCGGCGCATCCGGTGCAGGAGGGTGGTCAGGATGCGGGCGCCGGAGCAGCCCAGCGGATGGCCGAGGGCGATGGCGCCGCCGCTCGCGTTGACCAGGTCGGGGTCGATGCCGAGGGCGTCGACGCTGGCGAGGGCCTGCGCGGCGAACGCCTCGTTGAACTCGGCCTCCTGGAGGTCGGCGACGGTCCAGCCGGCCCGGTCGAGGACCTTGCGGGTGGCGGGGACCGGTCCGATGCCCATGACGTCGGGGTGCACTCCGGCCGAGCCGCCCGCGACATAACGGCCCAGGGACTCCAGGCCGAGGTCGTTCAGGGCCTCCTCGCTGACCAGGAGGAGACCGGCGGCGCCGTCGTTCATCGGGGACGCGTTGCCCGCGGTGACGGTGCCGTCGGCGCGGAAGACGGGCTTGAGCCGGGACAGCTTCTCGTAGGAGGTGTCCTCGCGGATGCACTCGTCGCTGTCGACGAGCACGCCGTCGGGGCGCTCGACGGGGAGGATCTCGTCGTCGAAGTGCCCGTTCTTGCGGGCCTCGGCGGCCCGCTGGTGGCTGCGGAGCGCGAACTCGTCCTGCCGTTCGCGGGAGACGCCGTGGCGGCGGGCGACCTCCTCGGCGGTCTCGCCCATGGACAGCAGGCCGTGCAGGTCCTTCATGGCCGGGTTGACCAGCCGCCAGCCCAGGCGGGTGTCGACGGTCTCGATGCGGTGGGGCAGCGCCTCGTCGGGGCGGGGCAGGACGAAGGGGGCGCGGCTCATGGACTCGGAGCCGCCGGCGAGCACGATGTCGGCCTCGCCCGCCGCGATGGTGCGGGCGGCCGTGGTCACCGCCTCCAGGCCGGAGGCGCACAGCCGGTTCACGGTGGCGCCCGGCACCGAGTCGGGCAGGCCGGCCAGCAGGGCCGCCATCCGGGCCACGTTGCGGTTGTCCTCGCCGGCCTGGTTGGCGGCGCCCCAGTAGACGTCGTCGACACGCGCGGGGTCCAGCGCGGGGACGTCGGCGACGATCCCCCGGATCACGGCGGCGGCGAGGTCGTCCGGGCGGACGGACGACAGGGCTCCGCGCAGCTTGCCGATGGGGGTGCGGCGGGCGGCCGCGAAGTGGACGGGACGCACGACTGGACTCCTGACCGGGCGGATAGGTCGGCTCATTAATTAGCACCGCTAGTTTTGGACTATAGACCGAGTGCCGCCCCGCTGGGAAGATACGCCGCCCCGGGGTCGGGGGACCACGGCGGCGACCGGGCAGGACGCGGGCCGCCGTGCGTTTTGCACCGGTTCGCTCTGGGCACCCGCGCACGCATGGGGTGGCGCGGCACCGCTGTGACGGACGGCGCCGCACCGCTCCTCTCGGCCCTCGACCACGCCAGAGAGGGGCTCGACATGACCGTGGTCTCCAGCACGCTTCCGGAGGCGGCCCGCAAGGTCGCGGGCGACGCCCTCCAGGACACGCTCGTCGATCTGCTCGGGCTGTCACTGATCGGGAAGCAGGCTCACTGGGCCATCGTCGGCCCGCGTTTCCGCTCGATCCACCTCCAGCTCGACGAGGTGGTGACGCTGGCCCGGACGCACGCCGACACGGTCGCCGAGCGCTGCGCCGCGATCGGGGTGGCCCCCGACGGCCGTCCGAGGACCATCGCCGAGGCCTTCGCGCTGCCCGGCCCGGAGGCGGGCTGGCTGCGCGACACCCGGGTCGTGCAGCTGGTCGTGGATACTCTGGGCTCGGCCGTGACGCGGCTGCGCGAGCGCGTCGCGGCGACCGCCGAGCCGGACCCGGTGACGCAGGACCTGCTCATCACCATCACCAGCGACCTGGAGAAGGAGCGCTGGATGTTCGACGCCGAGAACTGGCCGAGCGACGGCTGAGACGCACGACGGAAAGGAAAGGGAACCCGTGACCGACGCCCTCGAACTCGACGCACTGTGGGAGGACTTCCACCGCGTGGTGAACATGACCTCCCAGGAGCTCGCCGCCTGGCTGCGGGTCAGCGAGGCGGGCGAGACGGCCGAGCCGCTGCCGGACCGGGCGGGCTCACCGGCCGGGCAGCACGTCCTCGCGATCCTCCAGAAGCGCCGCACCGACCTCACGGACGACGACGTACGGGTCATGTACGACGTGGTGGACACCGTGTCCGCGCGTGCCGACCCGGAGAACGAGCCCGAGCCGGAGCAGACCCGCCACCGGCACGAGCTGATGACGATCGGGCACGACCCGCTGAAGCCCTGAGGCGACCGGAGCCGGTCACCCGATCGGGCCGTGGCCGATGGTGGGCCGGTGGGGCCGGTGATGGGCTGAACGGGACACGCGTCCCCTCTCCAGGAGGCACTCCCGATGACCCGTCGTACCGTCCGGCTCGCCCGCGTCCTGTCCACGGCCCTGACGGCGGGCGCCCTGCTCGCCACCGCCGCCTGCGCCCAGGAGGGGGGCCGGGAGACCGGGGCCTCCGGCGTCAGCGCGTCGCCCGCGGCGGCCCGGCAGCAGACGGAGTCACCGACGGGATCGCCCACCGGTTCACCGACGGGCTCCCCGACCGGATCGCCCACCGGCTCGCCGTCGGGCACCCTGTCCGAGTCCGGTGCCGAGACCGCGCTGATCACGGCGGCGGACATCGAGGACGACTGGACGCAGGTGAAGGACACCGAGGCGGAGAACTGGCACGACGGTCTGCTGATCGGCAAGGTCGACGTCTCCGACTTCCTGTCCGCCAAGACCGACGCGGCCGACTGCCAGCGGCTGATGGACTCCCTGTTCGACGACGATCTGCTGGGCAAGCCGTCGGGGGCCGACGCGCTGCGCGGCTTCACGCAGGACGACTCGCGGCTGCTGTACCAGGTCGCCGCGTACGACCGGACGAACGTCCAGGACTCCCTGGACTGGATGGCCGGACTGCCGCAGGAGTGCGGCCAGTTCACGATGACCGAGAACGGCGAGAAGCGGACCGTCCAGGTCACCGAGACCAACGTGCCCTCGGTGGGCGACGCGCGTGAGGGGGTGCGGATCTCGGTGCGCGGCCCCGTCGACGGCACGGAGGCGACGCTGACCCTGGACGTGGCCGCGGTCCGGGTGGGCGACAACGCGATCACCGTCACGGCGGGCGGTCTCGACGGCGACGAGCACGACTCGGTGGTGTCGGCCGTGAAGCTGGGCACCCAGCGGCTCCAGGACGTCCTGGCCGGCAAGTCCCCCGCGGCCTCGCCCAGCCAGTTCGACTGACGCGCCGACGGCGCCCCGCCCGCACGCCGACGACCGTACCGGCTGTGCCGATTCCCGGGACAACGTGATCAACGGGGCGGCACAATGGCGGTGATGGCCGGTTTCGGTCGTGCGTGCGAGGAGAGGACGAGTCGTGAGCGATGGCCACACCCCGTCGGGCGGGTCGGCGAGGCTGAACACCGGTGTGGCGCACAACGCGCGCGTGTGGAACTACTGGATCGGCGGCAAGGACAACTACGAGGTCGACCAGCAGGTGGGCGAGCACGTGGCCGGGATGTTCCCGGTCATCCGTGACATCGCGCGCGCGGACCGCGACTTCCTCGGCCGGGCGGTGCGCTTCGTGGCCGAGGAGCGCGGCGTACGGCAGTTCCTCGACATCGGCACCGGGCTGCCGACGGCCGACAACACCCACGAGATCGCCCAGCGCGTCGCGCCCGACTCCCGGATCGTGTACGTCGACAACGACCCGATCGTGCTGGTGCACGCCCGGACCCTGCTGACCGGCACCCGGGACGGCGTCACCGCCTACATCGACGCCGACGTGCACGACCCGGACGCCATCGTCGAACGGGCCTCGCGGACGCTGGACTTCGGCGAGCCGGTCGCCGTGATGATGCTGGGCATCCTCAACTTCGTGCTGGACTACGACCAAGCCCGGGACATCGTGCGGCGCGTCATGGCCGCCGTCCCCTCCGGCAGCCTGCTGGTGCTGACGCACCCCACCTTCGACGCGGAGCTCGGCGGCGAGGGCCAGATCCCGGCGATGAAGTTCTGGAACGAGAACGCCACCCCGCCGATCACGGCCCGCAGCGGCAAGGACATCGCGGCCTTCTTCGAGGGACTGGAGATGCTGGAGCCGGGCATGGTCTCCTGCGCCCAGTGGCGGGCCGACGGCTCCCCCGCCCCGGTGCCCCAGTACGGCGCGGTGGCCGTGAAGCCCTGACGCCCCCACGCACCGCCCGCCCGGCGGCCGAGCTCGTCGAGGAGACCGTATGACCACCCTTGCCGACCCCGTCCCGGGAGGGCGTCCCGGGGACGTCGAACGGGCCACCGCGCTCGGCGGCGAGCTGGCCGGCCGGGGTGTCCACGGGGTCGTGCTGGCGTACGTGGACACGGCCGGGATCGGCCGGGTGAAGACGGTCCCGACGGCCAAGCTGCCCTCGGCGGCGGCCTGGGGCGTCGGGATGTCCCCGGTGTTCGACACGTTCCTCGCGGACGACTCCATCGTGACCACGGACGTCCTCGGCTCCCCGGACGGCGATCTGCGTCTCCACCCGGATCTGACGGCCCTGGTGGAGCTCGCCGCACAGCCCGGCTGGGCCTGGGCGCCGGTCGACCGGGCGACCCAGGAGGGCGAGCCGCATCCGGCGTGCGCCCGCACGTTTCTGCGGCGCACGGTCCGGGAGGCCGCCGAGCGGCACGGGGTGACGTTCCGGGCGGGCATCGAGATCGAGTGGGCCTTCGCCCATCCACCGGGCGCCGACGGGGCCTTCGTGCCCGCGACCACGGGTCCCGCGTACGGCGCCACCCGGCAGGTGGAGCTGAGCGACTGCGCGGCGGAACTGCTGGCGGCGCTGGCCCGGCAGGGCGTCGAGGCCGAGCAGTTCCACCCCGAGTACGCGCCCGGGCAGTTCGAACTCTCGGTGGCCGCGCTCGACCCGGTCGCCGCGGCCGACCACAGCGTGCTGGTGCGGCAGACCGTCCGCGCGGTGGCCCGGCGGCACGCGCTCGCGGTGTCCTTCGCGCCCGCGGTGCTCGGGCAGGGCGTCGGCAACGGCGGCCATGTCCATCTCTCCGTCTGGCGCGACGGCGTCAATCTGCACGCGGGCGGCGCACGCCGGTACGGTCTGCGCCCCGCGGCCGAGTCCTTCGCGGCCGGTGTGCTCCGCCGGCTCCCGGCCCTCACGGCGGTGACCGCGCCGAGCCCGGCGAGCTATCTGCGGTTGCGGCCCTCGCAGTGGGCCGGGGTCTTCACGGCGTGGGGCCGTGAGACCCGGGAGGCCGGGCTGCGGCTGGTGACCGGCACGGTCGGCGGGCGCGAGCGGACCGCCAACATCGAGGTCAAGCCGGTCGACCTGGCCGCCAACCCCTATCTCGCGCTGGGCTGCCTGATCGCCGCCGGTCTCGACGGCATGGCGTCGGACGCGCGGCTGCCCGAGGAGATCACCGGTGATCCCGCGCACTTGAGCCCCCGGGAAGCGGCGGCGCTCGGGGTGCGAAGGCTGCCCGTCTCGCTGGACGAGGCCGTCGGGGAGTTCCGCGCGGACGCGATGCTGCGCGCCGCGCTCGGGCCGGTCCTCGCCGACGCCGTGATCGCCGTCCGGGAGGGCGAGACCGCACGGGTCGCCGGGCTGGACGACGACGGGGTCGCCGCGGCCTACCGGTGGGTGTACTGACATGGGCGGCACCGGGCCGGTCCACGAGGCGCTCGCGGAGCTGTCGCTGGTCGACCACCACTGCCACGGGGTGGTCACCTCCGGCCTGGACCGCGCCGCCTTCGAGTCCCTGCTCACCGAGGGCGAGCCCGGCCCCGGCTGGTCCCCCTTCGACACCCCGGCCGGGGTGGCCGTGCGCCGGGACTGCGCGCCCCTGCTCGACCTGCCCCGCCACGCCCCGGCCGACGTCTATCTGGCCCGGCGCGCCGAGCTGGGCGTGCGGGAGGTGGACCGGCGGTTCCTGCGGGCGGCGGGTGTGGCGGCGCTCTGTGTGGACACCGGCCACACCCCGGTGCCGCTCACCACGCCCGCCCGGCTCGCCGAGGCGGCCGGGGCGACCGCGCACGAGATCGTCCGCCTGGAGACGGTCGCCGAGTCCGTCGCGGCCTCGGGGGTGGAGGCCGGCGCGTACGCCGACGCGTTCCGCACGGCCGTCGAGGAGGCCGTGCGCCGGCCGGGCGTGGTCGCCGTGAAGTCGGTGGCCGCGTACCGCACCGGCTTCGACCTGGACCCGGCGCGTCCCACCGACGCGCTGGTCACCGCCTCGGCCCGGCAGTGGCTGACGGACGGCGGCCGGCTGTCCGACCCGGTGCTGACCCGGCATCTGCTGTGGACGGCGGTCGACCTCGGCCTCCCCCTGCAACTGCACACCGGGTTCGGCGACGGAGACCTGCGGCTGCACCGGGCGAACCCGGCCCTGCTGACCGACTGGCTGCATGGGGTCAGGGGCACGATCCCGGTGCTGCTGCTGCACTGCTGGCCGTACCAGCGCGAGGCCGCCCACCTCTCGGCCGTCTTCGACCATGTGTACCTGGACGTGGGGCTCGCGCTGCACCATGTGGGGCCCGCCCGGGCGCGGGCGGTGCTCGAGGAGGCCCTGGAGATCACCCCGTTCCACAAGCTGCTGTACAGCTCCGACGCCTACGGCCTGGCCGAGTTCCACGCCCTGGGTGCCCTGGCGTACCGCCGGGGTCTCGGGGAACTGCTCCAGGAGCGGGTGGACACCGACGACCTGAGCCTGCCGGACGCGCTGCGCATCGCCGCGTGGACGGCCGGCGACAACGCCCGCCGCCTGTACGGTCTCTCCCCCGCCGACCCGTCCGCCGTCCCGACCACGACCGAGCGTCCGCACTCCCGGAAAGTATGATCAAGCAATGTCTGACATGACCGAAACCACGCCCGGCTGGCTGTCCACGGACGACCTGGAGCAGGCGCGCGCCCGCATGCCGATCCTGTACGTCGAGGCGGTGCCCGTGCGCGTCGACGACAGCGGCGAGGTCACCAGCATCGGCCTGCTGCTGCGCATCGGACCCGACGGAACGGTCAGCCGGACCCTGGTCTCCGGCCGCGTGCTGCACCACGAGCGGGTGCGTGACGCGCTGCTGCGCCACCTGGAGAAGGACCTCGGACCGGTGGCGCTGCCCCGGGTGCCGACCTCGCTGCAGCCGTTCACCGTGGCCGAGTACTTCCCGACGCAGGGCATCACCCCGTACCACGACCCGCGTCAGCACGCGGTCTCCCTCGCGTACGTCGTCCCGGTCAGCGGCGACTGCCGGCCCCGGCAGGACGCCCTCGACCTGGTCTGGTTCAGCCCTCAGGAGGCCCTGTCGCCGGCGGTGCAGAGCGAGATGCCGGGCGGGCACGGGGTGCTGCTGAAGCAGGCGCTGGCGCATGTGGGATGCGTGGTCTGAGGGGGCGCCCGGTTCGTTTGACGCTGCCGCGCACGAGGCGCATAGTCGGAGGTATACGTCGTAAATGTACGGCGTTGTGAGCGATCCGGGAGCGGCTGCCCATGACGCGCGGCGAGCCGGTGGGTACACCGTCGACGGTCCTCGTCACCGGCGGTGCGGGGTTCCTCGGCAGCCACGCCTGCGTCGATCTGCTCGACCACGGCTACGAGGTGATCGTGGTCGACGACTACTCGCACAGCAGCCCGCGCGTCCTGCAGCGTCTCGAGCGGATCGCAGGCCGGTTCGTCGGCGCCGTGTACGAGCTGGACGTCCGGGACCGCCGGGCCCTGTCGGCCGTCTTCGACCGGCACACCGTGGACGCCGTGGTGCACTGCGCGGGGCTGCGCTCGGTGAGCGCGTCGACGCGCAGGCCCGTGGAGTACTACGACAGCAACGTGGGCGCGACGACGTCGCTGCTGCAGGCCATGGACGACCACGGGGTGCGCCACCTGGTCTTCTCCTCCTCGTGCGCGGTCTACGGCGAGGCCGGCCCCGGTCCGCTGGACGAGTCGTCGCCGGTCCGCCCGGCGAATCCCTACGCCGCCTCGAAGTGGGCGTGCGAGCAGATCCTCGCCGACGTGTGCCGCCGGCGGCCCGACTACACGGTGCTGTGCCTGCGGTACGCCAATCCGGCGGGCGCCCACCCCAGCGGTCTGCTGGGCGCCGGCCCGCCCGGTGAGCCCGACAACCTCCTGCCGTCGCTCGCCCGGGTGGCCGGCGGCCGGCGTGAGTCGCTGCGGGTCTTCGGCGACGACTATCCGACCCGTGACGGGACCACGGTCCGCGACTACCTGCACATCATGGACGCGGTCGGCGCGTACCGGCTGGCGCTGGACCACCTCGGCGACGCGCCGGGGATGCACGTGTTCAACCTGGGCCTGGGCGAGGGCCGTTCCGTCCTGGAGGTCCTCGCCGCGTTCTCCCGGGCGACCGGCTGGCGGGTGCCGTACGAGGTCGTGCCCCGCCGCCCCGGTGACGTGGCCGAACTCGTCGCGGACGCGGGCGCGGTGACGCGCGCCTGGGGCTGGCGGCCGACCCGCGACCTGAACGACATGTGCCGGGACGCCTGGCGGTTCCAGCAGCTCAATCCGTACGGGTACGGGGAGACAGGGCGGACGCCGTCTCCACCAAGGCGATGTGGCTGAACGCCTGGGGCGCGTTGCCGAGTTGGCGGCCCGCGTCGGGGTCCCACTGCTCGGCGAGCAGCCCGACGTCGTTGCGGATGGCGAGGACCCGCTCGAACGCCTCGCGGGCCTGGCCGGTCCGGCCGGTCGCGGCGAGGGCGTCGGCGTACCAGAGCGAGCAGGCCACGAAGGTGCCCTCGCAGCCGCGCCCGGCGTCCCGGCCGGGTGTGTAGCGCCGTACGAAGCCGCCGTGACCGAGGGCGCGCATGGCGTCGACCGTGTCGCGCACCCGCCCGTCCGCGGCGGGCAGGAAGCCGAGCCGGGGGATCAGCAGCGCGGAGGCGTCCAGGGCGGTGGAGCCGTAGGACTGGGTGAAGGCGTGCCGTGCGGGGTCCCAGCCCTCGCGGCAGACCTCGCGGTGCACCTGGTCGCGCAGGGCCCGCCAGCGTCCGCGGGCGCCGTCGCGGCCGAGCAGCCGGCCCATCCGCAGCGCGCGGTCGGCGGCCACCCAGGTCATGACCTTGGAGTGAACGAACTGGCGTCGGGGGCCGCGCAGTTCCCACAGTCCCTGGTCGGGTTCGCGCCAGTGCCGCTGCAGATGCCCCATCAGGGCCTCGACCAGGCTCCAGACATGGGCGGGCAGGTCGATACCGGCCCGCAGGGACAGGCACAGGGCGTCGAGGACCTCGCCGTAGACGTCCAACTGGTACTGCCCGGCGGCGGAGTTGCCGAACCGGACGGGTTGCGAGCCCTCGTAGCCGGGCAGCCAGGGCGCCTCGGTCTCGGGCAGCAGGCGCTGGCCGCCGACGCCGTACACGGTCTGCAGGTCGGCCGGGTCGCCCGCGACGGCCCGTACCAGCCAGTCCACCCACGCCGTGGCCTCCTCGCGGTAGCCGTTGCGCAGCAGGCAGGACAGGGTCATGGCGGAGTCCCGCAGCCAGCAGTACCGGTAGTCCCAGTTGAGGTCGCCGCCGATGCGGCCGGGCAGGGACGTCGTGGGGGCGGCGACGACACCGCCGGTGGGCGCGTAGATGAGTGCCTTGAGCGTGATCAGGGATCGTACGACGGCGTCCCGCCAGGGGCCTTCGTAGCGGCACTGGGCGGTCCAGCGCCGCCAGAAGCCGGCGGTCTCCTTGAGCAGCGTCTCCGCCGGGACGGCCAGCGGCTCGGGCGGTCCGGGCCGGTGGGACGGCGACCAGACGAGGGTGAGGGCGAGGCGCCGGCCGGCGGTGACCGTGACGTCGTGGACCGTGCGGTCGCCGGCGTCCGACGGCTCGGCGGGAGGGTCGGTGCCGAGCCAGACGGCGTCCGGGCCGGCGATCGCCACCGCGCAGCCCTCGACGGCACGGATCCAGGGCACGACCCGGCCCTGGTGGAACCGCAGCCGCAGCTCGCTGCGGAGGGTGACGGTCCCGGAGATCCCTTCGACGAGCCGGACGACACAGGGCAGCCGGGTGCGGGGCGGCATGAAGTCGGTGACCCGCACGGTGCCCGTGGGCGTCGTCCACCACGACTGGAGCAGCAGCGTGTCGCGCCGGTAGCGCCGGTGCGTGCAGCGGGTGGCGCCGGGCGGGGCGAGCCGCCAGGAGCCGTTGTCCCGGGTGCCCAGCAGCGCGGCCAGCGAGGCGGGCGAGTCGAACCGGGGCAGGCACAGCCAGTCGACGGAGCCGTCCAGGCCGACGAGCGCCGCTGTCTCCAGATCGCTGATCAGGGCGTAGTCCTCGATGGGTGCGCTCATGACGGTCACTCGTCCATGGGTTTACGTCACCCGTTTACAACGTATATGTACATGTTACGCGGCGGGTCGGACCCGGCAACCGGGCCCGGTCGGCCCGGTTCGCGTACGTTTACCCCGTAACCGTACGGTCGCCCGGTGCGACGGCGAGGAGGCCGGTGATGGCGAAGGAGCCCGGACCGGGACCGGCGCGGCGCGCCAGCGACCGGGGCCGCTACGGGCGGCTCAACCGCGAGCGCGTCCTCGGCGCGGCCCTGCGGCTGGTCGACCGGGAGGGCCTGTCGGCCCTGAGCATGCGGCGGCTCGGCGCCGAACTCGACGTCGAGGCGATGGCGTTGTACCGCTACGCCGCCTCCAAGGACGCCCTGCTCGACGGTCTGGTGGAGGCCCTGCACGCTGAGCTGGAGGACCGGCTGACCACCGGGGAGGCGGCCGGTGACTGGCGGGCCGAACTGCGGCGGGTGGCGCTGGCGACGTACGAGGTCTGCCTGGACCACCCGCAGGTGGTGCCGCTGCTCTCCACCCGGATGCTGGCGGTGCCGCTCGCTCGGCGCCCGCGGGCGACCCTGCGCCACCACGAGCGGGTGCTCGGGCTGTTCGAGGAGGCCGGGTTCGGCACGGACGGCTCCGCGCGGCTCTTCCGCGCCTTCACCGCGTGGGTGCTCGGCTATGTGTCGGTGGAGCTCCAGGCCATGGTGGACAACCCGCAGGAGGCGGAGTCCGGGTTCCGGCTCGGTCTTCACCACATGGACCCGCGGGAGCTGCGGCGCCTGCGCGCCACCGCGCCGGCCCTGGCCGACCGGGCCGGACCGCGCGACCTGACGGACGGCCTGGACGCGCTGGTGGACCGGTTCACGCGCCCCGAGTGAGTCGGCACCACCCGCACCCTGCCCGGTGACGCGTCAACTCTGTTGTGCTGTTGCTTACTTCATGCCTTGACGAAAGTGGTCCATACCTTTAGGTTCACGGGTCAGCCAGAGCAGCGCATCCCGCGTTCAGCCTTCACGACCTGAACGCGGCCCCGCCCGCACACCCCCCACGAAGGGCCACCCGTATGCCCAAAATCCCCGACCCCCTGCCCCCCGCACCGCGCCGCCCGCGCAGATCCCGCGCGGCCGCCCTCGTCGCCGTGGCCGCCGCCTCCCTGCTCGCCTCGGCACTCACGCCGGCGAGCGCGGCGGACAGCGCCGCCGCCGCGCTGCCCACCGGGTTCGTCACCGTGATGAACGCCGCGAGCGGCCGCTGCCTGGACGCCAGGGCCGCCGCCACCGCCAACGGCACCGTCGTGCAGCAGTACGCCTGCAACAACACGACGGCCCAGCAGTGGAGTCTCACCGCCACCGGCGATGGTTACGTCCGCATCGGCAACCGCAACGCCACCGATCAGGTCGTGGACGTCGCCGACGTCTCCAGCGCCGACAACGCGCCCGTGCACCTGTGGGCGTACGGCGGCGGCGCCAACCAGCAGTGGCTGCCGGTCGACCTGGGCGGCGGCGCCTACCGGTTCGTCAACCGGCACAGCGGCAAGTGCCTGGACGACCCGGGGGCCTCGCTCGCGGACAGCGTGCGGTTCGTGCAGTACACGTGCAACGGCAGCGCCGCCCAGCGGTTCCAGGTCGTGCCGGTGAGCCAGTCGACGGCGGCCCCGGACCTCGGGCCGAACGTCGCCGTGTTCGACCCGTCGATGTCCGCCTCGGCCATCCAGAGCAAGCTGGACTCGATCTTCCAGCAGCAGGAGACCAACCAGTTCGGGACCCAGCGGCACGCGGTGCTGTTCAAGCCGGGCTCCTACGACGCCGACGTCAACGTCGGCTTCTACACACAGGTCTCGGGTCTCGGTCTCACCCCGGACGCGGTCACCGTCAACGGGGCGGTGCACGCCGAGGCGGACTGGTTCCCGCCGCAGAACGCCACCCAGAACTTCTGGCGCGGCGCCGAGAACCTGTCGGTCAACCCGGCGGGCGGCCGCGACCGCTGGGCGGTGTCGCAGGCGGCCCCGTACCGCCGGATGCACCTGCGTGGCGACATCGCCCTGGACGACGGGGGCTGGGCCAGCGGCGGCCTGTTCGCCGACACCAAGGTCGACGGACGGGTCGACTCCGGCAGCCAGCAGCAGTGGCTGACCCGCAACTCCCAGCTCGGCAGCTGGACCGGTTCCAACTGGAACATGGTCTTCGTCGGCAGCCAGGGCGTGCCGAACACGACGTTCCCGGCACCGCCGTACACCACGGTCGCGCAGTCCCCGGTGACCCGCGAGAAGCCGTTCCTGTACGTCGACGGCGACAACGCCTACAAGGTGTTCGTGCCCGCGGTCCGGGCCGGCTCCTCCGGCACCAGCTGGGCGAACGGGGCGCCCTCCGGCACCTCGCTGTCGCTCGACACCTTCCACATCGTCAAGCCGGGCGCGAGTGCCGCCTCGATCAACGCCGCGCTGGCCGCGGGCAGGAACCTGCTCGTCACGCCGGGGGTCTACCACCTCGACCAGACCCTCCAGGTGAACCGGCCCGGCACGGTCGTCCTCGGTCTGGGCCTCGCCACGTTCGTCCCGGACAACGGCGTCACCGCCATGAAGGTCGCCGACGTCGACGGGGTGAAGGTCGCGGGCCTCCTCTTCGACGCGGGCACCACCAACTCGCCCACGCTCATGGAGGTCGGCCCGGCGAACGCGTCCGCGTCGCACGACGCCGACCCGACCTCGCTGCACGACGTGTACTTCCGGGTCGGCGGCGCGGCCGTCGGCAAGGCGACCACCAGCCTGGTGATCAACAGCGACGACGTCATCGGCGACCACATGTGGATCTGGCGCGGCGACCACGGCAACGGCATCGGCTGGAACAGCAACACCGGTGACACGGGCCTGATCGTCAACGGCGACGACGTCACGGCGTACGGCCTGTTCGTCGAGCACTACCAGAAGCACCAGACCATCTGGAACGGCAACGGCGGCCGGACGTACTTCTACCAGAACGAGATGCCGTACGACCCGCCCAACCAGGCGGCCTGGATGAACGGTTCCACGCAGGGCTACGCCGCCTACAAGGTCGCCGACTCCGTCACCAGCCACCAGGCGTGGGGCCTCGGCAGCTACTGCTTCTTCAACGTGAACCCGAGCGTCACCGCCGAACGGGCCATCGAGGCACCGAACCGCCCTGGGGTGCGCTTCACCAGCATGGTGACGGTCTCCCTCGGCGGCACCGGCACCATCCGGCACGTCGTCAACAACGCGGGCGGCCCGTCCAACGCGGCGACGAACGTGGCGAACCTGCCCAGCTATCCGTAGAGGGCGACCTCACCGCCGGACACACGAAGAAGGGCTTCCGCGGGTGTGACCCCGTGGAAGCCCTTCGCACCGTCGGGACGACAGGATTTGAACCTGCGACCCCTTGACCCCCAGTCAAGTGCGCTACCAAGCTGCGCCACGTCCCGGTGCCCCGCTGACCTGGGGTTTCCCCGGGCCGAACGTGCAGGGAAACTCTACCGCACTCGGGTCGGTGGTCGCGCACCCGTTTACGGCCGGGACACCGGGGCCGCGGGGGCGTCCGCCCGGACCAGGCCGCGTATCGCACGCACGCAGAGCAGCGAGGCCGCCACGACGAAGCTCATGCCGCCCGCCGCCAGCAGTACGTGGTCCGACCCGAAGGCCCCCGCGGCCGGGCCCGCCAGGGACTGGCCGACCGGCATCATCGCCAGGGAGCCCGCCACGTCGTAGGCGTGGATGCGGTTGAGGACGTCCGCCGGGACCTGGGTCTGCACGCTCGTCGCCCACATCACGCTCCAGAACGCCATGCCGACGCCGGCCACGGCCGCTCCGGCCGCCATGGCCGCGACGGGCAGACCGGCGCCGACCGTCACCGGGAACGCGGCGAAGGCGAAGACGCCGAACGCGCCGGCGCGCAGCATGCGGCGCGGGCGCAGCCGCAGCGCGAGGAGGCCGCCGATCACGGTGCCCGCGCCGAGGGCGGAGTTCACCAGGCCGTAGGAGCGGGCCCCGTGGTGCTGGACGATCTCGGCCGCGACCAGCGGCGTCGTCGGGCCCCACACGGTGATCATGTAGACGCACCACACGGCGATGACGCCCCACAGCCAGGTGCGGGACCTGAACTCCCGCCAGCCCTCGACCAGATCGGCCCGGAAGGCGCGGCCACCGGTCAGGGCGCGTGCGACGCCCGAACGGGCTCTCGGGGGCAGGCGCAGCAGCAGGAGGCAGGCGGCGCTCACCGTGTAGGTGGCGGCGTGGGCGGCGAACACCCCGCCGGGCGAGGCGAATCCGACGAGGACACCCGCGAGGGCGGGTCCGGCCAGCTGGGCCACGGCCTCGGCGATACGGATGGCGCCGTTCGCGCCCTGGACGTCGGTGGCGAGGCGCGGCACCGTACCGGCGACGCCGGGCTGGAACACGGCGCCCGCCACGCCGTTGACGAAGCCGATCGCGCAGATCTGCCAGAGCACGACGTGTCCGGAGAAGAACAGCGCGGCGGCCAGGGACTGGGTGCAGACGCGGACCAGGTCGGCGCCGATCATCAGCCGGCGGGTGTCGAAACGGTCGGCGACGACCCCGCCG
Source organism: Streptomyces sp. NPDC059852 (assembly GCF_042731455.1). Taxonomy (NCBI): domain Bacteria; kingdom Bacillati; phylum Actinomycetota; class Actinomycetes; order Kitasatosporales; family Streptomycetaceae; genus Streptomyces; species Streptomyces sp. NPDC059852. The sequence continues at coordinate 221,703 of NZ_JBHWJK010000009.1, read as the reverse complement.
AAGACGATCAGCCCGGCGAACGCGGCGGACGTCGAGGCCAGGGCGAGACCGACGGCACCGGCGCCGTAGCCCTGCTGGAGCAGACCCGCCGCGAGCGCCACGGGCAGCATGGTGTCACCGAGCTGGGCCACGGCCCGCGCCCCGAAGAACAGGGCGAAGTCGCGTGACCACACCGGCCTCGGCCGGTCCTTGCCCGAGCCGCCCTCCGGCGACGGGTTCCGCGTCCCGTCCCGGGCCCCGCCCGGCGGTGTCCGCGGCGGCGTCCCGCGCATCCCCACGATCCCTCCCCGTGCCTCGGGAGGAGTGCGAGCCGCGGCCCCCTCCGCCCCGGCTCCCTCCTCGCCCCGGATGATCGCACGCGGCAGCGGCGACGCGGCAGGCGATCTCATGCGCCCTCGGGCAGCCCCAGCTCCGGGTGGGCGTCCAGCAGACGGGTCGGGGCGGCCTGGCGCCAGGAGTCGGCGAGGATGGCGCGCAGTTCGTCCTCGTCGTCGAGGGCGGCGATCCGGGCCCGCACCCAGGCGAACTGGGCCTCGTGGCCGGCGATCCAGAACTTGTCCGGTTCGGCCAGGACCAGTTCGTCGCGCTCCTCCTTGGGGCAGCGCACGGCGAGGGAGGTCTCGTCCTCGGGCAGGGTGGCGAACATCTTGCCCGCGACCCGGAACGTGGGCATGCTCCAGGCGATCTTCTCCGTCGTGTCCGGGAGGGACAGGGCGATACGGCGTACGTCTTCGGCGTCCGGCATAGCCGGAACCGTAGCGGCCCGCACTGACACTCACCTGGTGGGAGCGGGGACGCCCAGGCGCTTGTAGTAGATCGTCGTCGGGCGCGGCTCTCCCTGCGGGCTCGTCGCGTAGTCGGGGATGACACCGGCGCGGGTCCAGCCGGCCGAGCCGTACAGGCGCTCTGCGGGACTGCCGGTCTCGGTGTCCAGGTGGAGCAGGGTGATCCCGGCGTCGGCGGCGGCCGTCTCGGCGGCCGTCAGCAGGGTGCGGCCCAGGCCCCGGCCGCGGGCCCGGGGATGCACCATCAGCTTGACGACCTCGGCGCGGTGCCGGCTGTTGGGCTTGTCGGCGAAGGCCAGGCTCACCGTTCCGACGAGGTGTTCGCCGTCGTAAGCCGCCCATACCGCCAGGTGCCCGCCGTCCACCTCGTCCGCGCGCCCCGTCCACCAGGTCACGGCGGCGGCGAGGTCCAGGGAGGCGAGGAAGCCGACCGAGGATCCGCCCGCCACGGTGTCCACCAGGAGGGCGGCCAGGTCCCGGGCGCACGCGCGCAGCCGGGTGCCGTCCAGGCGTGTCACGCTCACGGCAGCACCACCGCCAGCAGATAGCGGACCTCGCCGGGGCCCGGGCACCGGAACCGGGTGGCCCCCCACACGCGGGTCCGCAGGCAGTCCCCCGCCGCCAGCCGGTGCTCGCTCTCCTGCACGGTCACCTCCAGCACTCCGTCCAGCACCCACAGGTGCTGTTCCAGCCCCGGTACGGGCGGCCGGTCGTAGGCGATGTCGGCGCCCGCGCCGAGCCGTCCCTCCACGAGTTCCGCCCGCAGTCCGGCGTGCGGCGGCGACACGGACCGTCGTACGAAGCCGGAGGGGTGGTCCCGCCACACCTGCTGGTCGGCCGCCCGCACCACCGGGGCCGGGGCCGACTCGACCTCGCTGAGGAGGCGGGACATGGTGCGGCCGTACACATGGCACAGCCGGTTGAGCAGGGCCGCCGTGGGGCTGGTCTCGGCGCGCTCGGCCCGGGAGAGGGTCGAGCGGCTGATCCCGCTGCGGTCCGCCAGTTCATCCAGGGACCAGCCGCGCTCGGCCCGCAGTTCGGCGAGCCGCGCGGCCAGCCGGGTGTCGACCGTGTCCACGGCCGCGCCGGTCGTCGTCTGTCTCATGTCCGGGACGCTATCCCGCACATGAGACGACGGTGTTACGGAAGGCTCACTCCCGCGCCGCCGCGCCGAGCGCGTCGAGGACCGGGCTGATCAGCGGGTGCTCCTCCGCGCCGCGGCGTACGGCGGCGAAGACCCGGCGGGTGGGCGCGACCCCGTCCACGGGGCGGACGACCACCCCGGTGAGGTCCATGCCCCGCAGCGCGGAGCGCGGGACGAGCGCCACCCCGGCGTCGGCCGAGGCGAGGGCGACGACCGCGCGGAAGTCGTCGGAGGAGTGGTCGAGGCGGGGCTGGAACCCGGCGCTCTCGCACGCCAGCACCACCACGTCGTGGCAGGGGTTGCCGGGGTAGGGGCCGATCCAGGTGTCCTTGGCCAGCTCCGCGAGCGGGACGACGTCGGCGCCGGCCAGCCGGTGGCCGACGGGTACGACCGCGTCGAAGGGCTCCGCGTACAGCGGCACATGGGCCAGCCGGGGATCGTCCGCGGGCGCTCCCCGGTACTCGACGGCCACCGCGACGTCGATCTGGCGGTCCAGCAGCATCGGCAGGCTGGCGTCGCCCTCCGCGTCCAGGACCCGCAGGCGGATGCCGGGGGACGTCCGGGCGAGGTGGGCCACCGCCGGCGCGACGACCAGGGCGATGCCGGTGGCGAAGGAGGCGACGGTGACCGTGCCGGCCGCGCCCGAGCTGTAGGCCGCCAGCTCCGCCTCGGCCCGCTCCAGCTGGGCGAGGACGGCGTTGGTGTGGCTGAGCAGGATCTCGCCGGCCGGGGTGAGCCGTACGCCCTTGGCGCCGCGCTCCACCAGCCGGTGGCCCGTCTCCTGCTCCAGGGCCGTGAGCTGCTGGGACACCGCCGACGGGGTGAGATAGAGCGCGGCGGCCGCCGCCGTCACGGTGCGGTGGTCGGCCACCGCACGGAGGATGTGGAGCCGCCGCGCTTCGATCATGGGATCGATTATCGCAAGACGCCGGACGCGGACCGGCCGGGCCGGGCCGGGCGGACAGGACGGACCGGACACCGGCCGTCCGGTCCGCACCGGCCGCCGGAACTCAGCCCTCCAGTTCCGCGCGCGCCGAGACGAAGGCGTCGACGGCGCGGTGCACGTCGTCCGTCGAGTGCGCGGCCGACAGCTGGACGCGGATGCGGGCCTGTCCCTGGGGCACGACCGGGTAGGAGAAGCCGATCACGTAGACGCCGCGCTCCAGCAGCAGCTCCGCGAGCCGGCCGGCCTTGGACGCGTCGCCGATCATCACGGGCGCGATGGCGTGGTCGCCGGGGAGGATCTCGAAGCCCTCCTCGCTCATCCGGCGGCGGAACAGCGCGGTGTTCTCGGCGAGCCGGACCCGCAGGTCGTCCGCCGACTCCAGCAGGTCGAGGACCTTCAGCGAGGCCGCGGCGATCACCGGGGCGAGGGTGTTGGAGAACAGGTACGGCCGGGAGCGCTGGCGCAGCAGGGCGACGATCTCGGCGCGGGCCGCCACATAGCCGCCGGAGGCGCCGCCGAGGGCCTTGCCGAGGGTGCCGGTGATGATGTCGACGCGGTCCATGACGCCGTGCAGCTCGGGGGTGCCCCGGCCGCCGGGGCCGACGAAGCCGACGGCGTGCGAGTCGTCGACCATGACCATGGCGTCGTAGCGGTCGGCGAGGTCGCAGATCTCGCGCAGCGGCGCCACGTAGCCGTCCATCGAGAACACGCCGTCGGTGACGATCAGCCGGCGGCGCGCGTCGGACGCGTCCTTCAGCTGGGCTTCCAGGTCCGCCATGTCGCGGTTGGCGTAGCGGAGGCGGCGGGCCTTGGACAGGCGGATGCCGTCGATGATGGAGGCGTGGTTGAGGGCGTCGGAGATCACCGCGTCCTCCGGGCCGAGCAGGGTCTCGAAGACACCGCCGTTGGCGTCGAAGCAGGAGGAGTACAGGATCGTGTCCTCCTGCCCGAGGAACGCCGACAGCCTGGCCTCGAGCTGCTTGTGCACCTCCTGCGTGCCGCAGATGAAGCGGACCGAGGCCATGCCGTAGCCCCAGCGGTCCAGCGCCTCGTGGGCGGCGGCGACCACGTCGGGGTGGTCGGCGAGGCCGAGGTAGTTGTTGGCGCAGAAGTTGAGGACCTCGCCGGGGCGGCCGCCCGCGGTGACGTTGACGGTCGCGGACTGCGGGGTGTCGATCACCCGCTCCGGCTTGTGCAGGCCGGCGGCGCGGATCTCGTCGAGGGTGGCGCGCAGGTCGTCGCGCACGGAGTCGAACATCTGAAAAGCTCCCGGGGGTGCAGGTGGCTTACGCGTGAGGTGCGCGGTGACTACTCGGTCCAGTCGAGGATGACCTTGCCGCCGCGGCCGCTCGCCGCGTCGGCGAACGCCGCCTCGAAGTCCCGGTAGCCGTAGCGGCCGGTGATGACGGGCGCGAGGTCGAGGCCGCCTTCGAGCAGTACGGACATCGCGTACCACGTCTCGAACATCTCCCGGCCGTAGATGCCCTTGAGGGTGATCATCGAGGTGACGATCCGGGACCAGTCGACGGGAAACTCCTCGGCGGGCAGGCCGAGCATGGCGATCCGGCCGCCGTGCGTCATGTTGGCGATCATGTCGCGCAGGGCCTCGGGGCGGCCGGACATCTCCAGACCGATGTCGAAGCCCTCGCGCAGACCGAGTTCGCGCTGCCCCTCGGCGATACCCGCGTCGGACACGTTCAGTGCCAGGGTCACGCCGATCTTGCGGGCGAGGTCCAGCCGCTCCTCGCTGACGTCGGTGATGACGACGTGGCGGGCGCCCGCGTGCCGCGCGACGGCCGCCGCCATCAGGCCGATCGGCCCGGCGCCGGTGATCAGGACGTCCTCGCCGACCAGCGGGAACGACAGCGCGGTGTGCACGGCGTTGCCGAACGGGTCGAAGATCGCGGCCACGTCGAGGTCGACGGGGACCCGGTGCACCCACACGTTGGCGGCGGGCAGGGCGACGTACTCCGCGAAGGCGCCGTCGCGTCCGACGCCGAGGCCGACCGTCGCCCGGCACAGGTGCCTGCGGCCGGCCAGGCAGTTGCGGCACTTCCCGCACACCAGGTGGCCCTCGCCGCTGACCCGGTCGCCGGGCTTGATGTCGGCGACGTCCCGGCCGGTCTCCACGACCTCGCCGACGAACTCGTGACCGACGACGAGCGGGGTGCGGATCGACTGCTGCGCCCAGCCGTCCCAGGAGCGGATGTGCAGGTCGGTGCCGCAGATACCGGTGCGCAGCACCTTGATCAGCACGTCGCCGGGCCCGATGGACGGCTCCGGGACGTCCGCGAGCCAGAGTCCGGGCTCCGCCTTCTCCTTGACCAGCGCCTTCACGCTACGGCTCCTGAGGGTGAGTCCCGGACGGGGGCATGCCGATCAGGCCCGGGCCCGGGAAGAGGGGTGGAATCGCGTAGCAATCTGCCGCACCGCGGCGCGCCGGTCCATCGAGGATTTCTTAAGCGGCGCCACAGCTCTTCTTCACACCCCTCGCGGGGGCCCGCTACAGGCGGGAGACCTGGTAGTGCGCGAGGGCCCAGCCGTCCTCCTGCCGCCGGGCGAGGACGGCGAGCTTGACGGCGACCGGGTCGCGGTCGGTGAACGTGAACTCGGTGTCCAGGTACCCGAGAACCAGGTCGTCCGCGTACCGCCGGGTCTCCAGGATCCGGTAGCCGGCCCGCATCCCCAGGGGCTGGGAGGCGTAGTACGCGGCCACGGCGTCCCGCCCCACCCCGTAGGGGTGCAGTCCCTGGAAGATGGCGTCCTCGGTGAAGACGTCGGCCACGTCCTGTGGCCGGTGGGCGTCCACGGCCGTCCGCCAGCGTTCGAGCACTTCGCGCAGGACCGTCTCGTCATCGGTGGTGCCGCTCATGACTCCATCCTTTCCCGGTATGTCCTCGTCCGCTCAGTGACCGGCGCTCATACCGCCGTCGACGTGCAGGATCTCGCCGGTGACGAAGGGCGCCGACTCCAGGTAGAGCACGGCGTCGACGACGTCGCCCATCTCGCCCATCCGTCCGACCGGGTGGAGGGCGGAGAGGAACTCGTGCGTCTCCTCGGGGTGCATCGGCGTCTTGATGGTGCCGGGCGAGACGGCGTTGACGCGGATGCCGCGGGTCGCGTACTCCACGGCGAGGGACTTGGTCGCGGCCTGGATGCCGCCCTTGCTCAGGGATGCCAGGACGGACGGGACGCGGGAGTCGGCGTTGTCGACCAGGCTGGTGGTGATGCTGACGATGTGCCCGCCGCCCTGGGCCAGCAGATGCGGCACGGCCCGCTGGGTGAGGTGGAAGACGCCGTCCAGGTTGATCCCGGTCACGGCGGCGTAGTCCTCGGCGGTGTAGTCCGTGAACGGCTTGGCGACGAAGATGCCCGCGTTGTTGACGACGGTGTCGATCCGGCCGAACCGCTCGAGGGCAGCGACGACGACGCGCTCCGCGGTGGCCGGGTCGGCGATGTCGCCCTGCACGGTCAGGACGGCGGGGTCGTCGGAGGGGGCGATGGTGCGCGAGGTGGCGACGACCGCGTACCCGAGCTTGCGGTAGCCCTCGACGACGGCGGCCCCGATGCCCTGGGAGGCGCCGGTGACGATCGCTACCTTCTGGATGCCTGCGTTCATGATGTCGAACCTTCTCCGATGGATGACCGATCTCTAGCCGACCGGTCGACTAATAGGAAGGTAGGACGAGTGCACGGCTGCGTCAAAGGTTCCGGGGCCCTCGCGCGGGACCCGTTTCCTTCCGTCTGGGAGGCTCAGGCTCCCAGCGCAGGCCGGCCGGGGAGCGCGTGCGGATCGTCGGCCGGCAGCCAGGCGTCGGGGGCGTGGACGCCGAGGTCCCCGACGCCTTCGCTCAGGGCGTCCACCACGCCCAGCACCCCGGCGCGGTCCTCGTCCGCCCGCCACACCAGGGACCACGTCCAGTAGACCTTGGGCCCGACGACCTCCCGGCGGACCAGGTCGGGCGGCAGCGGGCCGACCTGCCCCTTCGGCGAGTTCAGCACCGGGCGGGTGCAGCGGCGTACGTGGTCGAAGAAGGCGGGACCGGTGATCGCCCCGTCGGAGATGCGCACCGCGCGGGCCCCGACGTCCTCCGCCAGCCGCTCGGCGTACGCGTTCCACGACGCCCATGAGGTGAGGTCGTCGTCGATGAGGACGTCCATGTCGCCGGCCGCCACATCGCCGATGTCCGGGCCCTTGGCGACGGCGTAGAGACGGTCGGCCCCGAGGAGCCGGGCCCGCAGCCCGAGCCGTTCGAGGTCCTCGGCCGGCACCCGGCACACGGCCAGGTCCAGGCTTCCGTCCGCCACGCGGGCCGCCTGTGTGTGCGAGGGCGCCACCCACGCGTCGATGTGCAGGCGGGCGACCGGGGCGGTGCGTGTGGTCAGGTCCGCGGGGAGCCAGTTGACGTACCCGAGCCGGACCGACTCCGAGCCCGACAGCCGGCCGGCCCGGCGCTTGAGCTCGTCCGCGCGCTCCAGCAGGTCGCGGGTGGCGGGCAGCAGCGCGGCGCCCGCGGGGGTGAGGGAGACCGAGCGCCGGTCCCGGTCGAACAGCCGCACCCCGAGGTCCCGTTCGAGCGCCTTGATCTGCTGCGAGAGGGACGGCCCCGCGATCAGCAGACGCTCGGCGGCCCGCCCGAAGTTCAGTTCCTCGGCGACGGCGATGAAATACCGCAGCTGACGCAGCTCCACGCCGGTCATGCTACGCGGGCTCGGAGGCCGCGCCTCCCAGTTGCGAGGACGCCGGTGGTGGCGGCGGCGGAAGGAGGTGCCCATGCTGGAAACGGCCGGCCCACACTGCGAGAGGACGAGAGCCATGCGCGAGTTCCTGGTCGAACTGATCACGACGATCCCCGACGGCACCGGTCAGGACGAGGTCGACCGGCGGCGCGCGGCGGAAGCCGTCCGGGCCGCCGAACTGGCCGCCACCGGTCATCTCGCCCGCCTGTGGCGTCCCGTCGGCGAGCGGCGCAGCATCGGCGTGTGGCGGGCCGCCGACGAGGAGGAGCTGCGCGCGAAGGTGCTCGGCACGCTCCCGCTGTGGCCGTGGATGACGGCGACCGTCACCCCGCTGGAGCCCCATCCGAACGACCCGGGCAGCCGGTGACGGCCCTCGCCGTGCTGCGGACGGGCCCTGGGCGGCCCATGGCCGGAGGAGGCCGCGCCCTCAGGCTGTCCCGTCGTCACCCGATCCCGGCGACAATCGACGCAGGACACCCGACCGCGGGTGGGCGGGCGCACGCCCGCGCATCCCGGCCGACCGACCGACCAGGAGCCGCTCATGAACACCGCACGGGACCTCGCGATCGTCGCCCTGGACCTGGCGCAGGACCATCGCGTGGAGCAGGGCGAGCTGTCCCTGGCGCTGGCGGCGGCCGAGGTGTTCGACCTCCTCGACGCCGGGGCCCTGACCCTCGCCGGGGACCGCATCGCCCCGAACGCGCAGGCCCCCACGGGTGACCGGCTGCTGGACGAGGCGGCCGCGGCGCTCATACGGCAGGAACCGTACGAGTCGGTCGAGGACTGGCTGTGGCGTCGCGGGCGCGGGCTGTCCGCGGCGTACGTCGAGGACGTGGAGCAGACGGGGATCATGTCCAAGTCGCGGGGTTTCCGTCTTCCGCTGCGCGCCGCGCGCACGGTGCCCGGCGACCCGGCGGCCCGGCAGCGGGCCGAGCAGCGCTGGACGTCGCGCGAGCCCCTGCTCGCCGCCCTGGGCGCCGCGGCCGGCATCGGCACCGAGCCGGCGGCACCCGACCCCGGCGAGGGCGCGGCGGACACGGACACGCTCACCGACGACACGTCCTCGGCCGTGCTGGCCGCGCTCGGCAACGCGGTGATGGAGCTGGAGGCCGTGCGCCAGCGACGGGCGATCGAGGACGCCGCCTTCGACAATGTGTGGCGGGGTTTCTAGGTCGCGATCCAGCGAGCGGGCGCGGGCGTGGCTCACAGCAGGGGCAGTCCGTCCGCCTGCCGTCGCTCCAGCCGGGCCACCAGGTCCACCGCCGACGCCTTGATCGTCTCCAGACCGGCCTTCCCCCAGGGCCGCGGCTCCATGTCGACGACGCACACGGTGCCGAGCACCATGCCGGTGGAGTCGATCAGCGGGGCGCCCAGGTAGGAGCGGACGCCGAACTCGTCGACGATCGGGTTCCCGGCGAACCGGGGGTAGTCGCGGACGTCCTCCAGCACCAGGGCCTTGCGGCGGACGACCACATGGGGGCAGAACCCATGGTCGCGACCCAGGCAGCGGCCGAGTGGCGGCTTGCTGTCACCGGCCCGCGCGAGACTCACGGCGGGCCGTACGTGCAGCCCGGCGAAGAGCTGCCTGCTCTCCCCCACGAAGTTCACCATGGCGTACGGCGCCCCGGTGAGCTGGGCGAGGTGCTCCGCGAACACGTCCAGGGCAGGGTCGGGATGCTCCCCGAGGCCCATGGCGAGCAACCGCTGTGCGCGGGCGGGGGCCTCCTTGTCCTCCGGGGTGAGCAGCAGGCGGGCGACCGGGTGCGGTGGGCCGTAGCTCATGGGCGGATTCCGTCGCTGTGGACGCGGGTCATATGCGGCTCCGTGCGGGTGTGTGCGGATGTCACCTGTGGGCGCCGTGGCTCGGTGCGTGGGCCGGCGCGTGGGCGAGGAGGTGCCGGACCAGGGTCAGCAGGGTCTGGACGCCCGAGCTGGAGATCCGGGCGTCGCAGCGGACGACCGGGATCTGCGGGTCGAGGTCGATGGCGGCCCGGACCTCCTCGGGGTCGTACCGGAAGCCGCCGTCGAACTCGTTGATGGCGACGATGAACCCGAGGCCACGCTGCTCGAAGAAGTCCACGGCGGCGAAGCAGTCCTCCAGGCGCCGGGTGTCGGCGAGGATGACCGCGCCGAGCGCGCCCTCGGAGAGCTCGTCCCACATGAACCAGAAGCGCTCCTGCCCGGGGGTGCCGAAGAGGTACAGGACGTGTTCCGGGTCGAGGGTGATGCGGCCGAAGTCCATGGCGACCGTCGTCTCGACCTTGTTCTCGACGCCGTCCAGGTTGTCGGTCGCGGCACTGACGGTCGTGAGCAGCTCCTCTGTGCTGAGCGGCGCGATCTCGCTCACCGCGCCGACGAAGGTGGTCTTGCCTACCCCGAACCCTCCCGCCACCAGGATTTTCAACGCGGTGGGGAACGGATCAGAGCTGTCGTCGTAGTCCATCGAGCACTGCCTCCAGAAGAGCCCGGTCTGTCGGGTTGTGGTGGAACTCGGGGGGCTTGGTGGTGAGCGCCCCGCAGTCGACGAGGTCCGACAGCAGCACCTTGGTGACCGCCGCCGGCAGCTTCAGGTGGGCGGCGACCTCGGCGATCGAGACCGGGGCGCGGCACAGGTCGAGGGCCTGTTCGTGCTCGGGGCCCAGATAGCCGAGGGGGGTCGCCCCGGTGGCCATGACCTGTGACATGAGGTCGAGCGCGACGGTGGGCCGGGTGCGGCCGTTGCTGACCGTGAAGGGGCGCACCAGCCGTCCGGCCGCGTCGTCGAGCCAGGGCCCGTCGCCGGCCGCCGTCACGTTCAAGGCCTCAGCGCCGAGGGGTCGACGGCGTGCTGCCGGGGTGCGGTGACCAGGTACGGGCGGACGCTCTTGACGAGCATCGCCATCTCGTAGCCCAGCACGGCCGCGTCGGCCTCCCGGCCGGCCAGGACGGCGAGGCAGGTGCCGGAGCCGGCCGTGGTGACGAACAGCAGGGCGGAGTCGAGTTCGACGACGACCTGGCGCACGTCGCCGCCGTCCCCGAAGCGGACGCCGGCGCTGCGGCCGAGCGAGTACAGGCCGGAGGCGAGGGCCGCCATGTGGTCGGCGCTGTCCGGGTCGAGCCCGTGGACCGATTTCACGAGTCCGTCGCAGGACAGGAGGACCGCGCTGGAGGTGTGCGGCACGCGCTGCACGAGGCCGCTCATCAGCCAGTCGAGGTCGGACACATGGGCGGTCGGCGCTTCGCTCGCCATGATGGATCGACTCCTTGAGGTACGAAGGTCTGCGGGAGCGCTGGGTGCGGGGGTGGGAATCCGGGCGGACGGCGGGTGGGTCAGGGACGTGGTCATCCGGCCGGTGCGCTCCCGTCGGGCCAAGTGGGCTGGTCGGTACCGGACGGCTGTCCGGGGTCGGCGTCGGCCGTCGGGGCCGGGCCGGTGGGTGACGTGCCGACGCCCATGGAGGGTGGGCCCATGGGCGAGGCGGTACCCATGGGTGGGACGCCCATGGGCTCGATGTCCAGGGAGGAGGCGCCCAGGAGGGGCGTGTCCCTGGGGGACGTCTCGGTGCGTGACGCGTCCATGGGTGTCTCCTCCATGGACGGTCCGCCGGTCATGTGGGGGACGTCTGTGTGCGGCGCTTCCAGCGAGGCCGGGGTCAGGCGTACGGAGGGGGACGGGTCGCTGGGGCCGGCCTGACCGTGCGCGGCCGCCATGGGGGGCAGGGCGGTGTGTCCCGCTGTGTGTCCTGAACCCATGTGGGCTACGGGCAGATGGTGGCTTGTGTCCATGTGGGCGGCGGACGTGTGCGTCGACTCCATGTGCTGTTGGGTCTCGGCGAGTCCGATGCCGCGCTGGAAGGCCGCCATCAGTCCCGGGTCGTGCCCGGCGACCTGGTCGGACTCCTGGCGGGCCACCGGGCCGTCCCGCAGTTGCGGCGCGATGTGCTCCTGGGCGCGGCGCCGGGGCAGTTGGGGTTTGCCCATGGTGCCGCGGACGGCGCCGGTGCGCGGTGTCAGCGGTCCGACGCTGTTCTCGGCGAGCTGGCGGCGGTCGTCGGCGCTGATGCCGGGCACCGCCTCCGCCGGGTTGGCCCGCCCCTGGTGGGCGCCGCGCACGGGCAGCGGCGGTCCGTCGCCCTTGGCCGGTGCCGGGACGGTGCCGCGCGTGCCGGTCCGCGGGCGCGCCTGGCGCGGCGCCGTCCCGTCGGGCTGGGCCGCGCCCCGTGTGCCGTCCGCGGGGGTTTCCGGGTCGGGCCGCCGGTGCTGCGGTGGCCTTGGCGCCGTCTGCCGTGCGGCCGGCTGCGACGGTAGCGGCGGGGGTGCGGAGGGACCGGCGGGCCGGCCCCCCGGTGTCTCCGTCGTCCGGGGTTCCTGGCCCCGGGGCGCGCCGGCGGGGGTGCCCGGCTCCGCTCCCAGCAGCCCCTGCGGGACCACGAGGACGGCCTGGACGCCGCCGTAGATGTTGGTCTGCAGACGTACATGGATGCCGTGCCGCTTGGCGAGTTGCGAGACGACGAAGAGGCCGATGCGCCCGTCCGACAGGAGGCTGGCGACGTTGACCTGGTCGGGGTCGGCGAGCAGGGCGTTCATCCGGGCCTGTTCGCCGACGGGCATGCCGAGCCCGCGGTCCTCGACCTCGACGGCCAGTCCGGACGTCACGAGGTTGGCCCGCAGCAGCACTTGGGTGTGCGGGGCGGAGAACACCGTGGCGTTCTCGACCAGTTCGGCGAGCAGGTGGATGACGTCGGCGACGGCGTGGCCGCGCAGGGTGCCGTCGATCGGCGGCACCAGTTTGACCCGGGAGTACTGCTCGACCTCGGCGATGGCCGAGCGCAGCACCTCGGTCATCGGGACGGGGTTGCTCCACTGCCGCCGGGAGACGGCGCCGCCGAGCACGGCGAGGTTCTCGGCGTGCCGCCGGATGCGGGTGGCGAGGTGGTCGACGTGGAAGAGGCCCTTGAGGAGGTCCGGGTCCTCCATCTCGTTCTCGAGCTCGTCGAGGATGGAGATCTCCCGGTGCACGAGCGACTGGAGGCGCCGGGCGAGGTTGACGAAGACCTCCAGCTTCTGTTCGCTGCCGGCCTGGCTGGACAGCTGGGAGGCCTGCACGACGGCGTGGATCGCTCCGTCGTGGGCGCGGGCCAGGTCGGCGGCGAGGAGGTCGAAGTCGTCGGCGTCGTCGGGCGGTCCGTTGCGTGGCGTGCGTTTCGGCGGGCCGTCGCCGCGCCGCAACGCCTCGACGAGGGAGCGCAGTTCAGCCTCGCCGCGGGCGCTGGCGCGGCGCAGGGCGCCGACGCGCCGGCTCACGGTCCGGGCCGCGCGGTCGGCGGCGACGGCGGCGATCACGATGCCCGCGAGGGTCACCGAGAGCGCGCCGGCCAGGACGACCCACAGGACCGGGGTCGGCCGTGCTCCGGTGGAGCGCACGACGAACAGCACCGCGGCGCTGGCGCTGAGGGACACGGCCACGGGTGGCAGGACGGCCAGGCGCAGCAGTTGGGGCCGTATCTGGGTCTCGGGCAGCGCGGGCGCGGGACGGGCGGCGGGGCGCCCGTGCCTCCCGCCCTCACGGCGGTCAGCGCGTGTGGCCGGGGCGCGGAGTTGAGACATCGGGGTCCTCGTACTGGTCCGTCGGTCGGGGCCTGGGGGGTGCACGCGGTCTGCGTGGGCCCGGGGCTGTGCGCCTTCTCGGTGCCGGTCGACGGAACCGAGGGGGCTCGGCTGCGTGTCGCCCGACGGACACTCACAGTAGTCGCCTCCGCATCAAGTGCGGTGGGCAGTTGACAAACTCCCGCAGACGGCGTCCCGCTCTGGTATGAGGGCTCGTACGACAGACCGATAACCGGTCACGGCACGCGTCCGGAAAGCGGCATCGAACGATCAGAGCTGGTCAGAAGTGGTCGCCGCCAACAAGCGCGCCCGGCGCCCGACGCGACCCCCTTCCCTCGCCGGAGCCATGCCCGCACACCGCACCGACCTCCGCCGAAGCGCCGAACGCCCACCGCGCCCCACCGCGCGCCCCCCAGAGCGTCACCGACCGTAGCGGCGCACTCGGTGATTCGCGCGCCCTCCACCACACCCGAGCGCCGGGCGCGCACTGCTGAAGAGAATCCAGACCTACCGGAGTTGGTGAGGCGCCCAACCCGCGCGGCTCCCCTCCGGCGCCGGATGAGGCGCTGCACCGCCGTCATGCCGATCAACACGCACACATGCCATGGGGGTACCTGACGCTCCGCCAAGAACGTGCTCCCCCGAGGGGTTTTGCCACAACTCGGCGACCGCATTTCACCCGCCGATGAAATCCCGCGATCCGGCAGCCCGCGTGTGCGCGGATCATCCCCTGGACCACAGACCCGAGTTGCCCAAGGTGCATATTTCAATAACTCGTGCCAGCTTGGAGGGAAGACGTCTCGAAAGGGTGATCGGCATGACCTCGGCGTCACCGCATTGGGTCCCCCTCGATGAAAGTCCCCCACTCGAGAGCGATCTCGGCAGCACCGTTCACCATGCGTGACGCGCACTGGCATCCCGTGACCGCGGAGACGGGACACGTGGCCCAGGGGCGGGCCCGGATGCGCATCCTCGATCCCGACGTCACCCTGGACGAGTACGAACTCAAGCAGGCGGACGTCTATTTCGTGCCGCGCGCCTCTCCGCACCACATCGAGGTGTTCGGCGACGACGCGTTCCGCTTTCTGATCTTCTTCGATCAGCCGACGCCGGGTGACATCGGCTACCGGACGACGGCCACCGCGTTCTCCCGGGAGGTGATGGCATCCACCCTCGGCGTGGACGAGGGCAGCCTGCCGGACTTCCCGTTCACCACCGCCGAGCCCCTGATCGTCGCGCGGAAGAACCCGGCCCCGCCGGCCAGGGAAGCCTGACCGGTGCGGGCGACCTCATCGGCGGCGCCGACACCGGCGCGTCTGTCCGTCGTGGCCGTGCTCCTGTCCTTCGCCACAGGAGCCGGTGACGCGTTCGCGTTCGCGCAGCTCGGCGGTGTGTTCACCGCCAACATGACGGGCAGCCTCGTCCTGTCGGGCCTGACGAGCCGGCCGGGTTACGGGGCCCTGGTCTCGGGGGCGGCCACCGCGCTGGGAGCGTTCCTGATCGCGGTGTACCTGGCCTCCAGGGCGACTCCGAGGCACCCCACCGCGCGGTGGAGCCGCATCAGGGCCGTGCTGGTGGCGGTGGTCGCCCTCGACCTCCTGGTGCTGATCCTCCGGTCGGTCCACTCGACCCCGGGCACCACGCTCCGGCTGCTGATGCTCGCGGCGTCCGCGGCGGCGGTGGGCGCCCAGACCGCCGCCGCCAAACGGTCGGCGCACGGCGCGGGGGTGACCACGACCTTCGTCACCGGCACCCTGACCAGCCTGGCGCAGGACGCCGCCGACGGCAGCACCCGGCACGCGGGCGTCCGCGTGGCCGTGGTGGTGATGCTGGTCCTGGGCGCCCTGACGGCCTCCGGGGCCATGGAGATCGACGCCCGCCTCGGTCCCGCCGTGGCGGCGGTCGGCACCGCCGTCGCGGTCCTCGCGCTCCCCAGGGCA
The DNA here is from genome assembly GCF_042731455.1 of Streptomyces sp. NPDC059852. NCBI lineage: Bacteria > Bacillati > Actinomycetota > Actinomycetes > Kitasatosporales > Streptomycetaceae > Streptomyces > Streptomyces sp. NPDC059852. The sequence continues at coordinate 206,562 of NZ_JBHWJK010000009.1, read as the reverse complement.
GGGAGTCCCGCACCGTGACGACCGCCCGCCTCACGCCCTCGCCGCAGCGGTCGCGCCGCTCGTCCGTGCGGCTGCCCGGCCCGGCCTTCGTCGCGGCCATCGCCTCCGTCGACCCCGGCAACCTGGTCACCAACGTCACGGCCGGCGCGGAGTCCGGCACGGCCCTGCTGTGGGTGGTCGTCTGGCGACGCTGGTCGCGGGCCCTGTGCAGTGTCTGGCGTCCAGCTGGGGGGGGGACAACCGGCCTGACCCTCCCCCACCTGGTCGCGAAGCGCTGCTTCACCACTAGTTCTCAGGAGTTGCCATGGCCGCCACAGACGACACCCCGGAGCCGACCGGACAGCCGCCCGGGACTCCTCCCGCGGCCTCGCCCGTCGCACGGTTCCTGCGCGAGCTGAGGGAGGCCATCACGCCCCGCGCCGGGATCCTCCTCCTCGGCGTGCTCATCCTGGAGTTGGCCTTCGTCGTCTCCTACATCGGTGCCTTCCACTCGCCCAAGCCGCACAAGCTCAGCCTGGCCGTGGTGGCACCGCCGGCGGCGCAGTCACAGGTGATCGACAAGTTGAACAGCATCCCCGGGCAGCCGCTCGCGGGCCGGCCCGCCGACACCGCGGCGCAGGCACGGACGAAGGTGCTGGAGCGTCAGGTGGACGCCGCTCTCCTGGTCACCCCGGCGGCCCCCGCCAACCAGCTGCTGGTGGCGTCCGCGGCCGGCCCGTCGAGCGTGCAGGCGCTGCAGACCGTGTTCCAGAAGGCGGACCCGGCGCGTCCGGTGCGGATCACCGATCTGCGTCCACCGAACGAGGCGGACGGACGAGGGCTGGCCAGCTTCTATCTGGCGGTCGGCATGGTGGTGGGCGGCTATCTGGGCTCCGCCGCGCTGTCGGCGTCGTACGGGGCCAGGCCGGCCACGTCCCATCGGATGCTCATCCGGCTCGGCGCGCTGGCCGGGCTGTCGGTCCTGTCGGGGCTCGGCGGTGCGATCATCGTCGATCTGGTCTTCGACGCGCTGCCCGGGCACTTCGGCGCGATCTGGGGGATCGCCGCCCTCACCACCTTCGCCGCGGCGGCGACCGGGATGGCCTTCCAAGTCCTCCTGGGGCCCGCGGGCATCGCTCTGTCGGTGCTGATCTTCGTGGTGCTCGGCAACCCGAGCGCGGGCGGTGTCTATCCGTCGGCGCTGCTGCCGCCCTTCTGGCGGGACCTCGGGCCGGCCCTCCCCAACGGCGCCTCGGTGACACTGATCCGCAACTACTCGTACTTCGGCGGGCACGACACCGCCACGGCCTGGTGGGTCCTGTCCGCCTGGGCGGTGGGCGGCGTCCTGGTCAGCGCGCTCGTCGCCGCGCTCCGGCGCAAGCCCAGGGGCACCGGCGCCCTCGGGAGGCCCGCCACCGGGGCGGCCGGGGCCGGGACCTGACGGACGGCCGAGCCCCGTCCGCCGGGGCACCGGCCGCCGCCGTCAGCGCTCCCCGGCGAGGTCGAGATGGTCCTTGGCCGTCCCGACCTCGCCGGCCCGGGAGGGCTGCCAGGTGCGCGGGACCGGCCCCGACACCGTGCGCCACCACGGCTCGACGGGCAGCTCCCCCGCCGGTTCGAAGGGCTGACCGGGCTGGGGGAAGGCCACCGCCTGGCCCGCGTCCCCGGCGGCGTCCCGCATCCACTCCCCCGGCTCCGCCCACGGGTGCGGCGCGAGGTTGAAGGTGCCCCAGTGGATGGGCAGGAGCACCCCGCCGGGGGCGCCCCCCTGCAGATCGAGGTGGCTGCGGACGCCCTCGGCGGGCGTCATGTGGATGTCCGGCCAGAAGTCGGAGTAGGCGCCGACCTGGATCATCGTGGCGTCGAAGGGCCCGTGCGCGGCGCCGATGTCCCGGAAGCCGTCGAAGTAGCCGGTGTCGCCGCTGTGGTAGATCCGGTGATCCCGCGAGGCGACGACCCAGGACGCCCAGAGCGTGTGCTGGGTGTTGCGCAGCCCGCGGCCGCAGAAGTGGCGGGCGGGGGTGGCGGTGAGGGTGAGACCGCCGATCTCCGTCGTCTCGTGCCAGTCCAGTTCGCGGAGCCGGTCGGCGGGGACGCCCCAGTGCTCGAGGTGCGCGCCGACGCCGAGCGGGACGGCGAAGAGGGTGTCGGTGCCGGCCAGCGCCTTGATCGTGGGGAGGTCGAGGTGGTCGTAGTGGTCGTGCGAGATGACGACGACGTCGACCGGGCCGAGCGCGGCGAGCGGGAGGGGCGCGGGATGCAGCCGCCTGGGCCCCGCGAACGGGAACGGCGAGCAGCGCTCGCCCCACACGGGGTCGAACAGCACGCGGTGCCCGTCGATCTCGGCGAGGATGCTGGAGTGCCCCATCCAGGTCAGGCGCAGTCCCGTGGCGGGGGGCTTGGCGAGGTCGGCGTAGGTGGTGGGGTGCACCGGCACGGTGCCGTTGGGTGTGCGCAGCGGCCGGGTGTCCTTGTCGAAGAAGACCTTCGCGAACTCCAGCATCGAGCCGGAGGGTCTGGTCCGGGCCGTCCCGCCGGGGTTCTGGAACACGCCGTCGCGGAAGTGCGGCGATCTGCGGATGCGCGCCATGCGCTCACCGCCGGGGTCCACGCCGAAGGCCGTGGGCCGCAGGACGCTCAGCCCGGCGCTCGGGAATCGGGAACCGGCCACGGTACCTCCAGGTGGAGTCGGTGAGGCTTCCATTATGGGCGGCCATGCCGACGGTCCCCCGCGATCACGGCTGACAGCCCCTGTCCTCCCGAACGCCGGGTCGGCGGCGTTCGTTCCCGGGGTCCGGCGGCGAAACGCACCGCATGCGTTGACATGTCCTTGCCTTCGTCGTGATACTGACCCGTCGTTCAGGAGCTATGCGGCTCTCCCGGCCGCCCGGGCGCCTCCGTCATCTCGCGGACGACCGCGCAGACCGCCGCCGATCCCGGAGTTCGCATGACCTCGCCCTTCCTGTCCCTCACCTGGACCGACCACGTCACGGGCCGCCAGGGCTTCCTGGTGGTGGACCGGCTGGTGCGGGGCGTTTCCAGCGGCGGACTGCGGATGCGGCCGGGCTGCACGCTGGAGGAGATCGCCGGGCTGGCCGCGGGCATGACCCTCAAGGAGGCCCTGCACTACGACCCGGACGCCCGGTACGTCCCGCTGGGCGGCGCCAAGGGCGGCATCGACTGCGATCCCCGCGACCCGCAGGCGTACGGGCTGCTGGTGCGCTACCTGCGCGCGATGCGGCCGTACGTCGAGACGCTGTGGACCACGGGCGAGGACCTGGGGCTCAGCCAGGACGTCGTCGACCGGGCGGCCCGGGAGGCGGGGCTGGTGTCGTCCGTGCAGGCGGTGTACCCGCTGCTGGACGACGAGGCCGCCGCCCGCCGCCGGCTGGCCGAGGCGTTCGCGGTGGACGTCGACGGCATCGGGCTCGACGAGCTGGTGGGCGGCTGCGGCGTGGCCGAGTCGGTGCTCACCGCGCTGGACCGGGCCGGGGTGCCGCGCTGGCGGACCCGGGTCGCCCTGCAGGGCCTGGGCACGATGGGCGGGGCCACCGCGCGGTTCCTCGCGCGCGCGGGGCTGACCGTGGTGGCCGTCGCCGACATCAAGGGGACCGTCGCCAACCCGGCCGGGCTGGACGTGGAGGCGCTGCTGGCGGCGCGGGACGGCCACGGCACGGTGGACCGCGCGGCGTTGCGCCCCGGCGACCGTGAACTGCCGGGCGACGCCTGGCTGTCGACCGAGGCGGAGGTCCTGGTGCCGGCGGCGGTGTCGTACGCGGTGGACACCGCCAACCAGGACCGGATCAGCGCCCGCTGGATCGCCGAGGCGGCGAACATGCCCGTGCGTCCGGAGGCGGAGCTGCTGCTGACCGCGCGGGGGGTCACCGTGCTGCCGGACGTCGTCGTCAACTCGGCCACCAACGCCTGGTGGTGGTGGACGCTGTTCGGGGACATCGGCCCGGACGCCGACGAGGCGTTCGCCCACACGCGGCGTGCGATGCGGGCGCTGACCGACCGCACGCTGGCCCGCGCGGAGGCCGACGGCACGACACCGCGGGCCGCCGCGCACGCCCTCGCGGCCGACCGGCTCCCCGTGATCACCGAACGGTTCGGCTGGCACCGCTGACGGGGAGCCGCGTCCCCGGGCGGCCGCGCCGAGGACGGGGCGGCCCGAGCCGTAGGGTGACGGCGTGGCGAGGGCGAGAGTGCGGTTGAGCGTGGCGGAGCGGCGGGCGGACCTGCTGCGGGCCGCCGTGGAGCAGATAGAGGCGCGGGGTGTGGCGGCGGTCAGGATCGCCGACGTCGCCTCGGCGCTCGGGGTGAGCAACGCGCTGGTGCTCTACCACTTCGACACCAAGGAGAAGCTGGTCGCGGCCGCGTTCGCGCACGCAGCCGAGGGCGACCTGACGCGGCTGCGCGGGATTCTGGGCCGCCGGACGACGGCGGTACGGCGGCTGCGAGCGGCCGTGCGCTGGTACGCGCCGACCGGTCACGCCAAGGGCTGGCGGCTGTGGATCGAGGGCTGGGCGGCCGCGTTGCGCGAACCGGCCCTGCGGGAGGTCACGCGCGAGCTCGACCGGCAGTGGAAGAGCGCCCTCGCCGGGGTCCTCGAGGAGGGCGTGGCCGCGGGCGAGTTCAGCTGCCCGGACCCGGCGGCCGCCGCGCTGCGCCTGACCGCCCTCCTCGACGGTCTCGCCGTCCAGCTGACGTCGTATCCCGGGTCGCTGTCCCGCGCGCGGGCCCAGGAGTGGGTGGACGAGGCGCTGGCCCGGGAGCTGGGCCTGGAGCGGACGGCGTTGACCGCCTCGGCACGGTGAGCGGCCGCCCGCGACCGGAACGGTCCCGGGCGGCCCCGCCGTCCCCCGGCCGGGCCGCCGGGCTCAGGCCACCGACTCGATGCGCATCTTGATGTCGTACGCCGAGAGCGCGCCCTTGGCGATCACATGGTCGCCCGACGACTCCCCGCGCAGGCGCCGCCCGATCCACGGGACCAGGTACTCGCGCGCCCACTGGACGTCGTCGCGCCGGATCTCCAGCGTCCCGCGGGGCGGGAGCGGCGGCCAGGGCTGGTCCGGGTCGGCCGGGACCTCAAGGCCGAGGACCTGGCCCGCGCGCAGCGCCACGCGCGTGTGCCCCTCGGGAGAGAGGTGGAGCCGGTCGCTGTCCCAGGCCCGACGGTCCTGGACGGTCTTCAGGGACCACAGGTCGAGCACCGGGCAGCCGTAGCGGTCGGCGATGGCGCGGACGTGCCCGTTGTAGGTGGCGATCTTGCCGCGCAGGTGCTTCAGCACGGGCACGCCACGGGTGTCGAAGCCCGTCGTCACCATGACCGTGCCCGCCGCCGAGGCGAGCCGGGCGACGGCCCGTTCGAACCGTTCGGCCACCTCGTCGGGGTCGGTGCCGGGCCGCAGGATGTCGTTGCCACCCGCGCAGAACGACACCAGGTCCGGGGCGAGTTCGACGACCTTGGGGACCTGTTCCGCCACGATCTGGTCGAGCAGTCTGCCGCGCACGGCGAGGTTCGTGTACCGGAAGTCGCCCTCGGGACGCCGGTCGGCCAGAAGGACCGCGAACCGGTCGGCCCAGCCGACGAACGCCCCGTCGGGGCCGGGGTCGCCGACGCCCTCGGTGAAGCTGTCCCCCACCGCGACGTACGACCCGATCACTCTTCTGCTGTCACTCTTCGAATCGTCTGCCACGTCGGGACATGATTCACCTTCCGATGTGACCTACGCGACCGTAGGAAAGGGTTGACGAGCGGTGAGATAAGCCACTGCCAAAGCCTTCACCAAACCCGGAATACCGCTCCTCGCGGGGGCGTTGACCGCCGAAACGCCGCGCGTGGAGCTCAGGACACACCGAAGGCCGGACCCGGGGATCAGGGTCCGGCCTTCGGCTGCGTGTCAGGCAGGTGGTGCGCATGCGTGTCAGGGAGGTGCGCGCCGTGCGGTGGGGCGGTCAGCCGATGGCGACGCCCTTGGAGCGGAGGTAGGCCACCGGGTCCACGTCCGAGCCGTAGTCGGGCGTCGTGCGGATCTCGAAGTGCAGGTGCGGGCCGGTGACGTTGCCGGTCGCGCCGGAGAGGCCGATCTGCTGGCCCGCGGTCACCGTCTGGCCGCTGGAGACGGACAGCGAGGACAGGTGGGCGTACTGGGCGTAGTAGCCGTCGGCGAGCCGGATGACGACCTGGTTGCCGTAGGCGCCGCCCCAGCCGGCGGAGACGACGGTGCCGGCGCCGACCGCCTTCAGGGGGGTGCCGGTGGCGGCGGAGAAGTCCACGCCGGTGTGGTAGCCGCTGGACCACATGCTGCCCGCCACCTTGTACGAGGTGCCGACGGCGGCGGTGGACACCGGGGCGGTGAAGCCGTTGACGGTGCTCGTCGCGTCCGCGCTCTGGGCGGCCGTCGCGGCCTTCTTCGGCGCGGCGGGCTTCGCGGACGGCTTGGACGGCGCGGTGGACGGAGCCGACGCCTTGGGCGCGGCGGTCGCGGCCTTCTTGCCGATCGAGAGCTTCAGACCCGGGTGGATGAGCGACGGGTCGGCGCCGACGGCCTGGCGGTTGTCGGCGTACAGCTTCTTCCAGCCGCCGCGGACGTCCTGCTCGTCGGCGATCTTCGCCAGGTAGTCGCCGCGCTTCACCTCGTAGGTGCGCGTCTGGGTGGAGGTCTTCTGCGCCGGGGCCTTCTCGGCGGCGGCCTGGACGGACTGGACCGTCTTGTCCGGGGCGGACTGGCCGGTCGCGGCGTGGGCGCCGGTGGCCCCGATCAGCGGCAGCGCGAGAGCGGCGCCACCGGTTCCGGCGACGGCGATCGTGCGGGTGAGACGCAGGGACTTGGGACGGCGATGCTTACCCTTCGCGGGCATGGCGAATTCCTCTCCGGCGCCTGCGAGGTGAGCTGTCGGGTGCGGGCTGGAGATGCCCGGCCGCGTCGGGACGCGACTTGACCCCGAGCCTGTTCCGGGACCGGAACAGGCGACGTACCTGTGGGTCCCCCGCTCCTGCCGTGTACGGGTGAGTGTGCGCGGATTCCGGTCGGCGGCAGGATTCGGCGTCCGTCCGGATTGGTGGCGAACGTAAGCGAGAAGGACGCATGGGAACAAGTGAGGGGTTCCGCCCGAATGCGTTCGGCTTGATCCCTTACGGGATTCACCGGTCACCCTGCGTGCATTTCGAAGGGGCCGCCATCCTCGAATCCCCATGAAAGGAAGGCCGATTACGTGAACATGACGGGCGACGCACCGTCACCGGTATGACGCTCCTCACGTGACGCTGCTCCAGCTTTCCTTATTACGGAGCGAGTTGGAGTGAAGGCATCAATTCGGACAGAAAGCCCAGATGTGACGCGGGCGATTTTCCGGCATGGGCAATACCGACATACGACTACTTCGTCCGTTTCAGGCTATTACTCCCGAGCTGTCGCCTGTGGACAAGTGATTGGCGCAGACAGCCATGTCGTATCGTCGGAGGCGCACCTCGCCGGCCTCACCGCCGAGCCGCGCCGGCGGGGCCGACCGGGAGGAGCCCCCGTGACGCAGCAGATCCCGTCGACCGAGCCCGAGCTGGCCGGTGTGCGCAACTTCCGCGACGTGGGCGGCCTGCCCACCGTGGACGGACGACGGGTGCGGCACGGCGTGCTGTTCCGCAGCGGCCACCTCGCCCACGCCACCGCCGAGGACGCCGCCTTCCTCGGCTCGCTGGGACTGCACACGATCTTCGACTTCCGCAACGCGGCGGACCAGAGGCTGGAGGGCCCGGACGTCGAGCTGCCGGGCGTCCGCAATGTGAACCTGCCGCTGTCCGACCCGGCGGACGGCGCGGAGTTCTGGAAGATGGTCCGCGACGGCGATCTCGACCAGCTGCGGGAGATCCTGGCGGACGGCAAGGGCGCGGCCCGGATGATCGCCTCCTACCGCTCCATCGTCACGGAGCGCACCGGTGAGCACGCCCAGGTGCTGCGCTCCCTGGTGGAGGACAGCGTTCCGGCGCTGATGCACTGCGCGGCCGGCAAGGACCGCGCCGGCCTGTCGATCGCGGTGACCCTGCTCGCCGTCGGCGTCGAGCGGGAGGCGATCGTCGCCGACTACCTGAAGTCCAACGAGAAGCACCGCCGCTACAAGGTGCGGCGCGGCAGCGACGCCCCCTCGGCCTACTCGCCGGAGGTCATGGAGCTGCTGAGCCCCCTCTTCGACGCGCGCGCGGAGTATCTGCAGGCCGCCTTCGACACGATCGACGAGACCTGGGGCGACGTCGACACCTACCTGGAGCAGGGCCTGCGGCTCACCCCCGAGGCGCGGGAGCGTCTGCGGGGGCGGCTGCTCGACTGAGGGCGCGGGGCGCGCCTACTTCCCGCCGCCGGCCTCGAAGAGGAAGTAGATGAAGGCGGCGAAGACGTGCCCCACCGCGATGTAGATGATGAGGCGCACCCACAGGGCGCGGGGGAACTTCTCCTCCATGTCGGTCATGGCGTCACTCCAGGGGTGGGGCCCAGGCACAGGGTGGCCGTGGGGCTCTGCAACAGGGTGTGGACGAACAGGAGCTCGACACCGCCGTCGTCCTCGGCGGCGAGCCGGTGCGGGGTCAGCGAGTCGAAGTGCGCGCTGTCCCCGGGGGCGAGCCGGTGCGTGGTGTCCCCGAGGCGCAGCCGCAGCCGTCCCTTGAGGACGTGGAGCCACTCCTCGCCGGGGTGCACGCGCACGATGTCTCCCTGCGAGCCGTACGGCACATGGACGCGGAGGGCCTGCATCCCGCGGCCGGAGACTCCGGCCTGCCAGTACGTCCAGCCGCCGGCGGCGGTGGGTTCCATGTCGGCGGCGCGTACGACGGCATCCCGGTCCGGGACCCTCTCGCCGAGCAGCTCGCCGACCGTCGTACCGTAGACGCGGGCGAGTGCCAGCAGCATCGGCAGCGACGGCTGCCGCTGGCCGGTCTCCAGCCGGGAGAGATGGGCGGCCGACAGCCCGGCGGCGCGGGCGGCGCCCTCCAGGGTGAGGGCCGCCCGGCGGCGCAGGGCCCGCAGTTGCGGCGCGACGGCCGGCAGGGACTCGGCCGGCCCGGCCGCCCCGTCACCGGGCGGGTTCTCGGGAGAGCTCATGCTCCCATTCAGCCGCAGGCTTGCCTCCGGGGCAAATTTATTGCCTCAGAGGCAAAGCCGGTGCGGAGCCGCACTCACCTGTTGGCGACCGCCTGCTTGATCAGCGTCTTGCCGAAGTCCCACATGAGACCTCCGCCGCTGTGGGCGTCGTCCATGACGTCCGTGAAGGCGTCGACGAACCGGTCCACCTCGCGTTCGCCGATGATCAGCGGCGGGATCAGCTTGATGACCTCCAGGTGGTCCCCGGAGACCTGGGTGAGGATGCGGTGCCGGCGCAGCAGCGGCACGACCACCATCTGGGCGAACAGGCCCTTGCGCGCGGTCTGGAGCATCGTCCAGCGGCTGCGCAGTCTGAGCGAGTCGGGGCGGCCGAACTCGATGCCGATCATCAGGCCGCGTCCGCGCACGTCGGCGAGCAGTTCGTACTTGTCGGTGAGGGCGGCCAGCCTCGACTTCAGCAGCTCGCCGGTGGCCCGGACGCCCGCGACGATCTGCTCGTCCTCCATGACGGACAGCACAGCCAGCCCGGCCGCCATGGCCTGCGCGTTGGAGCCGAAGCTCGCCGAGTGGACGAGCACCCGGTCCATGGACGAGTAGACCTTCTTGAAGATCCAGTCCTTGCCGATCGTGGCGCCGACCGGCACATAGCCGCCGGACAGCGCCTTGGCGACGCACACCAGGTCCGGTTCGACGCCCTCCTCGTGCTGGTAGGCGTAGAAGTCACCGGTGCGGCCGAGGCCGGTCTGCACCTCGTCCGCGATGAGCAGCGCCTTGTGCCGGTGCAGCAGCTCCTGGGCGGCCCGCAGATAGCCGGGCGGGGCCTCGTGCACGCCCTTGCCCTGGATCGGTTCGACGATCAGCGCGGCCACGTCGCCCTTCCCCAGCTCCCGCGCCAGGGCGTCGAGGTCGCCGAGCGGGACGGCCGTGTCGGGCAGCAGCGGCGCGAAGCCGTCCCGGAAGGCGGACTCGCCGTTGACGGACAGGGAGCCGGTGGTCAGCCCGTGGAAGGCGTGGTCGCAGTACAGCACCCTGGGGCGGCCGGTGACGAACCGCGCGAACTTCAGCGCGGTCTCCACCGCCTCCGTGCCGCTGTTGCCGAAGAACACCCGGTCCAGGTGGGGGCTGTGGGCGAGCAGCTTCTCCGCCAGCAGCCCGGGCAGCGGCTGGCAGTCGAAGCGGGTGAGGTCGGCGAGCTGGGCGTCCAGCACGTCGTGCAGCGCCTTGCGGACGACGGGGTGATGGCGGCCCAGGCCCATCACCCCGAACCCGGCGAGCATGTCGAGGTAGTCGTCGCCGTCGGCGTCCCAGAAGTAGGCGCCCTCGGCACGCTCGTACACCTTGTCGAAGCCGATGGTGTGCAGCATGCGCGGGAGCTGGTGGTTGAGGTACCGGGTGTGCAGCTCGTAGCGCTCGGCTCCGCGCTCGGCGAGGAGTCTGCCGAGGTCGAACTCGGTGGTCATTCAGCCTTCTCCTTGACTGACGCGACGGGGCGGCCTGCGGGACGGCCGCCGTCGGACGGGTCGGACGAACCGCCCGCGGCCTCCTTCAGGGCGAGGCTCGCGCTGATCCGGCCGGCGACCTCGACGGGCGTGAGGCCGATGTCGGCCAGCACCTCACCCCGCTTGGCGTGCGCGAGGAACTGCTCCGGGATGCCGAACCGCCGCACCGGCACGTCCACGTCGGCGTCGCCGAGCGCGAGCGCCACGGCACCGCCCACCCCGGCCGAGCGGCTGTTGTCCTCGACCACGGCCACCAGCCGGTGCTGGGCGGCCAGCGGCGCGAGCGCCGGGTCGACGGGCTTGACCCAGCGGGGGTCGACGACGGTGCAGCCGATGCCGCGCGCCTCGAGCAGTTCGGCGGCCTGGAGGCACACGGGGGCCATCACACCGACGGCGACGAGGAGGACGTCCTGGTCCGGTCCGCCGCGGTGCAGGACGTCGAGCCCGCCCACCCGGTCGACGGCCGGGATCGAGGGTCCGACCGACTCCTTCGGGAAGCGCACCAGCGTCGGGGCGTCGTCCACGGCCACGGCCTCCCGCAGCTGCGCCCTCAGCTGGTCGGCGTCCCGGGGCGCGGCGATCCTCAGGCCGGGGACGACCTGGAGGATCGACATGTCCCACATGCCGTTGTGCGAGGGGCCGTCGACGCCGGTGACACCGGCCCGGTCCAGGACGAAGGTCACCCCGCAGCGGTGCAGCGCGACGTCCATCAGCAGCTGGTCGAAGGCGCGGTTGAGGAAGGTGGCGTAGACGGCGACGACCGGGTGCAGTCCGCCCGTGGCGAGGCCGGCCGCCGAGACGGCCGCGTGCTGCTCGGCGATCCCGACGTCCCAGACCCGGTCCGGGAACCGCTCCGCGAACCTGCCGAGGCCGACCGGGTGCAGCATGGCCGCCGTGATCGCGACGACGTCCTCGCGCTCCTCGCCGATCCGTACGATCTCGTCGCCGAACACCGACGTCCAGGACGGCCCGCCCGACGGCGCGAGCGGTTCGCAGGTCAGCGGGTCCATCACGCCGACGGTGTGGAAGTGGTCCTCCTCGTGGGCGAGGGCGGGTTCGTAGCCGCGCCCCTTCTCCGTGAGGCAGTGCACCAGCACCGGGCCGTGGAAGCGCTTGGCGCGCCGCAGCGCCGACTCGACGGCCCCGATGTCGTGCCCGTCGATGGGGCCGACGTACTTCAGTCCCAGGTCCTCGAACATGCCCTGGGGTGCGAAGGCGTCCTTGAAGCCCTTCTTCGCGCCGTGCAGGGACTCGTAGACCGTGTGGCCGACCAGCGGGGTGCGCAGCAGGACGTCCTTGCCCCAGGCCAGGATCTTCTCGTAGCTGTCGGTGGTGCGCAGGGTCGCCAGGTGGTTGGCGAGGCCGCCGATGGTCGGGGCGTACGAGCGCTCGTTGTCGTTGACGACGATGATCAGCGGCCGGTCCTTGGCGGCCGCGATGTTGTTCAGCGCCTCCCAGGCCATGCCGCCGGTCAGCGCCCCGTCGCCGATGACCGCGACGACGTGCCCCTTCTCCCGCTGCACCTGGCGGGCCTTGGCGAGCCCGTCGGCCCAGCCGAGGGCGGTGGAGGCGTGGCTGTTCTCCACGATGTCGTGCTCGGACTCCTCGCGGGAGGGGTAGCCCGACAGGCCCCCCTTGCCCCGCAGCTTGGAGAAGTCCTGACGCCCCGTCAGCAGCTTGTGCACATAGCTCTGATGGCCGGTGTCCCAGACGATGCGGTCGACCGGCGACTCGAAGACCCGGTGGAGCGCGACGGACAGCTCCACCACCCCCAGGTTGGGCCCGAGGTGCCCGCCGGTCCTGGCGACCGCGTGCACCAGGAACTCCCTGATCTCGTCGGACAGTTCACCGAGTTCCGCCTCGGACAGCGCCTTCAGGTCACGTGGTCCCCGGATGCTCTCCAGAATCGTCATGCTCGGGCCCCCTCTCGGTCCGTGCCGTGCTTCAACTCACCGTCACTGCCGGTTTCCCCGTGCCGGTGGGGACGCCCGATGCGGCCCCGTCCTGTTCCATCTGCTCGGCGATCTTCATCGCCTCCTCGATGAGGGTCTCGACGATCTTCGACTCGGGGACGGTCTTGATGACCTCGCCCTTGACGAAGATCTGGCCCTTGCCGTTGCCGGAGGCGACGCCCAGGTCGGCCTCGCGGGCCTCGCCGGGGCCGTTGACGACACACCCCATGACCGCCACCCGCAGCGGCACCTCCATGCCGTCCAGGCCCGCGGTGACCTCCTCGGCCAGCTTGTAGACGTCCACCTGCGCCCGGCCGCAGGACGGGCAGGAGACGATCTCCAGCCGCCGTTCCCGCAGCCCGAGCGACTGCAGGATCTGGATGCCGACCTTGACCTCCTCCGCGGGCGGAGCGCTCAACGACACCCGGATGGTGTCGCCGATGCCCTGGGAGAGGAGCGCGCCGAAGGCGACCGCGGACTTGATGGTGCCCTGGAAGGCGGGGCCGGCCTCGGTCACGCCGAGGTGCAGCGGGTAGTCGCACTGGGCGGCGAGCTGCTTGTACGCCTCGATCATGATCACCGGGTCGTTGTGCTTCACGGAGATCTTGATGTCCCGGAAGTCGTGCTCCTCGAAGAGCGACGCCTCCCACAGCGCCGACTCCACCAGCGCCTCCGGCGTCGCCTTGCCGTACTTCTGCAGCAGACGCCGGTCCAGCGACCCCGCGTTCACACCGATCCGGATCGGCGTGCCGTGGTCCTTCGCGGCCCGCGCGATCTCCTTGACCTTGTCGTCGAACTGCTTGATGTTGCCCGGGTTCACCCGGACCGCCGCACAGCCCGCCTCGATCGCCGCGAACACGTACTTCGGCTGGAAGTGGATGTCCGCGATCACCGGGATCTGCGACTTCCGCGCGATCGTCGCCAGCGCGTCCGCGTCATCCTGCGTCGGACACGCCACCCGCACGATCTGGCAGCCCGACGCCGTCAACTCCGCGATCTGCTGCAACGTCGCACCGATGTCGGACGTACGCGTCGTCGTCATCGACTGCACCGACACCGGGGCGCCGCCGCCGACCGCCACCGGGCCGACCTGGATCCGCCGGGACGCACGTCGCACGGCGACCGGCCGGACCGGTACCTCGGGGACGCCCAAGGAGATGGCGGTCATGGGGTCACTCCCGGTTTCCGGAGACGGTCTCACGCATGGCGCGCAGCGACTCCTTGAGCGAGCCCATGGTGGCGAGGACGGCGGTGGGTTCGTAGCCGCAGTGCGCCATGCAGTTGGCGCAGCGCGGGTCCTTGCCCCGGCCGTACTTGTCCCAGTCGGTGTCCTCGATCAGCTCCCGGTACGTCGGGACGTAGCCGTCGCTCATCAGGTAGCAGGGGCGCTGCCAGCCGAAGAGGGAGTAGTTCGGGATCGCCCAGGCCGTGCAGGGGAAGTCCACCTTGCCCTCGAGGAAGTCGAGGAACAGCGGCGAGTGGTTCAGCCGCCACTTGCGGCGGTTGCCGCCGGCGAAGGCCTTCTTGAACAGCTCGCGGGTCTGCTCGACGCCGAGGAAGTGCTCCTGGTCCGGCGCCTTCTCGTAGGCGTAGGCGGGCGAGATCATCATCTCGTCGACCTGGAGGTCGTCGTTGAGGAAGTTGAGCACCTCGATGATGGTCTGCGGGGTGTCGGTGTTGAAGAACGTCGAGTTGGTGGTGACCCGGAAGCCGCGCCGCTTGGCCTCCTTGATCGCCTCGACGGCCTCGTCGAAGACGCCCTCCTTCGCCACGGACTCGTCGTGGCGCTCCCGCAGGCCGTCGATGTGCACGGCGAACGCGAAGTACGGCGACGGCGTGAACTTGTCCATCTTCTTGCGCAGCAGCATGGCGTTGGTGCACAGGAAGACGTACTTGCGCTTGGCCACGAGCTGCCGCACGATCTCGTCGATCTGCGGATGCATCAGCGGCTCGCCACCGGCGATGGACACCATCGGCGCCCCGGACTCCAGAACCGCGCCCACGGCCTGCGCCACGGGCATGCGCTGCTTCAGGACCCCCGCCGGGTGCTGGATCTTGCCGCAGCCCTCGCATTTGAGGTTGCAGGCGAACAGGGGTTCCAGCTCGACGATGAGCGGGAACTTGTCACGCCTGCGGAGCTTCTGTTCAGCCAAGTAAGTAGCGACCTTGATGGACTGGCGCAGCGGCATGGCCATCTGGCTCACCTCCTGGGGAGCAGCAAGGAACGGTGCCATTCATAGAAAGCAGGCAGAACGGAACGAAGAACGCGGAAGGCCGATATTCCACCGCGCAATGTGCCGATCCGGACGAGTTCATGTTCTGGAGCGTCCACGACCACCCGGACGGCCGCAACCGGGCGCTCGCCCGTGCGTACGGCGCTCAGGAGCGTGGCCGCGGATTCCATGTCGACCGCGATCGCGCCGGTCGTGAGCAGATCGGACCGTTCCTGACCGCGGACCACATGGTCCGAGCCGGTGAGCGGTCCGGTGTGGACGGTGCGGCCCGGGACGGACCGCATGAGTGCTTTGACCAGTAGGTCGGTCCCCGTGCACGGAACGGTTCCCGCCGGATCGCGGGTCTCCTCGGCGACCACGAGGTCGCCGGGGTGCATCCCGGGGGCGAGGCCCGCGCAGAAGCCGGTGGCGAGGACGGCGGCCTCCGCCAGCGCCGGATCGGCCAGCAGACGCGTCACCGAGCGCTCGGCCGAACGGGGGCCCATGCCGGTGCGCAGCACGGTGACCGGCCCGCCGGCCCCGCCCCGGTCGCCGGTGCGCAGGGCGATCTGCTCGATGCCGAGCGCGCAGGCGATCAGCAGCGGGGCCGGGGCGGGCTGTGGGTTCATCCGCTCCCCTCGGCGTCGGCAGCGGGGGCGGTCGCCTTGCCGGCGAAGGGTTCCCCGTACAGGTACCGGCCCAGTGCGGTCAGCGGGAAGACCTGCCGGTAGAGGTGGTAGTTGATCGAGAAGTCCCAGGGGAAGCCGGTGCCGGTGAAGTACGGCTCGTCCCAGGTGCCGTCCGGCCGCTGGGTGGCGGCCAGCCACTCGACGCCGCGTTCCACGGCCTTGGAGTCCTTCTCGCCCGCCGCGAGGAGCGCCATCAGCGCCCAGGCCGTCTGCGAGGCGGTCGAGGCGCCCTTGCCGCTCCACTCCTTGGCGTACTTGTAGGAGCGCAGGTCCTCGCCCCAGCCGCCGTCGTCGTTCTGGACGGACTCCAGCCAGGCGACGGCCCGGCGGATCGCCGGATGGGAGCCGGGGAAGCCCGCGGCCGCCAGGGCCGGGACGACGGACCCGGTGCCGTAGAGGTAGTTGACGCCCCAGCGCCCGAACCACGAGCCGTCGGGCTCCTGTTCGGCGAGGAGCCACGCGATGCCACGCCGGGTGCGCGGGTCGTGGGCGAGCCCCTCGACGGCGAGCATCTCGACGACGTGCGCGGTGACGTCCGCCGACGGCGGGTCGATGACCTCCCCGAAGTCGCAGAACGGCAGCCGGTTGGGGAAGGGGCTGGTGTTGTCGACGTCGAAGGCGCCCCACGCCCCGTTGCGGGACTGCATGCCGAGGTTCCAGCGCACCCCGCGGCCGATCGCGCGTTCCATGCGCTCGGGGTCGTGGTGGCGGACCCGGCGCAGCGCGAGGACCACCTCGGCGGTGTCGTCGATGTCGGGGTAGTTGTCGTTGTGGAACTCGAACGCCCAGCCGCCGGGCGGCAGTTGGGGGCGCCGGACCGCCCAGTCGCCGGGCCGGACGATCTCCTCGCCGAGCATCCAGTCGGCGGCCTTGACGAGTTGCGGGTGGTCGGCGGGCACGCCCGCGTCCACCAGCGCGATGGTGGCCAGACAGGTGTCCCAGACCGGTGACTGGCACGCCTCGATCATCCGGGCGCCGTCCTCGCGCCACACGGCGAAGCGGTCCAGGGACGCCAGCCCCTCGCGCATCACCGGGTGCTTCAGGTCGTAGCCGAGCAGGTGCAGCGCGATGATCGAGTAGACCGCCGGGGGCTGGATGCCGCCCCAGCAGCCGTCGTTCTCCTGCCGCTCGATGATCCAGCGGGCGGCGGTGTTCATGGCCGCTCTGCGGAGTCTGCGTGGGGCGACCTTGCGCAGCTTGTGCAGGGCCTTGTCCAGCCGCTGGAAGGCGCCGTCCCAACTCGCCACCGGGGCGAGGGGCTTGGGCGGGTTGGGGTTCGCCGGGTCGGTGTGCAGCTCGTCGAGCGGGAAGGGCGCGGGGCGCACCGGGCGCTTCGCGGAGACGATCGTCAGCGGGACGATGGTCTGCCGGGCCCAGCAGCCGAAGTCGTAGATGTTGAGCGGCACCCAGGTCGGGAAGTAGATGAGTTCCGGCGGGAGTTCGGGCAGGTCCTCCCACTTCCACCAGCCGAACAGGGCCAGCCAGATGCGGGTGAACACCCGGGCCTCGGCGATGCCGCCCCGGGCCCGGATCCAGGCGGAGGCCTTCGCCATGTGCGGTGCGTCGGGGGCGTCGCCGGCCAGCCGCAGGGCGACGTAGGCCTCGATGGTGGTGGACAGTTCGCCCGGCCCGCCGTAGAAGGTGGCCCAGGTGCCGTCGTCGCGCTGCTCGCCGCGGATGAAGAGGGCGGCGGCCCGGGTGGTCTCCTCGTCCCGGATGCCG
Source organism: Streptomyces sp. NPDC059852 (assembly GCF_042731455.1). Lineage (NCBI taxonomy): Bacteria > Bacillati > Actinomycetota > Actinomycetes > Kitasatosporales > Streptomycetaceae > Streptomyces > Streptomyces sp. NPDC059852. The sequence continues at coordinate 189,416 of NZ_JBHWJK010000009.1, read as the reverse complement.
AGGAACTGACGCAGCAGCAGGTCCTCGGCGTCCATGGTGACGTTGGTCTCCAGGTCGCCCTTCCACCAGCCCTCGGGGTCCTGGCGGGCCAGGAGGACGTCGGTGGCGCGCCGGACGGCGCGTTCGGCGGCCTCGTGCGCCCCGGCCGCCAGGGGGGTCTCGCTGTGGATGTCACTGGCCGCGGCGGCCCGGGGCGGCAGGGCCGCCCCGGTGCTTCCGTCGGTCGTCGCTGTCATGGCTTCCCCTTCGTGCAGTGCTGCAAGCGGTGCGTCTGCTGTGGGTCCGCCGTCGGCCGGGGCGCTGCGTCCAGCGCCACCGGCCGGCGACTACGCGAGGACTATTCGACCGATACCGATCATCTCTCTTCCCCCGAGGGTGTTCATCTCTTGCGGACGACGACGAAGTCCGCGAGCGCCGTGAACTGCGCCCGCACGCGCTCGGGCATGTCGACGGCGTCGAGGGCCTCGACGGCGATGGTGTGCTGGCGGCGTGCCTCCTCGGCCGTCCACTCGCGGCCGCCCGCCTCCTCGATGAGGGCGGCGCGGGCCGCGAACTCCTCCTCGGAGAAGTTCTCGAAGTCGCTGCTCTTGGCGTCGGCGGCGAGGATCTCGCCGAGCCGCTCGGAGGCGCTGCCGCCCGCCGCGAGCGCGGCGACGACCGGCAGGGACTTCTTGCGCTGGCGCAGATCGCTCCAGGTCTGCTTGCCGGTGGCGTCCGGGTCGCCCCAGATGCCGAGGAGGTCGTCGACGGCCTGGAAGGCGAGACCGAGGTGGTAGCCGTACCTCTCCAGGGTGTCGGCGGCCCGCTCGTCCGCGCCGCCGAGCACCGCGCCGATGGAGGAGGCGCAGGCCAGCAGGGCGCCGGTCTTGTTGCCCTCCATCTCCAGGCACTCCTCGACGCTGACGCGGTCGCGGTGCTCGTAGGAGATGTCCTGCGCCTGACCGTCGATCAGGGCGCGGGTGGCGGTGGTGAGCCGGCGGGCGGCGCGGCCGGCCTCGGCGGTGCCGCGTTCGAGCAGGACGTCGTAGGCGAGGGCGAACAGCGCGTCTCCGACGAGGATGGCCTGGGCGGGGCCGTGGACCTTCCAGACGGTGTCGCGGTGCCGGCGCTGCTCGTCGCCGTCCATCAGGTCGTCGTGCAGCAGGGAGAAGTTGTGGACCAGTTCCACGGCGACGGCGCCGGGGATGCCGGCCTCGGGGGCGGCTCCGGTGACCTCGGCGGAGAGCACCGCGAGGGCGGGGCGTACGGCCTTGCCGCCGTCGCCGGCCGTGGGGTTGCCGTGGGCGTCGATCCAGCCGAAGTGGTAGGCGGAGACGGTGTCCATGGGAGCGGCCAGGCGGTCGATCGCCGTCCGCAGTACCGGTGTGGCCAGGGTCCTCCCGCGCTCCAGGAGCGCGGTCACGTCGACCGCGGTCTCTCGAGCGGCCTTCTCGGCCGGGGGCACAGTGGGCACGGTCTCTCCTCTTGTAGCGGTACCGGGGGTGCGGGGGCCTGCCGCCGCGTGCTCGTTCAGCATCAGGCCGCCTCCTCGATGGCGAAGAGATGGCCGGGGCGGGGCCTGCCGAGGGCGCCGAGGGCGGCCTCGGCCGCGCCGACGCCGCTGCGGACCGCACTCTCCATGGTCGCGGGCCACCCGGTGGCGGTCCACGCTCCGGCCAGGTACAGGCCGGGTGCCTTGGTACGCGCGCCGGGCCGCAGCCGTCCGACGCCGGGGGTCGGGGCGAACGTCGCGGTGCGCTCGCGGGTGACGAAGAAATCCTGCACGCGGGCGCCCCGGGCGCGCGGCAGCAGCCGCTCCAGCTCGGGCAGGTACCGCTCGCGGAGGGTGGCCACGGGTGCGTCGATCTCGTCCTGCGCGGCCGACTGGGACACGGCGAGGTACTGGCCGTCGGTGAGTCCGGCGGCCTCGGTGCGGTCGAAGACCCACTGCAGCGGGGTGCCGAGGGCCGTCAGGAAGGGGGCGGCGAGCACCTTGCGGTCGTAGACGACGTGGACGTTGAGGATCGGCGCGGTGCCGATGCGCAGCAGCCGGCCGGGGTCGTCGAGGGCGCCGTCGGGCAGCAGGGCGTGGGCCTCGCGCTGGGGCACGGCGAGCACGACGGCGTCGGCGGTGAGCGTCTCGCCGGGCACCTGGACGCTCCAGCGTCCGCCGGCGTCGCGGGAGAGGGCGCCGGCGCGGGTGCGCAGTTCGGTGCGGACACCCGCGGAGTCGAGGGCCTTGCGGGCCAGTCCGTCGTGCAGGTCGCCCAGCGGGACGCGGGACCAGCCGATGTCGGCGGCGCCCGGTTCGGACAGCAGGCCGGTCTTGAACACCATGGCGGCGAGCCCGAGCGAGGCGTCGCCCGCGACGGCGTTGAGGGTGGCGACGCCGACCAGGTCCCACAGGGCCTCGACGGCGCGCGGGGACTGGCCGTGCGCGGCGAGCCAGCCGCCGAAGTCCTGGTCGTCGAGGGCCGGGTCGGCCGGGTCGAGGCCCTTGAGCGCGAGCGCGGCGCGTCCGACCCTGGCCCGTTCGGCGAGCGACAGGTGCGGATAGGCGGCGAGGCTGCGGCCGAGGTGCAGGGGGACGGGCAGCGGGTCGCGCCGCAGCCGGCCGAGCCGCCGGCCCTCGGGCTTGCCGAGGTCGACGACGGGCACGTCGAGACGTTCCTGCAGGGGGGCGAGCGCCGCCCCGTCGATCCGGTCGAGGAACCAGCGGTAGGCGGTGCAGCAGCGCAGGTAGACGTGCTGTCCGTTGTCGACGGTCAGGTCGCCGCGCCGGAAGGAGAAGGCGAGGCCGCCGAGCCGGGGCCGGCCCTCCAGCAGGGTGACGCGCACTCCGGCGTCGGCGAGCGCGAGCGCGGCGGTGACGCCGGCGAGCCCGCCGCCGATGACGACGGCGTCCCGCCCGGAGCGGTCCGGCGCGCCGGAGAGCGGCCCGTCGGACCGTGTGCCGTCGGTCATCGCGCGCCCTCCCCCGTGCGACCGCCGTGCCGGCATCCGGACGCCGTTCGGCCGGTCGTCGTCAGGGACGCGGTACGGCCGCGGAGGGTTGCCCGCCGTTTTCCGCCCAGGTCCATCAGGCACGCCTCCTGACGGCTCGCCGGGTCACGTGCCGGGTGTCGAGGCCGGACAGGCCGCGGACGGCGACGTAGGCCTTCTCCCGGCCGGGCAGGGAGACGCGGCCGCGCAGGACGGCCTCCGGGTCGCGTTCGATGCGGTCCAGGAGACGGCGGTAGATGCCGGCCATGGCGGCGACGCAGGCGCCGCTGCGCCGGTCGAGCATGGGGAGCAGCCGGTAGCCCTCGGCGAACAGGGCGCGGGCCCGGCGCACCTCGAAGTGCACGAGGCCGGCGAAGTCGGAGCCCTCCGGCGGTGTCGGCCCGTGGAAGCCGGCCGAGCAGCCGAACTTCGCCAGGTCGTCCGAGGGCAGATAGGTACGGCCGCCCTCGCCGTCCTCGCGGACGTCGCGCAGGATGTTGGTGAGCTGCAGGGCCAGGCCCAGGGTGTCGGCGTACTCGGGAGCGCGTTCGGCGCCGCGCGCGTGCGGTTCGGTGCCGAAGACGCCGAGCGAGAGACGGCCGATGGCGCCCGCCACGCAGCGGCAGTACACCTTGAGGTCGTCCCAGGTCTCGTACGTCTCGCCCCGCACGTCCATCAGCACGCCGTCGATCAGCTCGTCGAGGCCGCCGAGCGGGATCGGGAAGGTGGCGGCGGCGTGCGCGAGCGCGACGGCGACGGGATCGGTGTCGTCCTCGTCGATCCCGCCCTCGCGGATCCGGGTGAGCACCTTGCGGGTGTCCTCGAGCCGGGCGGTCTTGACGTCGCCGGGCAGGGCGCCGTCGCCGATGTCGTCGACCCGGCGCGAGAACGCGTACAGCGCCGACATCGCCCGGCGCTTGGGCGTGGGCAGCAGCCGGATGCCGTAGGCGAAGTTCCGGGCCTGCCGTCCGGTGACGGTCTCGCAGTAGCTGTAGGCGGCGAGTACCGGTGCGGACACGTGTGGTGCAGACTCCACGGTCCGGATCACCCCTCTCCTCGCAGGGTCCCGCCCACCTCGCGCAGCAGCCGGAGCTTGCCGGCCTTGGGCGGGCCTGTGAGTACGTCGTATTCGGCGGCGGCGATCGCTTCGACGGCCGCCCTTCCCCCCGCCACGAAACCCGCCAGCAGCAGCTTGAGCCTGCCGTGGACGCTACCCACGAGAGGCGTGCCTTCATTCAGGAGGTTCCGGGCGCGTTCGGCTTCGTATGCAACCAGTGCGCGCACCGATGCGCCTGCTGTTTTCGCCGCCAGGTCGTTTTCGTCGACGTGGAAACGCTTCATGTCCTCGGCGGGCAGATAGATCCGGTCACGTCCGAGGTCCTCGGCGACGTCCTGGAGGTGCTCGACGATCTGGAGCGCGGTGCACACCGCGTCGGAGCGGCGGATCCGCTCGGGCGTGCCGGTCCCCGTGACGGCGAGGACGAGCCGGCCGACGGGGTTGGCGGACAGTTCGCAGTAGGCAAGGAGGTCGTCGTAGGTCTCGTACCGGCCGACGAGCTGGTCCTGGCGGTTGGCGGCGATCAGGCCGAGGAAGGGCTCGGGCGTCAGCGAGCGGCGGCGGACCGTCGGCTGGAGGCGGCGCAGCAGGGGGTGGCGCGGGGTGCCGTCGAAGACGCGGCGCAGGTCGGCCTCGAAGGCGTCGAGCAGGACGAGACGGTCGTCGGCGTCGGCGCCGGACACGCCGAGCAGGCGTGCGTCGGCGCCGCCGGGGGCGAGGTCGCCGTCGCCGATGTCGTCGACGAGGCGGGCGAAGCCGTAGACGGCCATGAGGTCGGTGCGCCAGGCTCTGGGCAGGAAGAACGGCGCCACGGGGAAGTTCTCCGCGGCGGCCTTGTCGAGGGTGGTGCGCTCCGGATCGGCGGTGAGCGCGTCGGCTCCCGTCATCGTCGACTGCCCGGCGCGAAGACGGCGCACGCTGCGTGGAGCTGGGGAGTTTCCGTAGCCATTGCCGTCACATCTCCCGTTCTACACCGCAGACCCGATGCGCACTATTTCGGACACGCCGCCCGGGCCGCCGTGCCGGGGCCCGGAGGCGGGCATCACGCCTTATCGCCCCACTTGCGTGTTTCGGTACCGGTACAGCTTACGTTGTACAACGCTGCACGGCTCCTGGGGGTGTCCTGCACATCACAAGAACACACCGATTGGCGCCAAGATTCCTGGCACCAGGCGGAGTTGACGTTTCCTTTGCAGACGCGGGGCCCCGCCGGAGCAGTTCCGGCGGGGCCCGGCGAAGCGTTCTGGGCCGCACGGCCCACCACGGTGTGGACTACTTGCCCGTGAACTTCTCGTACTCCTTGAGGACCTCGTCCGTCGGACCGTCCATCCGGAGCTCGCCGCGTTCCAGCCACAGGACGCGGTTGCAGGTGTCGCGGATCGACTTGTTGTTGTGGCTGACGAGGAAGACCGTGCCGGCCTCCTTGCGCAGCTCGCGGATGCGGTTTTCGGAGCGCTTCTGGAACTTGCGGTCGCCGGTGGCCAGCGCCTCGTCGATCATGAGGACGTCGTGGTCCTTGGCGGCGGCGATGGAGAACCGCAGCCGGGCTGCCATGCCGGACGAGTAGGTGCGCATCGGGAGGGTGATGAAGTCGCCCTTCTCGTTGATGCCGGAGAAGTCGACGATGTCCTGGTAGCGCGCCTTGATCTGCTCGCGGGTCATGCCCATGGCGAGCCCGCCCAATATGACGTTCCGCTCGCCGGTGAGGTCGTTCATCAGGGCGGCGTTCACCCCGAGCAGCGAGGGCTGCCCGTCGGTGTAGACCTTGCCCTTCTCAGCAGGGAGCAGCCCGGCGATGGCCCGCAGCAGCGTGGACTTGCCGGAGCCGTTGGAGCCGATGAGGCCGATGGCCTCGCCCCGGTAGGCGACGAAGGAGACGCCGCGCACGGCGTGCACCTTGCGCACCCCGCGCTCCTCGCCACGCTTGAGGATGCGGCTCAGGGCGGCGGTGGCGCTGCCCTTGCCGGACTTGGCGCCGTTGACGCGGTACACGATGTGCAGCTCGTCGGCGATGACGGTGGGGACGCGCTCCCCGGCGTTCTGGTCAGCCACGGCCGTACCTCTCCTCCGCCTTCCAGAAGTACACGAAGCCGCCGGCGGCGAACAGCACGGCCCAGCCGAGAGCGACCATCCAGACGTGGTCCGGCAGGTTGGAGGAGCCGTAGCCGTCGATGAGGGCGAAGCGCATGAGGTCCATGTAGATCGCGGCCGGGTTCCACTGCAGGACCGTGGCGATCCACTCCGGCTTGCCCTCCAGCATGATCGGGATGGAGAACATCACGCCGGACGCGTACATCCAGGTGCGCATCACGAACGGCATCAGCTGGGCGAGGTCCGGGGTCTTGGCGCCGGCCCTGGCCATGATCATCGCAAGGCCCGTGTTGAAGAAGAACTGCAGCACCAGCACCGGCACGATCAGCAGCCAGGACGGCGACGGATAGCTGCCGAAGGCCACCGCCACGACGAACAGCACGACCATCGAGAACAGCAGCTGCTGGAGCTGCTGGAGCGCGAAGGAGATGGGCAGCGAGGCGCGCGGGAAGTGCAGGGCGCGCACCAGCCCGAGGTTGCCGGAGATCGCGCGGACCCCGGCCATCACCGAGCTCTGGGTGAAGGTGAACACGAAGACGCCCGTGACCAGGAACGGCACGTAGACGTCGCGGGACATGCCCCGGTCGGCCTGCAGGATCAGACCGAAGATGAGGAAGTACACGGCGGCGTTCAGCAGCGGGGTGGCCACCTGCCAGAGCTGCCCGAGCTTGGCCTGGCTGTACTGGGCGGTCAGCTTCGCCCGCGAGAACGCGAGGATGAAGTGCCGCCGGTCCCAGAGCTGGCGGACGTACTCGAACAGCGAGGGGCGGGCGCCGCTTACGGACAGCCCGTACTTGGCGGCCAGCTCGGCCGCCGTGAGTCCCTCGTCGGGCGACGGCGGCGCGCTCACCGCGACCGGGCCGTCGTGCGTTGTCTCACTCACCAGTCGAAACTTTCGTCATCGAGATGCGCAGCCCCCTGTGCGGGTCTGGCATGTACCTGCGGCCGGGGTGCGGGCCGGTGCTCCTCAGGGCCGAGCCTGTCAGATGACAGGGGGCCGGCCCAGTCGGGTCAGCCGCCACACCGTACGCCACTTCATGGGACGCCGGGGACCGCACGAAGTCGTCCATCCTTCCCGGAATCCCCCGAACCATGCCTTCAGCGCGGGCCCCGAGGGGCGCCGGAGAAGGGTGAGCAGCAGCCACACCCCGAGATAGACGGGGACCAGCGGCGCGGGCAGGTTGCGGCGGGCGAGCCAGACCCGGTTGCGGGCGACCATGCGGTGGTAGACCGCGTGCCGGGAGGGCGCGGTCGTGGGGTGGTACAGCACCATGTCGGACCGGTAGTCGATCATCCAGCCCGCGTCGAGGGCCCGCCATGCCAGATCGGTTTCCTCGTGCGCGTAGAAGAATGCGTCCGGCAGGCCGCCGACCTCCGCGAGGACCTGGGTGCGCACGGCGTTGGCGCCGCCCAGGAAGGTGGTGACCCGGGAGGAGCGCATCGGGTCGGAGGCGCGCAGCCGCGGGACGTGGCGGCGCTGGGTGACCCCGGTCTCGGGGTCGGCGATGCGGAAGCTGATGATGCCGAGCCTCGGGTCGGCCTCGAAGGCCTGGCGGCACAGCTCGGCGGTGTCGTGGCGGGCCAGCAGGCCGTCGTCGTCGAGGAAGAGCAGGACGTCGACGTCCCGGCCGCTCGGTCCGAACGCCTCGATGCCGACGTTGCGGCCACCGGGGATGCCGAGGTTCTCGGGCAGCTCGATCGTGCGGACGCCCTCGGGGACGTCCGGGACGGGTGAGCCGTTGCCGACCACGACGACCTGGACCGCGTCGCCGTCCTGCTTGGCGACCGAGTCGAGCAGGGCGCGCAGCTCCTCGGGGCGGTTGCCCATGGTGATGACGACCGCGCCGACCTTCATGGCGCTCACTTCAGCCTGCTCGAGGCGAGGATGGACACCAGGTGCAGCAGGGTCTGCACGAGGGCGATGCCGGCGAGCACCGCGACGCCGAGACGGGAGAAGAACAGGTCGCCGCGGACCTGGTCGGCGATCGCGAGGACCAGGATGAGCAGCGACGCCTCGATGCCGAGGATCAGGCGGTGGAACTTCAGGGCGGCGGCGGCCCGGCGGGCCAGCGCCATGCCCGAGGAGCGCATCTCGGCGGCGGCCTCCTTGACCGGCTCCTTGCCGGTCTGGTGGCGGGCGACGCCGACGAGGTCGGTCTCGGCCTTGATCAGGATGGCGCCGAGCGCGGCCAGCGTGCCGAGGAAGGCCCACAGCCAGTCGATACGGCCGCTGCCCCACAGGTCGGCGGCGCGCAGACCGAAGCCGGTGAGCACGGCGGCGTCGGTGAGGTAGGCGCCGACCCGGTCGAGGTAGACGCCGCTGAGCGAGTACTGCTTGCGCCAGCGCGCGATCTCGCCGTCGACGCAGTCGAGCAGCAGGTACATCTGGACGCACACGACGCCCAGCACGGCGCCCGCGATCCCCGGCACGAGGAGTGCCGGGGCCGCGAGGACACCGAAGACGGTCATCAGGTACGTGAGCTGGTTGGGCGTGACCCTGGTGTTCACCAGGTAGCGGTCGACCCGCAGGGACACCTCGCGCATGTAGAGGCGTCCCATCCAGTGCTCACCGCTGCGCCGGTCCTTCACCCCCGCGGGGTGGACGACGGGGCGTAGTTCAGCTACCGATGGCCTTGACATAGTCGGCGTAGACGTCCTTGATCTGGTCGGTTGTCAGGTCGAGGTGTTCGAGGATCGTGTACCGGCCGGGCCGGGTCTGCGGAGCGAACTCCACGGCGCGGACGAACTCGTCGTCCGTGAACCCGATCTCGCTCGGCAGCACGGGCAGGCCGTGCCGGCGCAGCACCTCGGCCATGAAGGCCGACTCGTCGTGCGCCCCGCGCAGGTACATGGCGAAGGCCGCGCCCAGTCCGCACTGCTCGCCATGGGCGGCGGCGCGCTTCGGGAACAGCAGGTCGAAGGCGTGGTTGATCTCGTGGCACGCGCCGGAGGAGGGACGGGAGTCGCCCGACACCGACATGGCGATACCGCTGAGGACCAGCGCCTCGGCCAGCACCTGGAGGAAGCCGGTGTCCCCTATGCCGCCGGGGTGCCGCAGGACGGCCTCGCCGGCCTGGCGGGCGATCGCGGCGGCGAGGCCGTCGATCTTCTCGCCCTTGACGCGGTGGGCGAGCTCCCAGTCGGCGATGGCCGAGATGTTGGAGATCGCGTCCCCGATGCCGGCGCGCACGAAGCGGGCCGGGGCCTCGTGGATGACGTCGAGGTCGATGACGACCGCGATCGGGTTCGGCACGCCGTAGGAGCCGCGGCCGGCGTCGTTGTCGAGCGTGGCGACCGGCGAGCACAGTCCGTCGTGCGCGAGGTTCGTCGGGACGGCGACCAGGGGCAGGCCCACGCGGGCCGCGGCGAACTTGGCGCAGTCGATGATCTTGCCGCCGCCGAGCCCGACGACGGCGTCGTAGTGGCCGGCCTTTATGTCGCCGGCCAGCCGGACCGCGTCGTCCAGGGTGCCGCCGCCGACCTCGTACCAGGAGGCGCCGGGCAGCGCGGGGGCGAGCCGCTCCCGCAGCCGGGCGCCGGAGCCGTTGCTGACGGCGACGGCGAGCTTGCCGGAGTGGGAGATGCGCTCGTCGGCGAGGACACAGGCCAGGTCGTCGAGGGCACCCGGGCGGATGTCCACGACGACCGGCGAGGGGATGAGCCGGGTCAGTACTGGCACGCGATCTCCCGTCCACGGGCGAGGTCGTCGTGGTTGTCGATCTCCACCCACTTGACGTCGCCGATCGGCGCCACATCGATCCGGAAGCCGCGGTTCACGAGCTCCTGGTAGCCGTGCTCGTAGAACTGCTGCGGGTCGGTCTCCCAGACCGTCTTCAGGGCGTCGGCCAGCTCGGGGGCGGCGTCGCCCTCGATGAGGGTGACGCCGATGTACTCGCCGGTGGCCTCGGCGGGGTCCATCAGCTTGGTGATCTTCGTCATGCCCTTGGCGGGGTCGACGACGACCTTCATCTCCTCGTCGGCCAGGGACTTCACGGTGTCCAGGGCGAGGATGATCTTCTTGCCCTCGCCACGGGCGGCGAGCAGCGTCCTCTCCACGGAGACCGGGTGCACGGTGTCGCCGTTGGCGAGGATCACGCCGTCTTTCAGGGCGTCACGGCCGCACCACAGGGAGTAGGCGTTGTTCCACTCCTCGGCCTTGTCGTTGTCGATGAGGGTGAGCTTGAGGCCGTACTTCGCCTCCAGCGCCGCCTTGCGCTCGTACACGGCCTCCTTGCGGTAGCCGACGATGATCGCGACCTCGGTGAGGCCGATCTCGGCGAAGTTGGCGAGGGTGAGGTCGAGAACCGTCGGTTCGCCCTCTATGCCCGCGGGGCCCACCGGCACCAGAGCCTTGGGGAGGCTGTCGGTGTAGGGGCGCAGACGCCGTCCGGCGCCGGCCGCCAGCACGAGGCCGATCATGCGGGTTCTCCTTCATCGTGTACGGCGGGTGCGCCGCCCTTGTGGGCGGTCACCCAGAAGCGGATGCTCTCGACGAGCACCACCAGGGCCACGGCCACGGCGAGAGCCGTGAGCGCGACCGTGAACTGCGACGCGGTGAGCACCGCGGCGAGGAGGGTGACGAGCAGGGTCCGTCCTTCGTGCCCCCCGATGGTGCGCACCAGCCAGGCCGGGGGCGCGCCGGCGCCACCGCGGATGCGGTACACCGTGTCGTAGTGATGGTAGGCGACGGCCGCCACCAGGCCGAAAGCCGCGGGAAGGGCTCCGTTCACGTCCGCCTTGGCGGCGAGCACGAGGACGGTGCAGTACTCGGCGGCCCGGAAGACCGGGGGGATCAGCCAGTCGAGGGCGCCCTTGAGGGGGCGGGCGACGGCGATGCCGGAGGTCACGGCGTAGACGAGCGCGGCGAGCGCCGGCCAGGGCGTGCCGAGTCCGGTCGCGGCGGACACGGCGACGACCAGGACCCCGCCGAGGAGGGCGACGGCCGGGAGGGCGAAGCCGGGCAGGCGCCGGGCGGGCTTCTTCAGCGCGGCGGCGAAGCCGAGGCCGCGCTCCCCCGAGTCGGCGAGGTCGGCGAGCGCCTGGGCGGCCCGGTCGGTGCGGCGGGCCTTGCGGGTCAGCGAGCGCAGGACCCGGCCGGCCGTGGTGTACGTGGCGGCGAACGCGCACCCGACGAGCAGGGCGTAGAAGGTGATGCGCGGAGTCGTGACCGCCGTCAGCACGGCGATCATCGCCCAGCGCTCGCCGATCGGCAGCACGATCATGCGGCGTACCCACACCGTCCAGCCGACGCTGTCGAGCTTGTCGGAGAGGGCGGCGGTGGGGCTGGTGTTGGCGGTGGCGTCGTGGTTCGCCTCGTTGAAGGAGAAGTCCACGACGTGCCGGCAGGTCTGCAGGATCATCGCGCCGAGGGCGAGCGCCCACACGTCGTCGCCGCCGCGGGCCGCGCCGAGGGCGAGACCGGCGTAGTAGGCGTACTCCTTGGCCCGGTCGAAGGTGGCGTCGAGCCAGGCGCCGAGCGTGGAGTACTGCAGCGAGTAGCGGGCGAGCTGCCCGTCGGTGCAGTCGAGCACGAACGAGAAGATCAGCAGCAGGCCGGCCGCGACGAACCCGCCGCGGGTGCCGGTCGCCGCGCAGCCCGCCGCTATCAGCGCGGTGATCAGGGACGCGGTGGTGACCTGGTTGGGGGTCAGGCCGCGCCGGGCGCACCAGCGCGCGAGGTAGCGCGAGTAGGGGCTGATGCAGAAGGTCGTGAAGAAGCCGTCGCGGGCCTTCACGGCCGACTTCAGGCGTATGGCCTCGTCGTCGACGGAGGCGACGGACTGCCGCGCCTCGTTGCGGGCCTGCGGGTCGGCCGGGACGGCGGCGACGAGGCTGCCGAGCTCGGGGCGGTGCACGTCGGTGCCCTCGCCGTCGAGGGCGGTGGCGACACGGTCGGCGAGGCTGTCGACGTCCCCCACGCTCGACTGCGCTCGCGCGGGGGCACCCCCATCGCCGGTTCCGCCGCCGGCGGAGGTCTCGCGGGCCACGGCGCGGGTGAGCGCCTGCCGGCCCGCGGGCTGGGCGGTGACGGCGCCGGGGATCGCGGCGAGCGGGAAGCGGGGGTCGGTCAGGCCGAGCCGCAGGGCGTGCAGATGGCCGACGAAGCGGGCGTCGACCAGGGCGACGCGCTGGTCACCGGGGACCTGGGCGAGAAGGGTCTCGGCGTCGGCCGGGTCCGAGGCGGTCCGGACGTCGTAGCCGAGGGACCGCAGATCGCCCTCGATCGACGATCCGGGGACCGGCTGACCGGTGAGGATGGCGGTCGGCAACCGAACTCACTCCCTGGGTGCCGGCGTGCTCGCGCCGGTCATGTGCATGGTGGCGGCGCCCCTTGCCGGTGGCGGCCGGGCGGCGTGTCGGCAGAGGCTATCGGATGACGGGAAGCCGACGTTCACCGGCTGTTCGGCGTGACGATCGGCATGGTTCGCCCGGTGCCGCCCGGCGATCATCATCGGGGATCGCGGGGGCCGCCCACAAACCCGCCGGGTACAGACCGGGGCACCGGGGACATTGCGGGAGGCCACGGTGGGTCGGCATAGGGTGGACGACCATGACATGGCTGATCACAGGCGGGGCCGGCTACATCGGAGCACATGTGGCGCGGGCCATGACGGACGCCGGGGAGCGGGTCGTCGCCCTGGACGACCTCTCGGCCGGGTACCCGGCGCGGCTGCCGGCCGAGGTGCCGCTGGTGCGCGGCTCGTCCCTGGACGGCGACCTGCTCGAGCGGGTCTTCGCCGAGCACGGGGTGACCGGTGTGGTGCATCTCGCGGCCCGCAAGCAGGTCGCGGAGTCGGTGGCGCAGCCCACCCGCTACTACCGGGAGAACGTGGGCGGTCTCGCGACGCTCCTGGACGCGGTCGCGCAGGCCGGGATCCGGCGGCTGCTGTTCTCGTCGTCCGCCGCCGTGTACGGCAACCCGGACGTGGACCTCATCACGGAGCGGACCCCGTGCGCCCCGGTGAACCCGTACGGCGAGACCAAGCTCGCCGGGGAGTGGCTGGTGCGGGCGGCGGGGCAGGCGCACGGCATCGCGACGGTGTGCCTGCGCTACTTCAACGTGGCGGGAGCCGCCGCGCCGGAGCTCGCCGACACCGGCGTGTTCAACATCGTGCCCATGGTCTTCGACCGGCTCACCCGCGACGAGGCGCCGCGGATCTTCGGCGACGACTATCCGACGCCGGACGGCACCTGTGTCCGTGACTACATCCATGTCGCCGACCTCGCCGAGGCGCATCTCGCGGCGGCCCGGCACCTGTCCTCGGCGGACGCGGGCGGCGACCTCACACTGAACATCGGCAGCGGGACGGGGGTCTCCGTGCGCGAGCTGATCGAGGTGATCGGTGAGGTGACCGGCGACCGGCGGCCTCCCGTGGTGGAGGGGCGCCGGCCCGGGGACGCGCCGCGCGCGGTCGCCTCGGCCGAACTGGCCGCCCGGGAGCTCGGGTGGACGGCCCGGCGCGGGGTACGCGAGATGGTCGAGTCGGCGTGGGCCGGCTGGCGGCTCCACCACGGCGGCTGAGCCGCACGGGACGGGGCGCGGCGCTGACCTGCGGAACGTTTCCGCAGGTCACAGCATATGACAACGGTATTCAACGCCGCGTTGCCGGATACCCCCTGCCCGTAGTTGACTGTCATCCCGGACGGGCGGTTGCGATCGTCGTACGACCAGAAGGGCGGCTTCCCATGGGGGCTGGGCACGATCACGGGCACGCGCACGGGCCCCCGGCCGGTACGGCGGCCGCCGCCTACCGGGGGCGGCTGCGGATCGCGCTGGGGATCACGCTCGCGGTCATGGTGGTGCAGATCGTCGGCGGTGTGGCCGCGGACTCGCTGGCCCTGGTCGCGGACGCGGCGCACATGGCCACGGACGCGGTGGGCCTCGGCATGGCCCTGTTCGCGATCCACTTCGCGAACCGGCCGGCGAGCACGACCCGCACCTTCGGCTACGCCCGCGCGGAGATCCTCGCCGCCCTGGCCAACTGTCTGCTGCTGCTCGGCGTCGGCGGCTACGTCCTGTACGAGGCCGTCCAGCGGTTCTTCACGCCGGCGGACACCGAGGGCGGCCTGATGGTCGTGTTCGGCGCGATCGGCCTGGTCGCCAACCTGATCTCGCTGTCCCTGCTGATGCGGGGCCAGAAGGAGAGCCTGAACGTGCGCGGCGCGTTCCTGGAGGTGGCGGCGGACACCCTCGGCTCGCTGACGGTGATCATCTCGGCCGCCGTGATCCTCGGCACCGGCTGGCAGGCCGCCGACCCGATCGCCTCGCTGGTCATCGGCGTGATGATCGTGCCGCGCACCCTGAAGCTGCTGCGCGAGACCCTCGACGTCCTGCTGGAGTCGGCGCCGAAGGACGTCGACATGAACGCGGTGCGGGCGCACATCCTCGCCGTGGACGGCGTCGAGGACGTCCACGACCTGCACGCGTGGACGATCACCTCGGGGATGCCGGTGCTCTCCGCCCATGTGGTGGTGCGCTCCGACGTCCTGAACGCCATCGGTCACGAGAAGGTGCTGCACGAGCTCCAGGGGTGCCTCGGCGACCACTTCGACGTGGAGCACTGCACCTTCCAGCTGGAGCCGGCGGGTCACGCGCAGCACGAGTCCCGGCTCTGTCACTGACCGGGCGGAACAGGCGTGCGGTCCCCCGCGGGCGGTTCCCCACCCGCCGCGCCGGGCACGATCACTTGCCGGGAGTGCCGGATTCGTACGGCACACTTGGGGCGCAACACCGATGTGAAGGATGGGTATGCCGATCACACCTGCCACCTCGACGCAGAGTCCGTCGAAGGGCGACGCTGACGCGATTCTGCTGGAACTGGTCGACGAGAACGGTGTGACGATCGGCACCGCGGAGAAGCTCGCCGCCCATCAGCCGCCCGGGCAGCTGCATCGCGCGTTCTCCGTGTTCCTCTTCGACGAGCAGGGCCGGCTGCTGCTCCAGCAGCGGGCGCTCGGCAAGTACCACTCCCCCGGTGTCTGGTCCAACACCTGCTGCGGCCACCCCTACCCCGGGGAGGCCCCCTTCGCGGCCGCGGCCCGGCGCACGTACGAGGAGCTGGGCGTCTCACCCTCGCTGATGGCCGAGGCCGGCACGGTCCGCTACAACCACCCGGACCCCGACTCGGGCCTGGTGGAGCAGGAGTACAACCACCTCTTCGTCGGCCTGGTGCAGGCCGCGGTGCGGCCGGACCCGGAGGAGGTCGGCGGGACCGCGTTCGTGACGGCGGCCGAGCTGGCCGATCGGCACGCGAAGGACCCGTTCTCGTCCTGGTTCATGACCGTGCTGGACGCGGCCCGTCCCGCCGTCCGCGAGCTGACGGGCCCGTCGGCCGGCTGGTGACGGCCCGCCGGGGCCCGGGTCAGAGGTACGGGTCCCGGACCGGTTCCAGCGGGACGGCGGCCCAGATCACCTTGCCGCCGCTCGCCGTGTGCTCGACGTCGCACACGCCGCCCGCCTCCCGGGTGATCTCGCGGACCAGGAGCAGCCCCCGGCCGCCCGTCTGCCCGTAATCGGCCTCCAGGGCGGTCGGCCGGTAGGGGTGGTTGTCCTCGACGGACACCCGCAGCCACTCCGCGCCGACGGCGACCTCCACGGCGAGCATCGGTGACAGCAGCGCCGCGTGCCGTACGGCGTTCGTCACCAGCTCCGAGACGATCAGCAGCAGCCCCTGGACCAGGTCGTCCGGGACCGGTACGCCCTGGCGGTACAGGAGGTCCCGCACGGCGTGCCGTGCCTGCGGGACGGACGCCTCCACGGCGGGGGCGGTGAACCGCCAGACGCCCTCGTACGGCAGTGGGTCCGGCGGCCGCGGATCGAGGGAGTCCTCCGCGCCGCCCGCTGGGCGCGGGCCGGACCCGCGCCCGTGGTTCTCCATCGTCCGGTCGCCACCCTTGCGCTCGATTGTCACCACACGTCGAGTGTTGGGAACGCACCGGGCCCGACCGGAGAACTGAACAGAAGTCAGCAGATATCGAGCGTTTATGACCGTTGGCGTATGACACGGTCAGTTGTGAGACCACTGTTGAACCGGCGGATGCCGACTTGGCGAACTATTCGGGTTGTACGGGTTTGGGTGCGTGCCGGCTCCGGACGATCCGCCCGGCGGAGGACCCGCCGCGGAGGGCGGCCCCGCACCGGCGGATAGCATCCGCCGCATGGAGCCCCAGCTGCTGCACCGCGTCGCCGACGCGGTCGCCACCGTCGTCGTCCACCATCCGGCCAAGCGCAACGCGATGACGGCCGCGATGTGGCGGGCGCTGCCCCCGCTGCTCGACACGCTGGCCGCCGACCCGGCCGTCCGGGCGCTGGTGCTGACCGGCGAGGGCGGGACCTTCTGCGCGGGCGCCGACATCTCGACGCTCCAGGGGTCCCCGCGGGAGGCGCAGGAGCTGGCCGTGGCCGCCGAGGAGGCCCTGGCGGCCTTCCCGAAGCCGACGCTGGCGGCGATCCGGGGGCACTGCGTGGGCGGCGGGGCCCAGCTGGCGGCGGCGTGCGATCTGCGGTTCGCGCGGGAGGGCGCACTGTTCGGGGTGACCCCGGCGAAGCTCGGGATCGTCTACCCCGCGTCCTCCACCCGGCGGCTGGTGTCGCTGGTCGGTCCGGCCACCGCCAAGTACCTGCTGTTCTCCGGCGAGTTGATCGACGCGGAACGGGCGCTGCGCACGGGCCTGGTGGACGAGGTGCTGCCCGAGGGGGAACTGGACAAGCGGGTCGCGGAGTTCACCCGGATCCTGGCGTCGCGGTCGCAGCTGACCCAGGCCGCCGCCAAGGAGTTCGCGAACGGCCGCACCGGCCGCGACGGTCACTGGGCGGAGCGGGCGCGCGAGAGCGGCGACACCGCGGAGGGGGTCGCCGCCTTCCTGGAGCGCAGGCAGCCGCGCTTCACCTGGACGGTGTCTACACGAGGGTGAACCGGCTGTCGGTGCGGAACTCCTCGACGAGGTGGGCGGGCGCCTTGGCGGGCGAGCCCGCGTCGTAGGGCGGCTGCGGGTCGTACTCGGTCAGGAGCTGGACGGCCTGGGCGTGCTCGTCGCCGGCGATCCGGCCCACCAGGGTGAGGGCCATGTCGATCCCGGCGGAGACTCCGGCGGCGGTGACGTACTTGCCGTCCGTGACCACCCGGTCCGCGGTGGGTTCGGCGCCGTACTGCGGCAGGAAGTCCAGGGTCAGCCAGTGCGAGGCGGCACGGCGGTCCCGCAGCAGCCCGGCTGCGGCCAGGAGCAGGGAGCCGGAGCAGACCGAGGTCGTCCAGGCGGTCGTGGCGTCGGCGGCCCTGAGCCAGTCCAGGAAGGTCTCGTTCTCGATCTCGGTGAAGGTGCCGGGGCCGCCGGGCACCACGACGACGTCCGGGTGCGGCACGTCGGACAGGGCCTTGCCGGCGGTCAGCGTGAGGAAGCCGGTGTCGGCGTGGACCGGTCCGGGCCGCTCGGCGACGAAGTCGACGCGCGCGTCCGGGACACGGCTCAGCGCCTCGTAGGGGCCCACGACGTCGAGGGCGGTGAAGCGGTCGTACAGGACCATGGCGATCTGCATGACGTTCCTTTCGGGGCGGGCGGGGTCAGGGCGTGGGCGCGGGGCGGAAGCGGAGGCGGTACTCGGCCGGGGACACCCCGAGGGTCCGCACGAAGGCGCGGCGCATGGCCTCGGGGGTGCCGTAGCCGCCGGCCCGGGAGATCTCCTCGACGCCGTCGGTGGTGTCCTCCAGCAGGCGGCGGGCGTGTTCGAGGCGGACCCGGTCGACGTAGCGGCCGGGGGTCGTGCCGGTCTCGTGCTGGAAGGCGCGGGCGAAGTGGCGCGGGGAGAGGCTGGCGCGGGCGGCGAGCGCCTCGACCGAGAGGTCGGCCTCGGGGTGCTCGGTGATCCAGCGCTGCACCTCCCGCAGCGGCTCGCGCCGCGCGGTCTGGGCGGTGAGCTGGACGCTGAACTGGGCCTGGTTGCCGGGCCTGCGCAGGAAGACGACGAGGTGGCGGGCGATCCCGAGGGCGATGTCCCGGCCGAGGTCCTCCTCGACCAGGGCGAGCGCGAGGTCGATGCCCGAGGTGACGCCGGCGGAGGTGGACACCTGTCCGTCGCGCACGTAGATGGGGTCGGGCTCGACGGCGACCTCCGGGTGGTCGCGGGCGAGCTTGCCGCAGTACGCCCAGTGGGTCGTGGCGCGGCGCCCGTCCAGGAGCCCGGCACCCGCCAGCAGCAGGGAGCCGGTGCAGACGGAGACCAGGCGTTCGGCGTCGCGGGCGTGGGCACGCAGCCAGGCGATGAGGGCGGGGTCAGGGTCACGTGTGCCCTGGCCGCCGGGGACGACGAGGGTGTGCGCGCCGAGCCGGTCGCCGAGCGCCCGGTCCGGTACGAGGGTCAGGCCGCCGGAGGTGCGGACGGGGCCGCCGTCCAGGGAGGCCGTACGGATGCGGTAGGTGCCCGGACGGTAGGTCTCGGCCGCGGCGAAGACCTCCAGCGGACCGCTGACGTCCAGGCTCAGGACGCCGTCGAAGAGCACGAAGAGAACGGTTCGCTGGGCCATGCCTTCGATTCTTCGGGCATCGGCGGACGGCCGCAATGACGGGCACCCCACCTTTCCTGCCCTGGCCGACGCGCACCCCTGGCGACGTACCAAGCGGTTGGTAACCTCGGGCCATGACTACTGCCGCCCTGGAGCCGCGTGCCGGCCGACGCTGTCAGAACATGCTCAACTCCCTCCACGCGACGCTGTACTTCGCGCCCGAGACGGGCGAGGAGCTGGGCGCGCTCGGGATCACGCACCCCAAGGCCGTCAACTTCGCGGTGCGGGCGGCCGCGATGGGCCCGGTCGGCGCGGGCGCGGTGACGGCGGCGTTCTACAACTACAAGCACGAGGCGGTGGCCCGGCACGTCCCCGCCGTCTGGTCGGTCGCCTCGCCCGAGGCCGTCCTCGCGGCCCGCGCGCGGGCGGTGGACCGGGCGCTGCGCCGGCTGCTCGGCGAGGAGGCGGTGGCGTCCGCGGAGATGACCGAGGCGGCCCGGCTCGCGCTGCGCGCCACCGAGGGGTGCTCCCGCAGCGCCCGGCCGCTGTACTCGGCGTACGCGGACCTGCCCGTGCCCGAGCAGCCGCACCTCGCGTACTTCCACGCGACGACGCTGCTGCGCGAGCACCGGGGCGACGGACATCTGGCCGTGCTGATGTCGGCGGAACTGGACGGCCTGGAGGCGGTGGTCACCCACACCGCGACCGGCAAGGGCATGACCCCGAGGTGGGTGTTCGCGACACGGGGCTGGTCCCAGGAGGACTGGGACGCCGCCTGCGGCCGGCTGCGCGAGCGCGGGCTGCTGGACGAGGACGGCGAGCTGACGCCCCAGGGGGTCGCCCTGCGCCAGGAGATCGAGGCCGAGACCGACCGCCTCGACCAGGCGCCGTACCGGCGTCTCGGGGCGGAGGGCGTGGCCCGGCTGACCGAGCTGGGCGCGGGGTTCGCGCGGACGGCGGCCACGGCCGGGGCGTTCCCGGCGGACCTGTTCGGCAAGGGCTGAGCGCACGGGGAGCACCCGGGACCCCGCGCACGGCGTCGGCGGGCATGAGGTGCGCCGGGCGCGGTACCCGTGACCTCGACGGCCGACCGGCGGCCGCCGAGGAGAGGTGAACGACGTGTTCCGTGCCATCGCAGATGTCTTGCGCCAGATCGGCGGCGCCATCGCCACCGTGGTGACGCTCCCGTTCCGGGCGGTCGCCCGGCTGTTCGGCGGAGCGTCGAGCAGCGCCCACGGCCGCCGCGCCTGACCCACCCGCCACGACGGGCCCGGGACCCGCCCTGATCCCCGGTTGTCGGCGCCACCTGCCACAATTGCCGCGCAACCTCAGTCAGAAGGCGGGACGGGATCGTGACGACACCCCTCGTAGGGTCCATCGAAGGCAGGATCGCCGCGGAGCTCGGCGTACGGGAGCGGCAGGTGAAGGCTGCCGTGGAGCTGCTCGACGGCGGTTCGACGGTGCCTTTCATCGCCCGCTACCGCAAGGAGGCGACCGAGCTGCTCGACGACGCGCAGCTGCGCACGATCGACGAGCGGCTGCGCTATCTGCGCGAGCTGGAGGAGCGGCGGACCGCGATCCTCGACTCGGTGCGGGAGCAGGGCAAGCTGACCGAGGAGCTGGAGGCGCGCATCCGCGCCGCCGAGACCAAGGCCCGGCTCGAGGACATCTACCTGCCGTTCAAGCCCAAGCGCCGCACCAAGGCGCAGATCGCCCGGGAGGCCGGTCTCGAGCCGCTGGCGGAGGGCCTGCTCGGCGACCCGACGGTCGAGCCGCTGGCCGCCGCCTCCGCGTTCGTCGACGCCGACAAGGGCGTCGCCGATCCGCAGGCCGCCCTGGACGGCGCCCGGGCCATCCTGACGGAGCGCTTCTCCGAGGACGCCGACCTGATCGGCGAGCTGCGCGAGCGCATGTGGACGCGCGGGCGCCTGGCCGCCAAGGTGCGCGAGGGCAAGGAGGAGGCGGGCGCCAAGTTCGCCGACTACTTCGACTTCGCCGAGCCGTTCACCGAGCTGCCCTCGCACCGGATCCTGGCGATGCTCCGCGGTGAGAAGGAGGAGGTCCTCGACCTCGTCCTGGAGCCGGAGGAGCCGACCGACGGCCCGTCCTCGTACGAGGGGATGATCGCGCACCGCTTCCAGATCGCCGATCTCGGGCGTCCGGCCGACAAGTGGCTGCTGGACACGGTCCGCTGGGCGTGGCGCACCCGCGTTCTCGTCCACCTCGGCATCGACCTGCGGCTGCGGCTGCGCACGGCCGCCGAGGACGAGGCCGTCGGGGTGTTCGCCGCCAACCTCCGCGACCTGCTGCTGGCCGCCCCGGCCGGCACCCGGGCGACGCTGGGCCTCGACCCCGGCTTCCGTACCGGCGTCAAGGTCGCCGTCGTGGACGCCACCGGCAAGGTCGTCGCCACCGACGTCATCCACCCGCACGTCCCGGCCAACCGCTGGGACGAGGCCATCGCCAAGCTGGCCCGGCTGGCGAAGGAGCACGCGGTCGAGCTCGTCGCCATCGGCAACGGCACGGCGTCCCGCGAGACCGACAAGCTCGCCGGTGAACTGATCACCCGCCACCCCGAGCTGAAGCTCACCAAGGTGATGGTGTCCGAGGCCGGCGCCTCCGTGTACTCGGCGTCCGCCTTCGCCTCGCAGGAGCTGCCCGACATGGACGTGTCGCTGCGCGGCGCGGTGTCGATCGCCCGCCGGCTGCAGGACCCGCTGGCCGAGCTGGTGAAGATCGACCCGAAGTCGATCGGCGTCGGCCAGTACCAGCACGACCTGTCCGAGGTGAAGCTGTCGCGCTCGCTGGACGCGGTCGTCGAGGACTGTGTGAACGGCGTGGGCGTGGACGTCAACACCGCGTCGGCGCCGCTCCTCGCGCGCGTCTCCGGCATCACCTCGGGTCTCGCGGAGAACATCGTGTCCCACCGGGACGCGAACGGCCCCTTCACCTCCCGCGCGCAGCTGAAGAAGGTGGCGCGGCTCGGTCCGAAGGCCTACGAGCAGTGCGCGGGCTTCCTGCGCATCCGCGGCGGCGACGACCCGCTGGACGCGTCGAGCGTCCACCCCGAGGCGTACCCGGTCGTGCGGCGGATCGTGAAGACGTCGGGCCAGGACGTGGCCGCGCTGATCGGCAACACGGGCGTGCTGCGCTCGCTGCGGCCCGACGACTTCGTGGACGAGACGTTCGGTCTGCCCACGGTCACGGACATCCTCAAGGAGCTGGAGAAGCCCGGCCGCGACCCGCGCCCGGCCTTCCGGACGGCGACCTTCAAGGAGGGCGTCGAGAAGATCTCCGACCTGTCCTCGGGGATGGTCCTGGAGGGGGTCGTCACGAACGTGGCGGCGTTCGGGGCGTTCATCGACATCGGCGTCCACCAGGACGGTCTCGCGCATGTCTCCGCGCTGTCGAAGACGTTCGTGAAGGACCCGCGGGACGTGGTGAAGCCCGGCGACATCGTCAAGGTGAAGGTCCTCGACGTGGACATTCCGCGCAAGCGGATCTCGCTGACGCTCCGGCTGGACGACGAGGCCGCCCCGCAGGACCGGCAGAGCGGCGGCGAGCGGCGCCAGCGCGGCGGACGTCCGCCGCAGCAGCGGCAGCGTCAGGGCGCCGGCGGCCGGGGCGGCCAGGGCGGCGCCTCCCGCCAGGCACCTCCCCCGGCGAACAGCGCGATGGCGGACGCCCTGCGCAAGGCGGGCCTGCTCGACGGGAAGAACGGCAAGCGCTGACCGGTGCCTGACGGGGTGGGCGGGGCGCCCCCGCCCACCCCGGGCCGTTCAGCGTTCCGTCACCTTGCCGTCGGCGACCTCCAGGCGGCGGGTGACGTGGACCGCGTCGAGCATGCGCCGGTCGTGGGTGACCAGCAGCAGGGTGCCCTCGTAGGCGTCCAGGGCCGACTCCAGCTGCTCGATGGCGGGCAGGTCGAGGTGGTTGGTGGGCTCGTCCAGGACCAGGAGGTTGACGCCCCGGCCCTGGAGCAGGGCGAGGGCGGCGCGGGTGCGCTCCCCCGGGGAGAGGGTGACCGCCGGGCGCAGGACGTGCTCCGACTTCAGGCCGAACTTGGCCAGCAGGGTGCGCACCTCGACCGGTTCGGTGTCGGGGACGGCCGCGCGGAAGGCGTCCAGCAGCGACTCGTCGCCGTGGAACAGCCGGCGTGCCTGGTCGACCTCGCCGATCAGGACGCCCGCGCCGAGGTGGGCCTGACCGGCGTCCAGCGGGATCCGGCCCAGGAGGGCGGCCAGCAGGGTGGACTTGCCGGCGCCGTTGGCGCCGGTGACGGCCACCCGGTCCGCCCAGTCGACCTGCAAAGACACCGGGCCCAGGGTGAAGGGGCCGCGGCGGACCTCGGCGTCGCGCAGGGTCGCGACCACCGCGCCGGAGCGGGGCGCCGACGCGATCTCCATGCGCAGTTCCCACTCCTTGCGCGGTTCCTCGACGACCTCCAGGCGCTCGATCATGCGCTGGGTCTGCCGGGCCTTCGCGGCTTGCTTCTCGCTGGCCTCGCTGCGGAACTTGCGGCCGATCTTGTCGTTGTCGTTGCCCGCCTTGCGCCGGGCGTTCTTCACGCCCTTGTCCATCCAGGACCGCTGGGTCTGGGCGCGCTCGTGGAGGGCGGCCTTTTTGTCGGCGTACTCCTCGTAGTCGTCGCGGGCGTGCCGGCGGGCCACCTCGCGCTCCTCCAGGTAGGCGTCGTAGCCGCCGCCGTAGAGCTTGATCTGCCGTTGCGCCAGGTCGAGTTCGAGGACCTTGGTGACCGTGCGGGCGAGGAACTCCCGGTCGTGACTGACGACGACCGTGCCGGCGCGCAGGCCGGTGACGAAGCGTTCCAGCCGCTCCAGGCCGTCGAGGTCCAGGTCGTTGGTGGGCTCGTCGAGCAGGAAGACGTCGTAGCGGGAGAGCAGCAGCGAGGCCAGTCCGGCGCGGGCCGCCTGGCCGCCGGACAGGGACGTCATCGGCTGCTCCAGGTCCACGGCGAGACCGAGCGCGTCGGCGACCTCGTCGGCCCGCTCGTCGAGGTCGGCGCCGCCCAGGCCCAGCCAGCGCTCCAGGGCGCTCGCGTACGCGTCGTCGGCGCCGGGCGCCCCGTCGACGAGGGCCTGCGTCGCCTCGTCCATCACGCGCTGGGCCTCGGCGACCCCGGTACGGCGGGCCAGGAACCGCCGGACGGTCTCGCCGGGCCGGCGCTCCGGTTCCTGCGGGAGGTGGCCGACGGTGGCGGCCGGCGGGGACAGGCGCAGTTCGCCCTCGTCGGGCGCGGCGAGCCCGGCGAGCAGGCGCAGCAGCGTGGACTTGCCCGCGCCGTTGGCGCCGACCAGGCCGATCACGTCGCCGGGTGCCACGACGAGATCGAGCCCGCTGAACAGGGTGCGGTCGCCGTGGCCGGCGGCGAGGTTCTTGGCGACGAGGGTGGCGGTCACGAGGAGCGATCCTAACGGCCCCGCCGGCGGGGGTCGCCCGAGATGTCCCGGCCCTGGCGTCAGCGGGCCATCGGCTCCACCAGCACGCTGCCGGAGGTCCGGGCCACCACGAACGCCTCGCCCTTGACGGCCCTGGCGTCCAGCGGGATGCGGTGGCGCCCCGGCTCCAGGACGCCGTCGAAGACCTCGTGGGTGTGGGTGCGGTACAGCCGGTCGAGGCGGTAGGCGGTGAGCCGGACCCGGCACGGGGAGGTGACCTCGACGCCGGCCTCCCCGCCGGCGGCGACCAGCCGGGTCAGCCGGCGCCGGTCGACGGGGCTGCGGTCCAGGGCGTGTTCGATCTGCGCGACCAGCAGCGGCACGATCGGCGCGAGGCCGTCGACGTACACGACGTCGACGCCGGCGTCCGTGAACGCCCCGCGTACGGCGGCGCGCTGGTCCTCGCCGGCCCCGCGCCCGAAGGCGACGGCGCCGTAGGCGCGCAGTTCGTCGGCGGGTACGCCGCTGACGTCGTCGGTGATGTCGGCGCCGACGCCGATGGTGCGCAGCGCGGCGGCGAGCCGGGCGAGGACGGCGACCCGGGCGCCGATGAGGAGGACCCGGCGGCGCGGTGCCTCGGCGGTGTCCCGCAGCAGGGAGTGGAGTGCGGCGCGGTACCCGGCGCCCTCGAAGCGGAACGGGCCTATGCCGTGGTAGCCGTTGAGCTCCAGGTCGGCGTGTTCGTCGGTCTGCCAGGCGAAGTCCCGCCAGATGTAGTCGTCGCCGTCGCGGGTGATGGCCGCGGTGACGGCTCCGCAGGCCAGGTCGGCGCAGTCGGGGCAGCCGTAGACGACGTACCGTCCGCCGGGCAGCGGGGCGTCGGCCTCCAGGAGCAGGCTGCGGACCTGGGCGGTGAAGATGGCGGGCGGGACGTCGGAGGCGAGCGGGGAGACGGCGTCGAGGTCGGAGAGCTGGAACAGCAGCGGGCGGCCGTCGACGATGAAGTCCACGAAGTCCCGGTGCACCTGGTAGTCACCGTTGGCCAGGACGCCGCCGGCACGCATCGCCGGTGCCAGGCCGAAGGTCGCGTACGCGGCAGACATGCTGTGAGTATCCCCAGAGCGGGACCGGTATGAGCGCGGCATGACATATTCCGCTACGTCCGGTTCGGGGGGCGAACGCACGCGCGGGCGTGCGGGGGTGGGCCGGGGCGCGAGGGAGGCGGTCCGCCCGCCTCCCCCACGTCGGTGCGCCCCTGGGGTCTTTGCCAGAGCTTGCGAGCCCGATCCGAACGAGAGGCCCTAGCCGTGGTCGTGGCCCAGCGGATCGCCGGAGGTCTCGGTGCCGGGGCCCGGGCCGACCTTGATCTCGAAGTCCCCGTCGTAGCGCTTGTGTCCCTCGATGACGGCGAGGTCGACGGCCTCGGAGCCGATCTCGCCGCGCACGATGACCGGGTCCTGGCGCAGATCGCGCATGAGGGCCACACAGGCGCCGATCATCACCAGGACGAAGGGCGCCGCGGCGAGGATGGTGAGGTTCTGAAGCCCGGTCAGGGCGTCGCCCTGACCGCTGCCGACGAGCAGCATGATGGCCGCGACCGCACCGGTGACCACACCCCAGAACACGACGACGAACCGGCCCGGTTCGAGGGCGCCCTTCTGGGAGAGCGTGCCCATCACGATGGACGCCGCGTCGGCGCCGGACACGAAGAAGATGCCGACGAGGATCATCACGAGCAGGCTGGTGACCGTGGCGATGGGGAACTCCTGGAGCAGTCCGAAGAGCTGCCCCTCGGGGGTGTCCTTCCCGGCGAGCCCGCCGCCCTCCTTCACCTTCATAGCCGAACCGCCGAAGATCGCGAACCAGATCAGGCTGACCGTGCTGGGCACGAGGATGACCCCGCCGACGAACTGCCGGATGGTGCGCCCGCGGCTGATGCGCGCGATGAACATGCCGACGAACGGCGTCCAGGAGATCCACCACGCCCAGTAGAAGACCGTCCAGCTGCCGAGCCACGCGGCGACGCCCTCGCCGCCGCTGGCCTCGGTGCGGCCGGCCAGCTGGGGCAGGTCGCCCAGGTAGGAGAAGACCGAGGTCGGGATCAGGTCGAGGACGATGATCGTCGGGCCCGCGATGAACACGAACACCGCGAGGATCAGGGCGAGCACCATGTTGATGTTCGACAGCCACTGGATGCCCCGCTCGATCCCGGAGACGGCCGAGGCGACGAAGGCCAGCGTCAGCACCGCGATGATCGCGACGAGCAGCCCGGTGCTCACGTCGTCCATCCAGTCCAGCTCCTGGAAGCCGGAGCCGATCTGCAGGGCGCCGAGGCCGAGGGAGGCGGCGGAGCCGAAGACGGTCGCGATGATCGCGAGGATGTCGATGACCCGCCCCACCGTGCCGTTCGCGTGCCGCTCCCCGATCAGCGGGGTGAAGACCGCGCTGATCGTCTGGCGGCGGCGCTTGCGGAACGTGCTGTAGGCGATGCCGAGTCCGACCACCGCGTAGATCGCCCACGGGTGCAGCGTCCAGTGGAAGAGGGTGGTGGCCATCGCCGTCTCCATGCGTTCACCGGAGTTGGCGGGGTCCGT
Organism: Streptomyces sp. NPDC059852; assembly: GCF_042731455.1. NCBI lineage: Bacteria > Bacillati > Actinomycetota > Actinomycetes > Kitasatosporales > Streptomycetaceae > Streptomyces > Streptomyces sp. NPDC059852. The sequence continues at coordinate 162,814 of NZ_JBHWJK010000009.1, read as the reverse complement.
GCCGGGGGGCGGTGTCGTGTAGTGCGCGAGGGGTTCGCTGACGCCGTAGAACATCAGGCCGATGCCCATGCCGGCGCTGAACATCATGGCGACCCAGGACACCGTCTTGAACTCGGGCTCCTCGCCCTCGGCGCCGAGGTGGATACGGCCGTACCGGCTGATGGCGAGCCAGAGCGCGAACACCACGAACCCGGAGGCGGCCAGCATGAACGCCCAGCCGCCGTTGTGGATCAGGCCGTCGAGGAGCGTCGAGGACGCGCTCTCCAGGGAGTCGGTGGCCGCCCAGCCCCAGATCACGAAGGCCAGGGTGATGGCCGCGGTGACTCCGAACACCACTCGGTCGGTACGGCGGGCGGAAGCGCCCCCGGGCGCTTCCGGACCGTCACCGCCTCTCTGCTTCAGATCGTCAGTCATCTGCGGCACCTTCCCCTGGAAACGGTGGATACGCCGGTCACCACGTGTTTTCCAGGACCTACCACAGATTCCGCCACGAGCAGCCCGTTCAGCAGCCGGTGTCGGGTTCACCCTCCGTGAGGTGGTACGGCGCGCGGGCGTCCAGGAGCAGTGGGACGAGGGCGCGCAGCGGCTGGCGCAGCGGCACATGGGTGCCCCGGGTGCGCACCCCGTGCAGCGCCAGTTCGTCCCGCACCCGCGCGTACTGGGCGGGGGTGAGCCGGTAGCCGCAGGGCGGGTCCGCGATCACCTCGGCCGGTTCGGGCGGGTCGTTGTCGGCGCCGCCCAGGTACACCGGGCCGCTGTCCTTCCATCCGGCGAGGCGGGCGGCGCCGGTGGCCCGCTCGATCCGCCCGCGCTGCTCGTCGCCGAACCGGAACAGCCCGCCGAGCGCGGCGAGCTGGGAGCGCACCCGGCGCCGGTGGTTGAGCGCCGGGTCGGCCCGCTCGGCGTCGGTGAGGGCGTCGACCCGGCTCTCGATGAGCAGGCCCACCGCGTGCTTGACGCCGGTCATGTTCCGCAGGATGCGCTCCTGGCCGTCCCCGGCGACCTGACGGACGGGCTCGCCGGTCACGGGGTCGGTCCAGATGCCGTACGTGCCCGTGGAGTGCCCGGCGCGGGCGGCGGCGGGGCGGACGTACGCCTCGGACAGCGTCCGGGCCGCGTCGTGGACGGCTCCGTCCGTGTTGAGGTTGCGCGGCCACAGGTCGAACAGGTCCTTTTCGTAGTACGGCGGGGTGGCGCCGTACTCGTGCAGGTCGTAGACGATGTCGGGCCGTTCGTCGCGGACGACGGCGGCCATGGCGCGGCCCTCGGCCGTCGCGAGGGCGAGATGGTCGCGGTTGACGTCGACGCCGTCGGCGTTGCCGCGGGTGTCCGCGGCCCGGCCGTCGGGGTTGGCGGTGGGCACGACCAGCACGGTGGTGCGCTCCAGGAACCGGCGGGTGGCCGGGTCCTGGGTGTAGGCGAGGTCGCGGACGGTGGACAGACAGGCCTCGCGGCCCGACGGTTCGTCACCGTGCTGGCTGCACACCAGCAGCACCCGGAGCGCGGCCCGGTGTGCGCCGATCCGGACGAGCTGGAGCGGGCGGCCCTCCCCGGTGGTGCCGATCCGGGTGACGGAGACCCGGTCGCTCGCCCCGTCGACGGTGGCCAGCAGGGCCTGCTCCTCCGGCTGGGTCGTCCAGCGGGCTCCGCCGGACGTCTCGAAGCCGGTGCGGGGCGGGGACGGTGTGGCGTGCGCGGGTCCCGCCACCAGGCAGGCGGCGAGGGCGGCTCCGGTCAGGACGAGCGCCCGGACGCGGGTCACCGGCCCCCCTCCGGGACCCGCCCGGCCGATCGGGGCACGCCCGTGACGCCGTCGAGGCGTTGGGCGACGGGCGGGGCGGCGGACGGCGAGCCGGCCGTGGCCCGCGCGAACGCGGCCGTACCTCCGACGAGCGGGACGCGGGCCTCGGTGCGGGACAGGTCGAGGGTGAGGGTGGGCCGGGTCGACGGCGGGTCGATCAGGTCCTTGTCGGTGCCCGCGACGATCAGGGCGAGCCGGTGCCCGGCGGGGACGACGTGGTCGGTGGCGGCCAGGTCGAGGGTGAGCGTGTACGCCTTGCCCGGGGTGAGCGGCCGGCCGTGGTGGGCGGACGCGTGGGTGCCGAGGTCGGCCCAGCCGCGGCTGACGACGGTGTGCTGGACGTCGGCGGTGTCGGCGGCCGTCCGCAGGTAGCAGGCGCTGTCGCCGGCGGTGCTCGCGCCCCAGCAGTCGCGGTCGGTGCGCGTGGTGATGCCCTCGCCGCCCGCCGCGTAGTCCCGGATCGTGTCGGGGCCGAGGTCGACGAGGACGGCGGACAGATGGGCCGTGGTGGTGGTCGGGGTCGCGGTGACGGTGACCTTCGAGGAACCGGACAGGCGCAGGTCGCGGGTGAGCGGGCCGGTGACGAAGCCCGCCTTGTCGGCGGTGGGGGTGTCGATGGTCGCGGCCCAGTCGGTCTCGCCGCGGCGCGGGTCGTCCGTGAACGTCTCGGTGCCGCGGTCCTTGCGCAGGCCGAGGGTGCCGACGCCGGCCCGGTCGCCGTGGGCGGGGCGCAGGGTGGCGGTGGCGGTGCCGCGCGGCGGCCAGACCGCGGAGGTGACCCACTGGTCGGGGTGGCGTTCGATGTCGGCCATCGGCTCACGGTCGATGCCGTTGTCGTAGCCGAGGAGTTCGTGGTCGAACCAGCGGTGCAGGGTCTTCACCCACGCGGCGCGGCGGAAGTCGAAGGGGTCGACGTGGCCGGTCTGCGAGAGCCAGATCTTGCGCTCGACGCCGTTCTTCGCGAGGGCGTCCCACCACTGGCCGAGGTGCTTCATCCGGACGTTGAGGTCCTGTGTGCCATGGACGGCGAAGACGCTGGCCCGCACCTTGCGCGCGTCCTCGACGTAGTCGCGCTCGGTCCACAGGGGCGTCCAGTCGCCGGTGCGCGGCGCCCCGTCGACGAGCCTCTGCTGGACGGCGGCGCACTTGGCGCGGGCGTCGGGGCTGTCGACGTGGTCGGAGAGCCAGTCCGGGCCGGAGTCGTACAGCGGGGCGCCCTGCTGGAAGTAGTAGTCGTACCAGGAGGAGATCGCGCTGATCGGGACGATGGTCCTCAGACCCTTGACGCCGGTGGCGGCGACGCCGTTGGCGATGGTGCCGTCCCAGCTCTTGCCGATCATGCCGGTGCGGCCGTTGCTCCACGTCGCCTTGGCGCGGGTGGTGCCGGTACGGGTCGTGTACGCGGTGGCGCGGCCGTTCAGCCAGTCGACGACGGCCTTCGCGGAGAGGACGTCGGAGCGGCCGCCGACGTCGACGCAGCCGTCGGAGCGGTTGGTGCCGGCGAGGTCGACGCCGACGACGGCGTAGCCGCGCGGCACGAAGTAGTTGTCGTAGAACAGCGGCATCCCCACGAGGTGGCCGTCCGCGTCGTACGTCTTCTTCTGGCTCTCGTTGCCGCGCCCGCAGCAGGAGTAGTACGGGCTGGCGTCCATGATGACGGGCACCGTGCGGCCCTGAGCGGCCGGTTCGCGGGGCCGGACGATGTCGACGGCGACCCGGTCGTGCCGGCCGTCGCCGTCGCCGTCGAGTCCGGTGTCCACCCAGACGGCCTCGCGGACGGCGTTCTCGTAGGAGTGGACGGGGCGGCTCTCGCGCGGGGCCGACTGCGCCGAGGTGGGCGCCAGGAACGTGGCCAGGAGGGCGGCTGTGGCCGCCGTCGCGAGCGTTCTCCAGATCGTCGTGCGCGTACGGTTCGGCATGCGCGGACGGTACATCGGTCAACTCCCGCGCAGAAGAGGGCGGCTGACGCCATGTGAGGCGGCGGTGGCCGAGAACCGCCCCCGGGGCGGCGCGGTACGTGTCGGCCGAATGGCGATCGTGTGACAGCGGTGGTCATGGACACACCGGATGCACCGGGGGTGAATAGGCTCCCGACAGACTTCGGTCCCCTACGACTTGGAGCTTTCGTGCACCGCAGAATCCTCGCGCCGGGTGCCCTGGCGGCCGCCTCCCTGATGCTGGTGATCCCGGCCTCGGCGGCGAGCCACGCCCCCGGTGCCCCGGGCATCGGCGACCCCTACTACCCGGCCTACGGCAACGGCGGATACGACGTCTCCCACTACGACCTGCGGCTGACGTACCGGCCGGCCACGGACGAGCTGGAAGGCACCGCGACCCTGCTCGCGCGGACCACGCGGGACCTGTCGCGGCTGAACCTGGACTTCCTGCTGGACGTCGGGGAGGTCCGCGTCAACGGCGCGACGGCGGCGTTCGCCACCTCCGGGGAGCACGAACTGGAGATCACGCCCAGGAAGCCGCTGGACAAGGGCACGGACCTCACGATCGTCGTGCGCTACCGGGGCGTGCCGTCCACGAAGCAGGCGTACGGCTTCACCAGCTGGCACCGCACCCCGGACGGCGGGGTCGCCGCGAACGAGCCCGAGGCCGCCTGGTGGTGGTTCCCGAGTAACGACCACCCGCTGGACAAGGCGACCTACGACGTCTCGGTGCAGGTCCCGGACGGCACCCAGGCCATCTCCAACGGCACGTTGCAGTCGACGAGTTCGCGGCTGGGCTGGACCCGCTACAACTGGCGGTCCGACAAGCCGCAGGCGACGTATCTCGCCACGCTCGCGCTCGGCCGGTTCGACGTGACGACGGGGACCAGCGACAGCGGCATCCCGATCGTCAACGCGTACAGCAAGGACCTGGGCCCGAACTACGGCGCCGCGCGGGCCAGCGTCGAGCGGACCGGTGAGATCGCCGACTGGCTCGGCGAGTACTTCGGGCCGTATCCGTTCGGCGCGCTCGGCGGCTATGTGCCGAACACCGGCACCGGGTACGCGCTGGAGACGCAGACCCGGCCGTTCTACAGCCCCCGGCAGTTCGCGAACGGCTCGAACACCAGCGTCGTCGTCCACGAGCTGGCCCACCAGTGGTACGGCGACTCGGTGTCCGTGAAGGGCTGGAAGGACATCTGGATCAACGAGGGCTTCGCACGGTACGCGCAGTGGCTGTGGTCGGAGCACGAGGGCGAGGGGACGACGCGGGAGCTCGCCGCCTACACGTACGCCTCGCGGCCTGCCGACGACCCGTTCTGGACGGTCAGGCCCGGTGACCCGGGTCCGGAGAACCAGTTCCACGCCGCGGTGTACGACCGGGGCGCGCTGGCCCTGCAGGCGCTGCGGGACGCGATCGGGGACGACGCGTTCTTCACCATCCTCAAGGGCTGGACGGCGAAGTACGCCTACGGGAACGCGTCGGTGGCGGACTTCCGCCGGTACGCGGAGGAGGTGTCCGGGCAGCCGCTCGCGGCGCTGTTCGACACCTGGCTGTTCCAGCCGTCGAAGCCGTCCGCGTCGGTGGCGCGGGCCGCGTCGGTCGCCTCGGCGACGACGACCCCGGACCGGCCGAAGTCCTGGAAGAAGATCGCCGCGACGAACGGCGTGCACGCGCACTGAGCATCACCCCACCGAGGGGAACGCGTCCGCCGCCGGGGCCCATCGGGCTCCGGCGGCGTTCCGGTGGGTGCCGTGGGGGCTCAGCGGACCGCGCCGGCTTCCGCTCCCTCGCGGCCCGGGGTGTTGTCGTCCTCGGGGACGGCCGGGTTGTCGCCGCCCCCCGCCGTGTCGTCCACGGCCGTGCGCAGGGGGATCTCGCGGAGGAAGACGATGGCGATCAGCGCGACCAGGGCGATGGGCGCGGCGATGAGGAAGATGTCGCCGGTGGCGTGACCGTAGGCGTCCTCGACGACGGCCGCCAGCGGCGCCGGAAGGGTGTGGATGTCGGGCAGGGAGCCGTCGCCGGAGGCCTGGATGCCGAGTTCCGCGATGCCCGACGCGGTGTAGGTGCCGACCTTGGAGGCGAGGACGGCGCCGAGTGCCGACACTCCGACGGCGCCGCCGAGCGTCCGGAAGAAGGCGACGACGGAGCTGGCGGCGCCGAGTTCGTGCAGCGGGACGGTGTTCTGCACGGCGAGCACGAGGTTCTGCATCGTCATGCCGACACCGCAGCCGATGAGGAACATGTACGCGCCCAGCAGGCCGTACTCGGTGTCCGCGCGCACGGTGCCCATGAGGGCGAGCCCGACGATGAGGAGGATGCCGCCGACGACCAGGTAGCGCTTCCATTTCCCGGACTTCGTGATGACGCGGCCGATCACGGTGGACGAGACGACCAGCCCGATGATCATGGGCAGCGTCATCACGCCGGCCATGGTGGGCGAGTCGCCGCGGGCTATCTGGAAGTACTGGCTGAGGAACACGGTGCCGCCGAACATGGCGGTGCCGACCGCGAGGCTCGCGACCACCGAGAGGGTCAGCGTCGGGTTGCGGAAGAAGTGCATGGGGATGATCGGTTCCGTGGCGCGCAGTTCCACGAACACGAAGACCACGGCCAGCGCGAGGGCCCCGAGCACCATGGCGACGGTCGGACCGGACCACCAGGCGAACGAGTCGCCGGCGAGGGAGACCCAGATCAGCAGCAGGGAGACCGAGGCGGCCACGAGGGTGGCGCCGAGGTAGTCCACCTTGACGTCCCGGGTGATCAGCGGCAGCCGCAGGGTGCGCTGCAGCACGATGAGCGCGGCGACCGCGAAGGGCACGCCGACGTAGAAGCACCAGCGCCAGCCCAGCCAGGAGGTGTCCACGATGACGCCGCCGAGGAGCGGGCCGCCGATGGTGCCCACCGCCATGACCGCGCCGAGGTAGCCGTTGTAGCGGCCGCGCTCCCGGGGCGGAATGATCGACGCGAGGATCACCTGGGCCAGAGCGGTCAGGCCGCCCGCGCCGAGGCCCTGGACGACACGGAACGCGATGAGCGTGCCCGTGTTCTGCGAGAGGCCGGCCGCCGCGGAACCGACGATGAAGATCAGCAGGGAGAGCTGGACGAGCAGCTTCTTGCTGGTGAGGTCGGCGAGCTTGCCCCAGATGGGGGTGGAGACGGTGGTGGCCAGGAGGGTGCTGGTGACCACCCAGGTGTAGGCGGACTGGCCGCCGTCGAGGTCGCTGATGATGCGGGGCAGGGCGTTGGAGACGACCGTGCTCGACAGGATGGCGACGAACAGGCCGAGCAGCAGGCCGGAGAGTGCCTCCATGATCTGCCGGTGCGTCATGGGAGCGCCGTCGGTTCTCGCCGCGGTGCTCTCTGTGCTTTCTTGCTGTGCCACGTGGAAGTTCCCCTGGAAGACGGGTTCGGGCCGTCCCGCGCGGTGCGGGACGGTGGTGGTGCTGTCGGGCGGTGGTGCCGGCGGGGCGGTGGTGGATCAGGCCGAGGCCGGCTGTGCGGGGTCCGGCTCCCGGTCGGGCACCTCGGCGCCGTGCAGACGGCGGGCGAGACCGCCGCGCAGGCGGTCGAGCAGCGTGGTGAGGTCCGCCAGTTCCCGCGCGGTCCAGTCCTCGGTGGCCTCGGCGATCAGGTCGGTGTGGATGTCGACGAGCCGGTCCACCTCGGCGCGGCCCTCCGCGGTGACGCCGATGAGGCTGGACCGGCGGTCCTCCGGGTTGGCCCGGCGGGAGACAAGACCCCGCTGCTCCAGGTGGGCCACCTTCCGGCTCACCACGGAGAGGTCGCAGTCCAGGTGCTCGGCCAGTTCGGACGGCCGGACCTCGCCGGTGCGGGTCAGGGCGGCCAGGACGACGACGGCGTTGCGGGATCCCTGCGGAAGCCGGCGTCCCAGCTGCCGCCGGATGACGGCGATCGCGGTGAGCTGCTTCAGCACATGGGCGATGGCCGCATCGTGCCGCTGTTCCCTCATCGCTCCCCGCCCGCTCGGATCGGCGCCTGTGCCGGCGAAGCCGTGCCCGCCGCCGTTGATTGCCCGGAGCAACTATATAGCCATCCGAACGGCGTTGCGAGACCGCGGGTGTGGGCGGACCGCCCGCTAGAGGACGGCGGCGCGCCCGCGCAGCTCGTCCAGGCCGATCGCCGTAGCCTCCGTCGCCGGCACCGTGCAGGCGTGGGCTCCGGCGATCGTGCCGAACAGGGCGCTGCGCAGCGGTGTCTCGCGGTTCAGCCAGGCGTGCAGGAACGCGGCGGCGAAGGCGTCGCCCGCGCCGTTGGAGTCCACGACCGGAGCGGGTGGCGGCACTGCGGGCAGGTGCGTCAGTTCGTCGTCGGCGAGGACGTACGCGCCCTTGTCCCCGGCCGTGGCGACGACGACCTCGGCCCTCCCCCGCCCGGCGATCCGGCGCAGGGTGCGCTCCGGGTCGCGCAGCGCGGCCGCGGAGAGGAACACCACGTCGGCGCCGTACGCGAACGGCTCGTGGTACGGGTTCTCCCCGTCCCAGTCGTGCAGGTCGGTGGAGAGCGTGACGCCGGTCTCGCGCAGGACGGGCAGGGCTTCGGCGCAGGGCTGGGTGAGGGACACGTGCGCGTGGCGGCTCGCGCCGGCGAGGGCCCGCAGCGTGTCCTCGGGGAACCGATCGTCGGGGTGCGCCCGGGTCGTGTCGTACAGGGACAGCCGCCGGCCGTCCGGGCCGACGAGGTTGACGGCGCGCCTGGTGCCGGCGGGCTGCGGGACGGCGGTGAGGGGGATGCCCTTGTCCCGGTGCAGGGCGCGCACGAGGTCGCCCTCGGGGTCGTCGCCGAGGAAGTCGAGGTGGTGGGTGCGCAGGCCGAGGGCGGTCAGGGCGACGGCCACGAAGTCCCCGGTCTGGCCGGCCCGGGTCCGGATGCCGCTGTCGATCATGTAGCTGTCGGCGTACGGGAGCGGCAGCTCCGGCACCCGCACGATGGTGTCGACACCCGCCCCGCCCAGCACGAGCACATCGATGGCGCGGCCGGCGGGAGCGGTGGCGTCACCCGGAACGTTCGTGATCTCCGACATGACGCCACCGTAGCGGCCGCCGGCGACAGTGACTCCTACGGAGCGATATCCGCCTGGGACGCGGTCACCCGGCGGCGGACCGCGAACCAGCCGGTGACCAGTGCCGCCGCGATGAGGGGGACGAGGAGGAGCGTCTTGCGGCCGACCTCGGGATCGTTGGCCATCAGGCCGAGGCAGGCCAGCAGGAAGGCGATGGTGGCGATCTCGGTGACCGGGCTGCCGGGGAGCCGGAAGCCCGGGCGGCTCAGCAGGCCCGCGCGGGCCCGGCGGACGAAGACCAGGTGGCAGACCATGATGATCACCCAGGTGGAGATGATGCCCAGGGACGCCACGTTGAGCACGATCTCGAACGCCTTGCTCGGCACCAGGTAGTTGAGGCCGACGCCGAGCACACAGACGGCGCAGGTCAGCAGGATGCCGCCGTACGGGACCTGGCTGCGGTTCATGCGGGCGGTGAACTTCGGGGCCGAGCCCGCCGTCGCCATGGAGCGCAGGATGCGGCCCGTGGAGTACAGGCCCGAGTTGAGCGAGGACATCGCCGCCGTCAGGACGACGAGGTTCATCACGTCGCCCGCCGCCGGGACGCCGATCTTCGACAGCACGGTGACGAAGGGGCTCTCGTCGCCCGAGTACACCGAGCCGGGCAGCAGGAGCGCGAGCAGGAGCACGGAGCCGCAGTAGAACAGCCCGACCCGCCACATGATCGAGTTCACCGCGCGCGGGACGACCTTCTCGGGTTCCGCGGTCTCGCCCGCGGCGACCCCGACCAGCTCCAGGGCGGCGTACGCGAAGATCACGCCCTGCATCACCAGGACGACGGGCATCGCCCCGTGCGGGAGGAGGCCGCCGTTGTCGGTGATCACGCTCAGACCCGGGGTGGTGCCGCCGACCTCGTGCCGGGTGGCGAGCAGGAAGACGCCGATGAGCATGAAGCCGACGAGGGTGGCGACCTTGACGATCGCGAACCAGAACTCCATCTCACCGAAGATCTTCACCGAGATCAGGTTCACGGCCAGCACGACCGCCAGGGCGGCCAGGGCGAGCAGCCACTGCGGGATGTCGGTGAACAGGCTCCAGTAGTGCGTGTAGAGCGCGATGGCGGTGATGTCGGCGATCCCGGTCGTCGACCAGTTCAGGAAGTACATCCAGCCGGCGACATAGGCGCCCTTCTCGCCGAGGAACTCGCGCGCGTACGACACGAAGGAGCCGGACGAGGGGCGGTACAGGACGAGTTCGCCGAGGGCACGGACCACGAAGAAGGCGAAGACGCCGCAGACGAGGTAGGCGAGGGCGAGTGCGGGACCCGCGCTGTGCAGGCGTCCGCCCGCGCCGAGGAAGAGGCCGGTGCCGATGGCCCCGCCGATGGCGATCATGTTGACGTGACGGGCCTTGAGGTCCTTGCTGTAACCGGCGTCGCCCGCGTCCGCGGGCGTCTGGACCGCGGCTTCGGGGGTCGCGGCCACTGCCGTGTTCACGGCGTCCTTGCTCACGGGAGGATCCACTCTCTGGTGCGCCCGAGCAGACCTCACTCGGGTTCCGGACGTACGAGCGGCCCGGGCACCGGGGCGGGCGCGGACCGAGGGGGCGCCTTCCCGTTCGCGAACCGATCACACGGTGGCGTGTGTCACAGAGCGTGACGCGCACTCGGGGCGGCCCGGTGCGTCGCGGAAGGTGTCACAGCATTGGTGCGACAGCGATACTGCTGCACATGACGACCGGCACCGGGGAGACGACCCTCACGATCGACGAGCTGGCCGCGCGGGCGGGGACGACGGTCCGCACGGTGCGGTTCTACGGCACCAAGGGCCTGCTGCCGCCCCCCGTGCTCGGTCCGCGCCGGGTGGGGCACTACGGGCGCGAGCATCTGGCCCGGCTGGCGCTCATCGAGGAGCTGCAGCACCAGGGCATGACGCTGGCGGCCATCGAGCGGTACCTCCAGCAGCTCCCGCCGGATCTGGACGCGCACGACCTGGCCGTGCACCGGGCCGTCGTCGCCTCCTGGGCACCGGAGAGCGTGGAGACGGTCCCGCGCGCCGAGCTGGAGCGGCGGGCGGGGCGCCCGCTGGACGACGGCGACGTGGCGCGGCTGGCCGCGATGGGGGTGGTCGCGGACGGCGACGGCGGCACCTACCGCGTCGACCTGGGGCTGCTGCGGCTCGGTGTGCGGCTGCTGGACGTGCCGCTGTCGCCGGAGGCGATCCTCGCCTCGCGCACGGTCCTCATCGAGCACGCGCGCGAGGCGGCGCGGGAGCTGTCGCGGCTGTTCCGCCAGGAGGTCGAGCAGCGGGCCGCCCAGGACGTGAAGTCGCTGTCGGCGTCGATGCAGCCGATGGTGGTGCAGGCGCTGCTGACGGCCTTCCAGCGGTCGCTGCGCGAGGAGCTGCGGCAGTGGCTGGGCGGTGACGCGGGCGCGGACGGCGCCGGGGCGGCGGACGAGGACGCACAGGCGGACGGAGGTGCCTGACCGGCACGGGTCCCCGGTGTCCGGGGACCCGTGCCGGCGGGGCGACGCGTCACCGGCCGTCGGTGAACGTCTCCCCCTTCTCCGCCTTCTCCACCAGCAGCGCCGGCGGCGTGAACCGCTCGCCGTACGCCGCCGCCAGCTCGCGGGCGCGGGCCGTGAAGCCGGCCACGCCGCCCTCGTAGCCGTTGATGTACTGCAGGACGCCGCCCGTCCAGCCGGGGAAGCCGATGCCCAGGATGGAGCCGATGTTGGCGTCGGCGACGGACGTCAATACGCCCTCCTCCAGCAGCCGCACGGTGTCCAGCGCCTCGGAGAACAGCATGCGCTCCTGCATGTCCCGGAACGGGATCCGCGCGTCCTCGCGGGTGAAGTGCTCGCGCAGGCCCGGCCACAGACCGGCCCGCTTGCCGTCCTCGCCGTACTCGTAGAAGCCGGCGCCGCCGCTGCGGCCGGGGCGGTCGAACTCGTCGACCATGCGGTCGATGACGGCCTCGGCGGGGTGCGGCGTCCAGGTGCCGCCCGCCTCCTCGACGGCCCGCTTGGACTCGTTGCGGATCTTGCGCGGGAGCGTCAGGGTCAGCTCGTCCATCAGGGAGAGGACCTTGGCGGGGTAGCCGGCCTGCGCCGCCGCCTGCTCGACCGACGCGGGCTCGACGCCCTCGCCGACCATGGCCACGCCCTCGTTGATGAACTGGCCGATGACCCGGGAGGTGAAGAAGCCGCGGGAGTCGTTGACGACGATCGGCGTCTTGTTGATCTGCCGGACCAGGTCGAAGGCGCGCGCGAGCGCCTCCTCCCCCGTCCGCTCGCCCTTGATGATCTCGACGAGCGGCATCTTGTCGACGGGTGAGAAGAAGTGCAGCCCGATGAAGTCGGCCTGGCGCTCCACGCCCTCGGCGAGGGCGGTGATCGGCAGCGTCGAGGTGTTGGAGCACAGCAGCGCGTCCGGCTCGACGATGTTCTGGATCTCCTGGAACACCTTGTGCTTGAGCTCGGGGTTCTCGAAGACGGCCTCGATGACCGCGTCGCAGCCGGCCACGTCCTGCGGGTCGGCCGTCGGCGTGATGCGGGCGAGCAGGGCGTCGGCCTTCTCCCGCGTCGTACGGCCCCGGGAGACGGCCTTGGCGCAGAGCGTCTCCGAGTAGCCCTTGCCCTTGAGGGCGGCTTCCAGGGACACGTCCTTCAGGACGACCTCGATGCCGGCGCGGGCGCAGGAGTAGGCGATGCCCGCGCCCATCATCCCGGCGCCGAGGACGGCGACCTTGCGGACCTGGCGCGGCTCGACGCCCTTGGGCCGGTTGGCGCCGGAGTTGACGGCCTGGAGGTCGAAGAAGAACGCCTGGATCATGTTCTTGGAGGTCTGGCCGGCGGCCAGCTCCACGAAGTAGCGCGCCTCGATGACCTGCGCGGTCTCGAAGTCGACCTGGGCGCCCTCGACGGCCGCCGCGAGGATGTTGCGGGGCGCCGGGTAGGGCGCGCCGCCGGTCTGCTTGCGCAGGTTGGCGGGGAAGGCGGGCAGGTTCGCCGCGAACTTGGGATTCGCGGGGGTGCCGCCGGGGATGCGGTAGCCGGGCCGGTCCCAGGGCTGCTGGGACTCGGGGTGGGCGTCGATGTAGGCGCGGGCCTTGGCGAGCAGTTCCTCGTGGGTGCCGGCCACGTCGTCGACGAGGCCGTTCTCCAGGGCGCGCTGCGGGCTGTACTGGGTGCCCTGGAGGAGGACCTTCAGCAGGGCGTCGGCGATGCCGAGCATGCGGACGGTGCGGACGACGCCGCCTCCACCGGGCAGCAGGCCGAGGGTGACCTCGGGGCAGCCGACCTTGGAGCCGGGCGCGTCGAGCGCGATCCGGTGGTGGCAGGCGAGGGCGATCTCGTAGCCGCCGCCGAGGGCCGCGCCGTTGAGGGCGGCGACGACCGGCTTGCCGAGGGTCTCGATGCGGCGCAGCCGGCGCTTGATCGCCATGCCGCCCTCGAAGAGCTGCTGGGCGGTCTCCGGGGTGACCTGGATGAGGTCGCGCAGGTCGCCACCCGCGAAGAAGGTCTTCTTGGCGGAGGTGATGATGACACCGCGGATGGTGTCCTTCTCGGCCTCGAGGCGGTCCGTGACCACGGCGAGCGAGTCGCGGAACGCCTGGTTCATGGTGTTGGCCGACTGGTTGGGGTCGTCCAGGACGAGGGTGACGACGCCGTCGCGGTCCTGTTCCCAGCGGATGGTGGTGGATTCAGTGCTCATGTGGGAGTGCTCTCCGTGTGATCCGTCGTATCCGTCGGGAGGGGGTCAGACGCGCTCGACGATGGTGGCGATGCCCATGCCGCCGCCGACGCAGAGCGTGGCGAGGCCGTACCGCTTGTCCTGGCGCTCGAGTTCGTCGACGAGCGAGCCGAGGATCATGGCGCCGGTCGCGCCGAGCGGGTGGCCGAGGGCGATCGCGCCGCCGTTGACGTTGACCTTGTCGAGTGACAGGCCCATGTCCTTCACGAAGCGCAGGACGACCGCGGCGAACGCCTCGTTGATCTCGACGAGGTCGATGTCGTCGATGGTCAGGCCGGCCTTGGCGAGCGCCTTGCGGGTCGCGGGCGCCGGGCCGGTGAGCATGATGGTGGGCTCGGACCCGGAGACGGCGGCGGAGACGATCCGCGCGCGCGGGGTGAGGCCGTAGCGCTCGCCGACCTCCTTGCTGCCGACGGCGACGAGGGAGGCGCCGTCCACGATGCCGGAGGAGTTGCCGGCGTGGTGGACGTGGTCGATCTTCTCGACCCAGTGGTACTTCTGCAGCGCGACGGCGTCGAAGCCGCCGAGGTCACCGATGTCCGCGAAGGACGGCTTGAGCTTGCCGAGGGAGTCGGCGGTGGTACCGGGCCGCATGTGCTCGTCGTGGTCGAGGACGACGAGGCCGTTGCGGTCCTTGACCGGGACGACGGACCGGTCGAAGCGGCCCTCCTTCCAGGCCGTCGCCGCGCGCTCCTGGGAGAGGGCGGCGTACTCGTCGACGTCGCGGCGGGTGAAGCCCTCGATGGTGGCGATGAGGTCGGCGCCGATGCCCTGGGGCACGAAGTTGACGTCGAGGTTGGTCATCGGGTCGTTGAACCAGGCGCCGCCGTCCGAGGCCATCGGCACCCGGGACATGGACTCGACGCCGCCCGCGAGGACCAGGTCCTCCCAGCCGGACCGGACCTTCATCGCGGCCAGGTTGACGGCTTCCAGGCCGGAGGCGCAGAAGCGGTTCTCCTGGACGCCCGCCACCGTGTCGGGCAGGCCGGCCGCGATCGCGGCGATCCGGGCGATGTCGGAGCCCTGGTCGCCGACGGGGCCGACGACGCCGAGCACGATGTCGTCGACGGCAGCCGGGTCCAGGCCGGGGAAGCGGTCGCGGATCTCGTGGATGAGGCCGACGACCAGGTCGATGGGCTTGGTGCCGTGCAGGGCTCCGTTCGCCTTGCCGCGGCCCCGGGGGGTGCGGATCGCGTCGTACACATACGCTTCGGTGCTCACAGGGGGAAGCCTTTCGGGGTGAGGGTCAGCCCAGCAGGGAACGGCCGATGATCTCCTTCATGATCTCGGTCGTCCCGCCGTAGATGGTCTGGATGCGGCCGTCCGTGAAGGCCCGTGCCACCGGGTGTTCGCTCATGTAGCCGTACCCGCCGTGCAGTTGCAGACAGCGGTCGGCGACGCGCTTTTGGAGTTCGGTCGCCCACCACTTGGCCATCGAGGCGTGGACGGCGTCGAGCTCGCCGCGGTCGTGGTCCGCTATGCAGCGGTCCAGGAAGGTGCGGGTGACCGCGCACTCGGTGGCCATCTCGGCCACCTCGAAGCGGATGTGCTGCTTGGTCGCCAGGGGGCGGCCGAACGCCTCGCGCTCCTTGACGTACGCGGTGGTGATCTCCAGCAGGTGCTCGGCGGCGGCGATCGCGGCGACGGCGATGCTGAGGCGTTCCTGCGCGAGGTTCGTCATCAGGTGCACGAACGCGCCGTCGAGCTCGCCGAGCAGGTTCTCCTTGGGGACGCGCACGTCGTGGAAGAACAGCTCGGCGGTGTCCTGGGCCTTCTGGCCGATCTTGTCGAGGTTGCGGCCGCGCTCGAAGCCCTCCATGCCGCGTTCCACGACGAGCAGCGACAGCCCGCGCGCGCCGCCCTCCGGGGTGGTCCTCGCCACGACGATCACGAGGTCGGCGAGGAGGCCGTTGGAGATGAACGTCTTGGAGCCGTTGAGGACCCAGTGGTCGCCGCGGTCCTCGGCGTGGGTGCGGATGCCCTGGAGGTCGGAGCCGGCACCGGGCTCGGTCATGGCGATGGCGGTGATGAGCGTGCCGTCGCAGAAGCCGGGCAGCCAGCGGCGCTTCTGCTCGTCGGTGGCGAGGCCGGTCAGATAGGGGCCGATGATGTCGTTGTGCAGGCCGAGGGCGAGGCCCGGGGTGCCGGCGCGGGTGAACTCCTCGGCGAGGACGGCGCTGTAGCGGAAGTCGGGGGTGCCGCCGCCTCCGTACTCCTCGGGCACGGCGAAGCCGAGCAGGCCCTGCTTGCCGGCCGCGCGCCAGGCGTCGCGGGAGACGATGCCGTCCTTCTCCCACTGCTCGTAGTACGGCAGCACCTCCCTGGCGAGGAAGGCGCGCACGGTCTCCCGGAACGCGTCGTGCTCGGGGGCGAAGATCTGCCGCTTCATGCGAGGCCCTTCGTGGGGTCGGGGTGGGCGGGCAGGCCGGGCACGTCCCAGTCGCGGGCCACGTCCGCGGTGCCGGCGCCGGGCCGCGCGGGTCCGGTGCGTACGGCGGTGGGGGTGGCCGAGAACCGGGGCGCCGGGGCCGGCTGGGTGAGGCCGCCGTGGTCGGTGAACGTGCCGCGGGCGGCGAGGTGCGGGTCGTGCGGGGCCTCGCCGAGGGTCAGGACGGGGGCGACGCAGGCGTCGGTGCCGTCGAAGACGGCCGTCCACTCGTCGCGGGTACGGGTCCTGAAGCGGGCGGCGACGGCCTCGCGCAGCTCGCTCCAGCGGCCGATGTCCGTGCGGGCGCCGGTGTGCTCCGGCAGGCCGAGCAGGGTGACGAACTCGTCGTAGAAGCGCGGTTCCAGGGCGCCGACGGCCATGTACCGGCCGTCGGCGGTCTCGTAGGTGCCGTAGTAGGGGCAGCCGCCGTCGAGGAGGTTGGCGCCGCGCCGGTCCTGCCAGCCGCCGGCGGCGAGCATGCCGTGGATCATCGTCGAGAGGTGGGCGGTGCCGTCGACGATGGCGGCGTCGACGACCTGTCCCTCGCCGGTCGCGCGGGCGTGGTGCAGGGCGGCGAGGACTCCGACGACCAGGTAGAGGGAGCCGCCCGCGTAGTCGCCGAGCAGGTTGGCGGGGACGGCGGGCGGTTCGCCGGGGGTGCCGATCATGCCGAGGGTGCCGGTGCGCGCGATGTACGCGATGTCGTGGCCGGCGCGGTCGGCGAGCGGGCCGTCCTGGCCCCAGCCCGTCATCCGGCCGTAGACCAGCCGGGGGTTGCGGGCGTGGCAGGCGTCCGGTCCGACGCCGAGGCGCTCCGCCACGCCGGGGCGGTAGCCCTCGACGAGGACGTCGGCGCGGGCGGCCAGGTCGAGGACCCGGGCGGCGCCGTCGGGGGCCTTGAGGTCGACGATCACCGAGCGCTTGTTGCGGTTGGTGATGTCGTAGGCGGGGTCGATCGCGAGGCCCGGGCCGCCGGGCCGGTCGACGCGCACGACGTCGGCGCCCAGGTCGGCGAGGAGCATGGCGGCGAACGGGCCGGGCCCGATGCCGGCCAGCTCGACCACGCGCACGCCGGTGAGCGGGCCCTGTCCTGGCGTCGTCGCCATCCTGCCCCCAGGTGTGTGACACAACTGCTGTAACACCAGCGATGCTAAGAAGGCGCACCGATGGACACAAGAGCAAGCGCTTAGGAAGTTACCCGCCGGAAGCCGCGGCGGCGAACCCGTCCGGCGGCCTCAGCGCGCGTCCAGCTCCCCGATCAGCAGTTTCGGGGCGATGGCGCGATAGCTTTCCTCCACCCACTCGCACAGCAGTCCGGCCGCCGGGGCGCCCTCCGGCTCCAGCGGGACGCGCACCCAGCCCGAACGGCCCAGTCCGTATCCGGCGGGCTCGGCGCCCGGGCAGGTGAGGGCGTGCGCGTGGACCGCCTCGTCCGTCAGCTTCACCGTCACCCCCGGCGGGTGGCCGCTGTCGGGGGCGCCCAGGAAGACGAACACCTTCTTGTTGACCTTCGCGACGGTGTCCCCCCAGGGGAACTCCTCTGCCGCCCCCGGCAGACCGAGGGCGAACTCGCGCACTTTTTCCCACTTCTTCAGGGCAGTCCTGGGCACGGCCACCGCCTCACCTCCGGGCTCGTCGTCGGGCTCCGCGCACCTCACGCTAGCCTCGGCCACCGACAACGGCGCGTGGTGCGGAACGAGGGGTGTCATGAGCAGGCTGAACAGGTCGGACCGTCCGTACGACGTCGTGCTCTTCGGGGCGACCGGGTTCGTGGGGGTGCTGACGGCGCAGTACCTCGCCACCCACGCGCCCGAGGGCCTGCGGTGGGCCGTCGCCGGGCGCGACAAGGCGAAGCTGGAGGCGCTGCGCGCGTCGCTGCCCGAGGGGTCGGGGCCCGGCGTGCTGGAGGCGGACGTCGCCGACCCGGCGTCGGTGCGCCGGCTCCCCGAGCAGGCGCGCGTGGTGGCCTCGACGGTCGGGCCGTACGTGCGGTACGGCGAGGACCTGGTGGCGGCCTGCGCGGACACCGGCGCCGACTACGTCGACCTGTGCGGCGAGCCGGAGTTCGTGGACCTGACGTACGTACGGCACGACGCCCGCGCGCGGGAGACGGGCGCCCGGCTGGTGCACGCCTGCGGTTTCGACTCGGTCCCGCACGACCTGGGGGCGTACTTCACCGTGCGGCAGCTGCCGGAGGGGGTGCCGCTGACGGTCGACGCGTACGTGACGGCCGACGCCGCCTTCTCGGGCGGCACGTTCGCCTCGGCGCTCGGCCAGTTCGCGCGCGGCCGGCAGATGATCGCCGCCGCCCGGGACCGGGCCCGGCACGAGCCGCGGCTCATGGGCCGCCGGGCGCTGGCGCCGACGGGGGTGCCGCGGTTCGCCGGGGAGGTCGGCGCGTGGGCGCTGCCGCTGCCGACGATCGACCCGCAGATCGTGAAGCGGTCCGCGCGGGCGCTGGAGCGGTACGGCCCCGACTTCCGCTACCGCCACTACGCGGCCGTACGGCGGCTGCCCGTCGCGGTGGGCGGGGTCGCGGCGATGGGCGCCCTGTTCACGGCGGCCCAACTGCCGCCGGCCAGGCGCTGGCTGTCGGACCGGCTCAAGCCGGGCGAGGGGCCCGGCCCGGAGAAGCGGGCGAGGAGCTGGTTCTCGGTGCGGTTCGTCGGCGAGGGCGGCGGGCGGCGCGTGTTCACGGAGGTGTCCGGGGGCGACCCGGGCTACGGCGAGACGGCGAAGATGTTCGCGGAGTCGGCGCTCTGCCTGGCCTTCGACGAGCTGCCGGAGACGGCCGGCCAGGTCACGACGGCGGTCGCGATGGGCGACGCGCTGACCGAGCGCCTGCGCACGGCCGGCATCACGTTCCGGGTGGCCGCCACCCGCTGACCCGGTGTCCTCACAGAGGCCACTGCAACAGCGTGTAGATCATCCCGGCGATCCATCCGAGTCCCGCCAGCACCCCCACGACGAGCGCGGCCGTCACGGCCCGCTCGACAGGACGCCCGGGATCGGCCGACGGTTTCGCTGCACGGTGAGTGGTCATGCCCGCCACCCTGCCGGGCGCCCTGGGAGGGCCACATCCGTACGGGTACTCAGACGCCGTACTCAACGGCTGTCCTACGCGGAGGCCGTCGCCTCCTTCAGGGCGCGGCGGCACAGGCTGTCCGCGTGGCGGGTTGTTTCCGGGAGGCGGTAGGTGGGGGTCAGGGCGAGGGTGTGGGCGCAGGCCGTGTCGAGGGTCGTGCGGTGGCCGACGGAGACGAAGACCGGCTTGACGCCGTCCTGGGTGCGCAGGGCGCGGCCCACCTCCTCGTCGCCGGCCAGCAGCGGCGAGGCCGAGCCGCGCGGGGCGGCGGGGGTGTCGTAGGCGAAGGTGAACGGGTTCTTGGCGACGCCGATCGTGGGCAGGCCGGTGAGGACGCCGAGGTGGCTGGCGAGGCCGAAGCGGCGGGGGTGGGCGAGGCCGTAGCCGTCGCAGACGACGAGGCCGGGCGGGCACGCCAGGGCGTCCAGGGCCGCCAGCACGGTCGGGATCTCGCGGAAGGCGAGCAGCCCGGGGACGTACGGGAAGGAGATCCGGCCGACGGCGGTGGACTCGGCGACGACCTCCAGGGTCGCCGCGTCGAGGACCACGGCCGCGGCCGCCACCACGTCGCGTTCGTCGTCGTAGGCCACGTCGACGCCGGTGACGTGCCCGGTCCCGGGCGCCGGGCCCGGTTCGTCGCGCACCACCCGGCGCCGCAGCTCGTCCTGGACGGCACGGGCCTCTTCCTCGGTCGCGGGCCAGCCCGCGGGCACTCTCACGCTCGTCATGGTGGGTCAGAGCGTACGAGGCACGCGAGGACCCCCGTGACGGCGGAGGCTCCTTGGCCGTCACGGGGGCCGGTCGGGGGGCGGGCGAACGGTTCGTCGCGTGGCGTGCATTCGCCCTCGTCACCGGGTCCGTCGCCAGGTCGACGGTCCCCGGACACGCGCGGTCCCGTGGGACGCCGCGCGCAGGGTCACTTGCCCAGTGCCTGCTTGAGCTGGCTCTTGTTCATGTCCGAACGCCCGTGGATGTTGCGCTTCTTCGCCTCCTCGTACAGCTGGTCCCGGGTAGGGCCCTGCGGCCCCTTGCCCGACCGCTCGCCGCCCCGCTGACCCGAGGACTTGTCCTGGGTCGAGGTGCGGCTGGCCGTCCGGGACTCGCCGGACCGGGCGCGCTCCTTGTTCACCGTCCGCGCCGCGATCTCCTCGGCGCGTGAGGTGCTCTCGCCCCGGTCCTCGGCGCTCTTCTTGATGTGCTCGTACTGGCGTTCCCGCTTCGGGCTGGAACCGGCTGGCATGGGGTCACTCCTCTCGCCGTCCGGTTCCCGGGTACCCCGTTTTCGCCTCATCTCTCCAGACGTGCGACCCGGCCCTGTTCGCCCGCGGCCCAGCAGCCCCCGTCGGGCGTGCAGTCCACCGTGTCGTAGGAGCCGGTGTCGACCGTCCGCCAGGTGCGTCCGCCGTCGGTGGTCAGGTCCGTCCCCGTGGGGCCGACCGCGAGGGCGGCAATGCGGCTGTGCGGCAGCCAGGCGACGCCGGAGCGGTAGGCGGGCGGGGGCGTGCCCGCGCCGCTCCAGTGCCGTCCGCCGTCGCCGGTGCGGGCCGCGGCCCGCGGCGAGGGCTGGTCGGGGCGGTAGTCGCCGCCGACCGCGAGGCCGTGCTGCCGGTCGTGGAAGGCCAGCGCGAAGACCCCGCGGGCCGGGTCGCCGGCCGGGACCGGCGCGTCGGAGGCCGTCCAGGTCAGTCCCCGGTCGGCGGAGTGCAGCACGCGCGCGTGTGCCGCCCCGCCGGTCGCCAGCCAGACGTCCCTGGCGCCGGCCGTGACCAGGCACTGCCCGCTCGCCGCGAACCCGGCCTCGCCGTCGAGCGCGGGCGGCATCCCGGTGTCCGGCAGCACGGTCCAGGAGCGGCCGCCGTCCTGCGTGGACAGGATGCGGAACCGGCCGTCGACCGGGTCGCTCATGGCCAGGCCGTGCCGGTGGTCGAAGAAGGCCATGCAGTCGTAGAAGGCCCGTACGTCGGTGTTCCGGAAGGTCTCCGTCCAGGTTCGGCCGCCGTCGTCGGTGCGGTACACCCGGGACGCCTCGCCCTCGCCGATGGCCAGCGCCACGGCCCGCCGCGCGTCGAACGCCTCCACGTCCCGGAACTGCAGCTCCCCGGCGCCCGGCGGCGACACGTCCCGCCAGCTCGCCCCGCCGTCGGTGGTGCGCAGCACGGTGCCCGCGGTGCCCGCCAGCCAGGCCGTGCCGCGGTTGACGGCCGACAGTCCCCGGAAGCGCACCTCGGGCGCGCCGCTGTCCTTCAGCACCCAGTGCGGTGCCGGGTGCGGTTTCCGGCCGTGCGGCTCCCCCGCCTGGGCGGGCGCGGCCGTCAGCGCGGCCAGGACCGCCCCGCAGACCACCAGCGCGGCCGGCCCCCAGGAGGTCCGTCCCCTCCGTCGCGTGCTCCCCGAACGTTTCATGGCGCGCGAAGCTAGTCCACCGTCACCCCGGCGTCCATAGGGCCTCATCGGGCACGGACGACCTTCCGGGCACAGGAGGGCGAAGGCGGCACGCGGGTGCATGAAGGCGGTGACAGAGGTCACTCGACCTCGGAGTGCACGGAATGGCTGATTCCGTCGTCTCTGGAAGTGCCCGTCCCGCCCGCCCGGAACTCTGTCCCGCCGTCACAAGGGAGCAAGGCGTTGTCCACCGTCATCGAGCAGCCCGTCGAGGCCCGCCTCGTCGCCGCCGCGCCGCGGATGCAGCGCATCCCCGCGACCCTCCACTACGACCGGCGTGACCCGTTCGCCGTCCGGATGACCTTCCCGGCCCCGGCCACCCTGGAGGGCGTGGAGGTCTGCTGGACCTTCAGCCGCGACCTGCTGCTGGCCGGCCTGGAGGAACCCCAGGGCGACGGCGACGTCCGGGTGCGCCCGTACGGGTACGACCGTACGGTGCTGGAGTTCCACGCCCCGGAGGGCACCGCGGTGGTGCACATCCGCTCGGGCGAGGTGCGCCGGTTCCTGCGCTCCACGAGCGAACTGGTCCCCCTCGGCCTGGAGCACCTCCAGCTCGACATGGACCGCGATCTGGCGGAGCTGATGCGGGACGCCTGCTGACGTCCCGCCGCCGGGCCCCCGTGGGGCCCCGCACCGCGCCTCCTAATGGCGTTGACACCGTCCGCAGCCCCTCCTACGGTGTAAAGCGTCCTGTTGCCGCCGATTGGAGAAGGACGTTGCTCGTCTGAGGTCCTGAGACACCGCGTCACACCACACGTGTGTGCACGCCGCGTGCGACCTCGGCGTCCGAGCCGTCCCAGCCGTCTCCACGGAGCAGGGCTTTTCTCATGCCCAGGGCCTCTCACCGCCCGTAGGTCGCCGGTGTCTCGATACGCGTTTGCCCCTGTTCGTCCGAGCAACCGCGGAGGCGCCCCCTCATGTCAACATCCATCAGCTGTACCTCCCTGTCATTCTCCTGGCCCGACGGCTCCTCCGTCTTCGAGGGCCTGGACGTCGCGTTCGGTCCCGGCAGGACCGGTCTCGTCGGCGTCAACGGATCGGGAAAATCAACACTTTTGAAGCTCGTCGCCGGTGAACTCGCCCCGTCCGACGGCGCCGTGCGCGTCGCCGGCGAGATCGGGTACCTGCCGCAGAACGTCACGCTGGACACCGCTCTCCGCGTCGACCAGGCGCTCGGCATCGACGCGAAACGGACCGCGCTGCACGCCATCGAGGCGGGCGACGTGGCCGAGGAGCACTTCGAGACCGTCGGCGACGACTGGGACGTGGAGGAGCGCGCCCTCGCCACCCTCGGCGAACTCGGGCTCGGACACGTCGCGTTGGACCGCACGATCGGCGAGGTGTCGGGCGGCGAGTCGGTGCTGCTGCGGCTGGCCGCGCTGCTGCTGCGCCGGCCGGACGTCCTGCTCCTCGACGAGCCCACCAACAACCTCGACCTGTACGCCCGCCGACGGCTGTACGCGGCCGTCGAGTCCTGGCCGGGGGTGATGGTGGTGGTCAGCCACGACCGTGAACTCCTCGACCTGGTCGACCAGATCGCCGATCTGCGCTCCGGCACCATCAGCTGGTACGGCGGCAACTACTCGGCCTACGAGGTCGCCCTCGCCACCGAGCAGGAGGCGGCCGAGCGCATGGTACGGGTCGCCGAGGCCGACCTGAAGAAGCAGAAGCGCGAACTGATCGACGCCCAGGTCAAGCTGGCCCGCCGCAAGCGGTACGGCCAGAAGATGTGGGACAACAAGCGCGAGCCGAAGATCGTCATGGGGGCGCGCAAGCGGGCGGCGCAGGAGTCCGCGGGCAAGCACCGCATCATGCACGAGGAGAAGCTCGCCGAGGCCAGGGAGCGCCTGGACGACGCGGTGGACGCCGTGCGGGACGACGACGAGATCCGCGTCGACCTGCCGTACACGGCCGTCCCCCCGGGCCGCAGTGTGCTCTCGCTGCGGGAGCTGGAGGTGAGCTACGGGGCACGGGTGCCCGGCGGTCTCGATGTGCACGGCCCGGAGCGGATCGCGCTGGTCGGGCGCAACGGCTCGGGCAAGACGACGCTGCTGCGGACCATCGCGGGCGAACTGCCGCCCGTGGCGGGCGAGGTGACGGCCCATGTGCCGCTGCGCTTCCTGCCGCAGCGCCTCGACGTCCTCGACGGCGAGGCGTCCGTCGTCGCGAACGTCGCCCGGTTCGCGCCGGGTGCCGGCAACAACCGGATCCGGGCGCAGCTGGCCCGCTTCCTGTTCCGGGGCGCCCGCGCCGACCAGCTCGCGGCGACGCTCTCGGGCGGCGAGCGGTTCCGGGCGGCCCTGGCCGCGCTGATGCTGGCCGAGCCCGCGCCGCAGCTGCTGATGCTGGACGAGCCGACGAACAACCTGGACATGGCGAGCGTGCGCCAGCTCACCTCGGCGCTGGAGTCCTACGAGGGGGCGCTGATCGTGGCCAGCCACGACCTGCCGTTCCTGGAGTCCATCGGCATCACGCGCTGGCTCATGATCGAGGAGGGAGAACTGAGGGAAGTCACGCCGGAGACAGTCGGGTATCCCGCCTGACGCCACCGCCATCAGCGGCCACGCCGTGGACGCGGGGGTTTCCTACGGACGGGTAACCCCTGCATGATGGCCGTCCGGCACCCCCTGCATCATGGGTGCCGGAACCTGCCACCGATCCGAAAGATCCCGTCGTGCCCAGCAAGAAGGCCCTCATCCGCCGCCCCGGCCCGCGTCTCGCCGAGGGGCTGGTCACGCATGTCGAGCGGGCGGAGGTCGACGTCGACCTCGCGCTCGAGCAGTGGGAGGCGTACGCGGAGGCCCTGCGCGCGCACGACTGGGAGACCGTCGAGGTGGACCCGGCCGACGACTGCCCCGACGCGGTGTTCGTCGAGGACACGGTCGTGATGTACCGCAACGTCGCCCTGATCACCCGGCCCGGCGCCGAGTCCCGGCGGCCCGAGACGGAGGGCGTCGAGGAGGCCGTCGCCTCGCTGGGCTGCTCGGTGAACTGGATCTGGGAGCCGGGCACGCTGGACGGCGGCGACGTCCTGAAGGTCGGCGACACGATCTACGTCGGCCGGGGCGGCCGGACCAACGCGGCCGGCGTGCAGCAGTTGCGGGCCGCGTTCGAGCCGCTCGGGGCGCGGGTGATCGCCGTACCGGTCAGCAAGGTGCTGCATCTTAAGTCGGCCATCACCGCCCTGCCCGACGGGACGATCCTGGGCCGTATCCCGCAGCTCGACGTCCCCTCGCTGTTCCCGCGCTTTATGCCGGTGCCGGAGGAGTCCGGGTCGCATGTGGTGCTGCTCGGCGGGGACCGGCTGCTGATCGCCGCGAGCGCCCCGAAGACGGCGGAGATGCTCGCCGATCTCGGCCATGAGCCGGTCGTCGTCGACATCAGCGAGTTCGAGAAGCTGGAGGGCTGTGTGACATGCCTCTCGGTGCGGATGCGGGAGCTGTACGCCTGACCGGCTGAGCACATCACTCGTCCGGCCCCGGGACCTGCGTGTCCCGGGGCCGGACGCATATCGGCGCAGTCCCGGCGGAACAGCCGCTGATCAGCGGCCTTTACGGCGTTCTTAACCTACGGCTTCGTAACCTACGGGTTCGTAGCCTACGATTCCGTAGGTTGCCGGCACCGCTCGCCGGCCCCCCGCATTGCAGCCCGTCCCCCTGGAGTTCCTGTGACGATCACTTCCCCGCACCTCGGCAGCCCCGCCGTCTGGACCGACGCCCGCCTGCTGTACGCCCTGGAGGAAGTGGTCGAGAAGGAGCTCAACCGGCATCTGGGGATCGCCAAGGACTGGATGCCGCACGAGTACGTGCCGTGGACGGACGGCCGCAACTTCCCCGGCCTGTTCGAGGACGGCGAGGCCTGGGACAAGGAGCAGTCCAAGGTCACCGAGATCGGCCGGATCGCGCTGGTGGTGAACCTGCTGACCGAGGACAACCTCCCCAGCTACCACCATGAGATCGCCTCGCTCTTCGGCCGCGACGGCGCCTGGGGAACCTGGGTGCACCGCTGGACCGCCGAGGAGGGCCGGCACGGCATCGTGATGCGCGACTACCTGCTGACCTCGCGCGCGGTGGACCCGGACAAGCTGGAGCAGTTCCGCATGGCCCACATGAGCGAGGGCTTCGAGTCGGACAACCGGCACTCGATGCTCCACTCGGTCGCCTACGTGGCCTTCCAGGAGCTGGCCACCCGCATCTCGCACCGCAACACCGGTCACCAGTCCGGCGACCCGGTCTGCGACCGCATGCTGGCGCGCATCGCGACCGACGAGAACCTGCACATGGTCTTCTACCGGAACCTGCTGAAGGCCGCCTTCGAACTGGCGCCCGACCTCACCATGCAGGCCGTCCGCGACGTCGTCGTGAACTTCCGCATGCCCGGCCACGGCATCCCCGGCTTCGAGCGCGCCGCCGCCCAGATGGCCATCGGCGAGGTCTACAACCTGCGCATCCACCACGACGACGTGATCCAGCCGGTGCTGCGCTTCCTGAAGATCATGGAGATCGACGGCCTCGGCCCGGAGGGGAAGCAGGCGCAGGAGGAGCTGGGCCTGTTCATGGGCGGCCTGGACGCCGAGGCGGCGAAGTTCGACGAGAAGCTCGCGGCCCGCAAGGCCCGTATGGCGGCCCGCGCCGCCGGCTGACCCGGCCGCGCGACGGGCTCAGGCCCGCCGGGAGGAGCGCCTGATCTCCAGGCGCTCCTTCTCGGACAGGCCGCCCCAGACGCCGAAGCGCTCGTCGTGGTCGAGCGCGTACTCCAGGCAGGCGGAGCGGATCGGGCACAGCCCGCAGATCCGCTTCGCCTCCCGGACGGAGCTGCCCGGCTCGGGGAAGAAGAAGTCCGCCCCGGTCTGTGCGCACAGCGCCTCTTCCTGCCAGGCCAGGTCGGCCGGGGTGATCGGCGTGACCGCTGTGATCGTGTCGATGTGCATGGGCAGGATCGTGCCCGGCGGCGAAAAACGTTCGATCAACGCCGGATCAACGCCGCCTCGCGGGGCCCGGGGCCGCCTCGATGGTGCCGCCCCCCGCGGCCCGGCGCACGGCGGCGCGCTGAAGCGGACGGCCGCCCCGGCAGACGGCGGCGTTCCGGCGGCGCCCGCCCCGGCGCGGTGGAAGACTCTGCGGTGCAGAGACCGGGACCCTTCCGAGGAGGGCGATGATGCTCACCACCCGTTATGTCACCGGAGCGCCGAACTGGGTCGACCTCGGCACCCCCGACCTCGACGGTGCCGGCGCCTTCTACGGCGGCCTGTTCGGCTGGCGGTTCCAGCCGGGCGGACCGGAGACCGGCGGATACGGCTTCTTCCAGCTCGACGGCAGGACGGCGGCGGGCGGGATGCAGACCTCCGAGGAGCAGGGGCCGCCCTCCTGGACGGTGTACTTCCGGACCCCGGACGCGGACGCCACCGCGAAGGCGGCCGAGGACGCGCACGGCTCGGTGCTGATGCGGCCGATGGACGTGCTGGACCAGGGCCGCATGGCGCTCCTCGCCGACAAGTCGGGGGTGCCCTTCGGCATCTGGCAGCCCGGCGCGAACCAGGGCCTCGACGTCGTACAGGAGCCGGGGTCCCTGCGCTGGCTGGAGCTGTACACGACGGACGTGCCGGCGGCGGCCGGCTTCTACAACGCCGCGCTCGGCATGGAGACCTTCGCCCTGGACTTCTACGGCGGCACCTACACGACCCTCAGCCCGGGCGGGCAGGGCGAGGACGCCATGTTCGGCGGGGTGGTCGACAAGGGCGACGATCCGGCGGAGGCGCAGGCCCCGTCGTACTGGCTGCCGTACTTCGAGGTCGCCGACACCGACGCGGCCGTCGAGAAGGCGCGGGAAGGGGGCGGCACCGTGCGGATGCCGGCCACGGACCTCCCGGACGTCGGCCGGATCGCCAAGCTGACCGACCCCTACGGCGCCCGGTTCGCGGTGATCAAAAGCGCACAGCGCGGGAGCTGACCGCTCAGGCGGAGGCGCGCCGGATCAGGGTGGTCGGCAGGACCACGCTGGACGGGGCCGGGGCGACGGGCTCGTCGGCGGGACGCCGGTCGAGCTCGCGCAGCAGCAGCCGGGCCATCAGGCGTCCCATCTCCTCTATGTCCTGACGGACCGTGGTGAGCGCCGGGTCGGTCTGTTCGGCGACCGGCAGCATGTCGTCGAACCCGATCACGGCCACGTCCTCGGGGACCCGCCGGCCGGCCTCCCGCAGCACCCGCAGCGCGCCCGCCGCGGTCAGGTCGTTGGCGGCGAACACGGCGTCGACGTCCGGGCGGCGCTCCAGCAGTTCCCGCATCGCGCGCTCGCCGCCGGCGGGGGTGAAGTCACCCTCGGCGATGAGCCCGGGGTCGGCGTCGACCATGACGTCCCGGTACCCGTCCAGCCGGTCCACCGCGGACGTCTGGTCGAGGGCGCCCGCGATGTGCGCGATCCGGGTGCGGCCGAGACCGGCGAGATGCCGTACGGCGTCGCGCGCGCCTCCCCGGTTGTCGACGTCGACGTAGACGACGCCCCGGGTCTCGCCGCTCCAGCCGGGCCGGCCGCCGAACACGGTCGGCACCCCGGCGCGCTGGATCAGCCCGGGCAGCGGGTCGTCGAGGTGCAGGGAGAAGACGAGCGCCCCGTCGACATGCCCTCCGGCGAGGTAGCGGGCGACGCGGGCGTGGTCGTCGCGCCCCTCGGTGAGCAGCAGCACGAGCTGGTTGTCGTGGGCGGTCAGCTCCTTGCTGATGCCGCGCAGCTGGAGCGCGAAGAACGGGTCGGCGAAGACGCGGGTCTCCGGTTCGGCGACGATGACCGCGACGGCGTCGTGCCGGCGGGTCACCAGGCTGCGCGCGGCCTGGTTGGGGACGTAGCCGAGTTCGTCGACCGCCTTGCGGACCCGTTCGACGAGGCGTTCACGCACGCCGTCCCCGCCGTTGACCACCCGGGACACGGTGGCCCGTGAGACTCCGGCCCGGGCGGCCACGGCCTCCAGCGTGGGGCGCGGGGCGGTTTCGGTCACTTCACGGCTCCTCGTCGGCGGTTGCCGATCAGGATAGCCATGGCCCGGGCCGTTTGTGAGAGCGCTCTCGTAACCGCCCGTCCCGGCGGGCCCGCTCAGTGCTCGTGCGGCTCGTGCGGCTCGTGCGGCTCGTAGCCGGGGATCGTCCCGTCCTTCTTCCTGACCAGGAACAGCCCGACCATGCCCATGTCGGAGTGGCTCTGGACATGGCAGTGGTACATCCAGGCGCCCGCGCCGACGCCTTCGCCCGCGATCACCTGGAAGCCGAACGAGTCCGCCGGGCCGACGATCTTGTTGTCGATCACCTGACTGGGGTCGTCCGGGCCGGTCAGCAGGCCGGTGCGGTTGTCGGCCCAGCGGTGCCCGTGCAGATGGAAGGTGTGGTAGTACTCGCCGTGCGTGATCATCACGAACTCGACGCGGTCGCCCACCGTGGCCTCGAAGTCCGGGCCGCTGTGCGCCGGCTTGTTGTTGATGAGCATGTCGTTGAAGACGATCGTGTGCGTCGCGTCCGGCAGGACGTCGCCCTTGCGCCGGACGACGACCGGCCCGTACAGGCCCTTGCGGATGCCGCCCGTGCCGTGTTCGGTGCCGACGACGTGGTCGTGGTAGTGCCAGTAGCCCGCGCTGCCCGCCCGCCAGGTGCCGTCCGCGCGGCGGCCCGGGGCGTGGGTGCGCCAGGTGTAGGTGCGGGTGCCGCCGGGCTCGACGTCGCTCCTGTTGAGCTTGGTGCCGTCGCTGGTGATCTCGTAGTCGAGGCCGTGGACGTGCAGACTCGCCGGGACGTCCAAGGTGTTCTCGACCTCGATGTGGGCGGTGTCGCCCTCGTTGAGCTCGATCAGCGGGCCGGGGATCGTCGCCTTGCCCTTCTCGAAGCCGTAGCCGAGCTGTCCGTCGGCCAGTTTCTCGATGTAGAGCTTGAGATGGCGGACCTCACCCCCGGCCGGGGCGGTCCGTGCCGGGGCGGCCGCGCCCACCGCCTCGGGTACGGACGCCAGGGACAACGATGTCGCGACGGTCGCGCCGCCGAGCAGTACACGTCGGTTGAAACTGCGTCTGTCCATGCCGAACTCCCCACGGCGCTACGGAATTCACGGGAGTGAACCGCAGCGACGGTACCGGCCGCCCCCGGGTTTATCCACACTCAGGACAAA
This sequence comes from Streptomyces sp. NPDC059852, assembly GCF_042731455.1. NCBI lineage: Bacteria > Bacillati > Actinomycetota > Actinomycetes > Kitasatosporales > Streptomycetaceae > Streptomyces > Streptomyces sp. NPDC059852. The sequence goes on along the minus strand of NZ_JBHWJK010000009.1, from coordinate 133,195 downwards.
GTTCGTCCGAGTCCGGTCATAGGTATTGGCGAGTTGTTCAAAGGGGTCTAACTTCCTAGTCGCTGTCGCTGTGACCGTGGAGGTGCCCATGCACTTACGAGGGTTGAGCACGAGAAGACGTACCTGGGTGGCCGGTGTGGCCGCGGGGGTCGTGGCCGCCGGACTGATGTCCGCACCGGCGGCGACCGCGCGCCCTGCGCCGGATCCGCCCCTGACAACGATGTCCATCAAGTCGCCACCGGGCGGCGCGAATGTGCGGGTGCTCATCTTCCACGGGTCCGCGGCGGCCGGCGAGGAGTCGCCCCTCGTGAACGCCGGCATCGAGGCCATCGAGAGGATCGGCCTGTCGGGACCCACCGAGCAGCGCTTCGCGGTCACGGCGACGAAGGACGCCTCGGTCTTCACCAACGAGACCAGGTTGAGCCGCTTCAACGCGATCGTGTTCCTCACCGGCGGCGGTGACGTCCTCGACCCCGAGCAGGAGGCGGGTCTCGAGGCGTACATGGAGGCGGGCGGCGGTTTCGTCGGCATCCATGACGCGGCGCGCGCCGAGCCGTACTCGGACTGGTTCACCGGCCTGATCGGGGCGCGTCCCGCGAGCGCGAGCCCGGCGGACGCGCAGCGCGCGGTCGTCGAGGTGGGCGACCGGCGGCATCCGGCCACCCAGGAGCTGCCGCTGCAGTGGAAGCGCCCGGACAAGTGGCTGAACTGGGTGAAGAACCCGTCCGGCGAGGTGCACACGGTCGCCCGGGTGCGCGAGTCGTCGTACCGGCCCGGAGCGGGCGCCAACGGCTGGGACCACCCGGTGAGCTGGTGCCGTGACTACGACGGCGGCCGGTCCTTCTACACCGGGATGGGCGGCACGGTCTCCTCCTACGACGAGACGGACTTCCGCTCCCATCTGCGCGGCGCCCTGCTGTGGACGACGCGGCTGGTGCAGGCCGACTGCAAGGCCACCATCACCGGCAACTACAAGGCGGAGCGGCTCACCCAGCCCAACCAGCCGGGGCAGAACGACCAGATCGGCGAGCCGCACGGCCTGGTCACGGCTCCCGACGGCCGGGTGCTCTACATCGGCCGCGGCGGCGCCGACTCCTCGCAGCCCGTGATCACGGACTGGAACAACCCGGACGTCGGCAAGGGCAAGGGCGAGATCCACGTCTACGACCCGAGGACGAAGAAGGTCACCCTCGCGGGTGCGCTGACCGTCTTCGGCAACAAGGGCGGCGGGGACGAGCTGACCAAGGTCGAGGAGGGGCTCCTCGGCATCGAGCTCGATCCGCGCTTCGAGGACAACGGCTGGGTGTATCTGCACTACACGCCGCACTCGCGGATCGACCGGGACAAGCGGATGGCCGAGCGGCGCGTCTCCCGCTTCACGCTCGACCTGGCGACGAACAAGCTGGACCTCGGCAGCGAGAAGGTGCTGCTGAAGTGGCCCGTGCAGATCCACAGCTGCTGCCACGCGGGCGGCGGGATGGCCTGGGACTCCAAGGGCAACCTGTACATCGCGACCGGTGACAACAACTCCAGCGGGTTCAGCGACGGTTACTCGGGCAACAACCCCCAGCCCAACTACAAGGGCGTGTCGTTCGCCGACGCGCGCCGCACCGCCGGCAACACCAACAACCTCAACGGCAAGATCCTGCGCATCCACCCGGAGCCGGACGGCACCTACACCCTGCCGGAGGGGAACCTCTTCACCGGCGAGGAGACCGCCGAGGGCGGCGGCAAGACCCGCGGCGAGATCTATGTGATGGGCGTCCGCAACCCGGCGCGCATCTCCGTCGACAAGCGGACCGACGTGCTCTACGCGGGCTGGGTGGGCCCGGACGCCGGTGCCCCGTCGACGACCTGGGGTCCGGCGAAGTACGACACGTTCGCCGTCATCACCAAGGCGAGCAACCGGGGCTGGCCGTACTGCATGGGCAACAAGCAGCCCTACCGGGACCGCAATCTGCCCGACCCGAGCAAGCCGCTGGGCTGGTACGACTGCGACCACCCGAAGAACGAGTCGCCGAACAACGACGGCCTGGTCAACCTGCCGCCGGTGACCGGCAACAACATCTGGTACTCCCCGCAGGGCGGCGCCCCGGACTTCCCGCGCGACGCGAACGGCGTGCCGTCGTACAAGCAGGAGGAGGCCACCTACGCGCTGCCGTGGCTGAAGGGCGGCGGGCAGGCCGCGATGAACGGGCCGGTGTACCGGTACGACGCGGAGAGCACCAGCGCGACGAAGTGGCCCGCGTACTGGGACGGCAAGTGGTTCGTCGGCGACTTCTACGACGCCGACCAGCCGCGCAACGCGGTGATCACCGACCCGAAGACCCATGGGGACGGCGGTCTGCCGGTCCACTCGGAGTCGCTGAAGAAGATCGTGCCGATCGGCAACGACGGCATCAAGAACCTCATGGACTGGAAGTTCGGTCCGGACGGCGCGCTGTACGTGCTCGACTACGGCCGCGGCTTCTTCACCTCCGACGGCAGGTCGGCCCTGTGGCGGGTCACCTACACGGGCGGCGGGCCCACCCCGGCCGCCGACCGACTCGCGAGGGGGACGCAGTGACACGACGAAGAGCATGGGCGGCCCTGCTCGCCGCGCTGCTGGTGGTGCTGGGGCTCCAGGCGCTGCCCGCGACCGGACAGCCGCGGACGGCGGAGGCGGCCGCCGCCCAGGTCCTCACCTGGACGGCGGGCGACGACATCACGAAGTACGCCTCGGCGCCCACGACGGCCGTGGCGGGCCCGGCGACGATCGTGTTCGAGAACAGCGCGGCGACCGGCAACACCACCGGGATGCCGCACACGCTGACCTTCGACACCTCGGACGTCGAGTTCAACGACGACGTGCAGCTCAACATCCTGGCCAACCCGAACGACGACCAGGGCGGCCGGCACACGGCGGAGGTCACGCTCACCCCCGGCCGCTACCGCTACCACTGCACGATCCCCGGCCACGGGCAGATGCAGGGCGTCCTGATCGTCACCGAGGGCACCGGCGAGGACACGACGGCCCCGCAGGCGTCGGCCCACGTCAGCGGCACGCAGAACGCGCAGGGCCAGTACGTCGGTTCGGCGAGCGTGGCCGTCCACGCCACCGACGAGGAGGGCGGCTCCGGCGTCGACCGCGTCGAGTACGCGCTCGGCGACGGCGCCTGGCAGCCCTACACCGCGCCGGTCGTGGTCGACCAGGTCGGCGACCACACGGTCCGCTACCGGGCGCTGGACAAGGCGGGCAATGTCTCGGCGGAGAAGAGCGTCACGTTCACCGTGGTGGCGCCGCAGTCCGACGACACCACCCCGCCCGAGACGTCGGCGACGGTCAGCGGCGAGAAGGACGCCGACGGGGCGTACATCGGCATGGCGACCGTCACGGTCTCCGCGTCCGACACGGGTTCCGGTGTCAACGGCGTCGAGTACGCGCTCGGCGACGGCGCCTGGCAGCCGTACACCGCGCCGGTGATGGTGCACGAGGCGGGCGGCCACACCGTGCGCTACCGGGCCACCGACAAGGCGGGCAACGTGGCGCCCGCCAAGGACGTGCGCTTCACGGTCGTGCCGGCGCCCGAGGACGACACCACGGCACCGGTGACGGGCGTGACGGTCGAGGGCACGAAGAACTCGTCCGGTGCGTACGTCGGCAACGCCAAGGTGACCGTCACGGCGACCGACGAGCACCACGGCTCGGGCGTCAACCGGATCGAGTACTCGATCGACGCCGGTCCGTATCTGGCGTACACCGCGCCGGTCGTCGTCGACCGGGCGGGCACCCACACGCTGGCCTACCGGGCGACCGACAAGGCGGGCAACACCTCCGCCGCCCGCACGGTCACCTTCACGGTGGTCTCCGGCCAGGTCCCGGCGCCCAACTGCCCGGAGTTCGACGAGCGGCTGACGGTGATCGTGGGCACGGTCGACTCGGGCGTGCCGAACCGGCTCACCAACAGCCGGTGCCGGATCAACGAGCTGATCGAGGACGAGAAGGAGTGGACGTCGCACGCGCTGTTCGTCAAGCACGTGACGTCGGTCCTGGACAAGCTCCTCAAGGAAGGCGTCGTCGACCAGCGCGAGTACAAGGCGATCCGCAAGGCGGCCCGGCAGTCCGGGATCGGTGAGCCGGGCCAGACCGAGGGGTACCGCACGATCCTCGACGGCAGCCCGGAGTCGTTCGCCAAGTGGCAGCAGGTGGGCGGCGGTTCGTTCGCGCCGAACGGCGACGGGTCGATCACCAGCGGCACCGCCCGGTCCGGCCTGGGGATGCTGTGGTTCCCGGAGCGCAAGTACGGGGACTTCTCGCTGAAGCTCCAGTGGCGGGACGACGCGCCGGGTACGGGCAACGCCAACTCCGGTGTGTTCGTGCGCTTCCCGTGGATCCACGACCACCCCGAGGAGCCACGGCCGGAGTGGGCGGCCATCAAGTACGGGCACGAGATCCAGGTGTTCGACTCGCCCACCGGCGACATGTACAAGACCGGTTCGGTGTACGGCTTCGACCGGGTGGGGCTCGCCGGTGCCGGCGTCACCCAGAAGGGCACGTGGAACGACTACGAGATCCGGGTGGTCGACCAGCACTACTCGGTCTTCCGCAACGGCGTGCTGATCAACGAGTTCGAGAACACCGGCGGCCAGGTCTTCGAACCGCCGCGCTCGGACGACCCGGGCACGGACGGGCGGCGGTTCGCCTCCGGCTACATCGGGCTCCAGGTGCACAGCACGACGGACGTCGTCTCGTACCGGGACGTCCGGATCAAGGAGCTGTAGGCTCCGGCGGCGTCTCCTCGTGGGGCGCCGCCTTCCTGGCCCGGCTCGGCTGTACCCGCTTGGGCTCCCCCGGCATCTTCGGATACTCGGGCGGGTACGGCAGATCGCCGAGCCCGTGGTCGCGCTCGTCCTTGTTCGCGAGGTCCAGCAGCGCGTCCAGTGAGAAGCGGTGGTCGTCCATGTCGGCGTGCACGTCGCCGAGTTCGGCGAAGCGCGCCGGCATGGTGGCGATGTCGAAGTCCCGCGGGTGGGCGGTGCCCACCTCCTCCCAGCGCAGCGGCGCCGAGACGGGGGCGTGCGGCCGGGCCCGCACGGAGTAGGCGGAGGCGATGGTGCGGTCCCGGGCGGTCTGGTTGTAGTCGATGAAGATGCGCTCGCCCCGCTCCTCCTTCCACCACTTGATCGTGACCTGCTCCGGCATCCGGCGTTCCATCTCCCGTCCGACGGCGATGGCGGCCCGCCGGACCTGGGTGAAGGTCCAGCGCGGCTCGATCGGCACGAAGACGTGCAGCCCGCGCCCGCCGGACGTCTTGGGCCAGCCGCGCAGACCCCCGAACTCGTCGAGCACGGCCCGCAGTTCATGGGCGGCGCGCACCGCGTCGTCGTAGTCGGTGCCGGGCTGCGGGTCGAGGTCGATGCGCAGTTCGTCGGGGTGGTCGACGTCGTCGCGGCGGACCGGCCAGGGGTGGAAGGTGAGCGTGCCGTACTGGGCGGCCCAGACGACGGCCGCCTCCTCGGTGGGGCACATCTCGTCGGCGCTGCGGCCGCTGGGGAAGGTGATGTGGGCGGTGGGGATCCAGTCGGGCATGTTCTTGGGGGCCCGCTTCTGGTAGAACCACTCGCCGGTCACCCCGTCGGGGTAGCGCTCCAGGGTGGTGGGCCGGTCGCGCAGGGCGCGCAGGATGCCGGGGCCGACGGCGGCGTAGTACCGGGCGAGGTCCAGCTTGGTGAAGCCGCGCTCCGGGAAGAAGACCTTGTCCGGGCTGGACAGCCGTACGGTCCGTCCGCCCGCCTGAAGTTCCACCGCGTCGCCCATGGCCGCCACGGTAGGCGTCGCACGGACGCCCCGCACATCGGGCGGGTCCGGCCGGCGCCCCGCAGAATCGGACCATGGACCTGCCGGTGATGCCGCCCGTGAAGCCGATGCTCGCCAAGTCGGTGGCGAGGATCCCGCCGGGCATGCAGTACGAGGCGAAGTGGGACGGGTTCCGGGCGATCGTGTTCCGCGACGGGGACGAGGTCGAGCTGGCCAGCCGTACCACCAAGTCGCTGACCAGGTACTTTCCCGAGCTGGTGGCGGCGCTGAAGGAGCGCCTGCCGGGGCGGTGCGTGGTGGACGGGGAGATCGTGATCGCCCGGGAGGGACGGCTGGACTTCGACGCCCTCACCGAGCGCATCCACCCGGCGGACTCGCGGGTGCGCACCCTGGCCGAGCGGACCCCGGCGTCGTTCGTCGCGTTCGACCTGCTGGCGCTGGGGGACGAGTCGCTGATGCGGGCACCGCTGACGGATCGCCGGGCGCTGCTGACGTCGGCGCTGTCCGGGGTGACGGCACCGGTGCACGTGGCACCGGCGACGACCGACGTCGAGACGGCCCAGGGCTGGTTCGAGCAGTACGAGGGGGCCGGTCTGGACGGCGTGGTCGCCAAGCCGCTCGCGCTGCGCTACCTCCCGGACGAACGGGCGATGTTCAAGATCAAGCACGAGCGGACGGCGGACGTCGTCGTCGCGGGGTACCGGCTGCACAAGAGCGGCCCGGTCGTCGGCTCGCTGCTGCTGGGCCTGTACGACGACCGGGGCACCCTCCAGCACGTCGGGGTGTCGGCGGCGTTCTCGATGAAGCGGCGGGCCGAGCTGATCGACGAGCTGGAGCCGCTGCGCATGGACGACGTGTCCGGGCACCCGTGGGCCGCCTGGGCCGAGGAGGCGGCCCACGAGTCGGCCCGGCTGCCGGGGGCGCCGAGCCGCTGGTCGGGCAAGAAGGACCTGTCCTGGGTGCCGCTGCGGCCGGAGCGGGTGGTCGAGGTGGCCTACGACCACATGGAGAACGGCGCCCGGTTCCGGCACACGGCCCGCTTCCGCCGCTGGCGCCCGGACCGCACCCCCGAGAGCTGCACGTACGCGCAGCTGGAGGAGCCGGTGCGCTACGACCTCGCGGAGATCTTCGCGCCCCCGGCGTGACCGGGCGCCCGCCTCGCGATGGTCAGGGCTTCATCAGCACCTTGATCGCGCCCTCCTGCTTGCGCTGGAACATCTCGTAGGCGTGCGGGGCGTCGCTGAGCGGCACCCGGTGGGTGGCGAACTCGTCGACGCCGAGCGGGTCCTCGTCCGTGAGGTACGGCAGGATCTCGTCGGTCCAGCGGCGCACGTTGGCCTGGCCCATCCGCAGCTGGATCTGCTTGTCGAACAGGGTGAGCATCGGCATCGGGTCGGCCATGCCGCCGTACACGCCGGACAGCGAGATCGTGCCGCCGCGCCGGACCAGCTCGATCGCGGTGTACAGGGCGGCCAGCCGGTCGACGCTGAAGCGCTCGGCGAACGGGCCGCTGATCTTGCGCGGCATGACCGCGGCGGCCGACTGCGCCAGCTTGGCGACGGCGCTGCCGTGCGCCTCGGTGCCGACCGCGTCGATCACGGCGTCGGGTCCCCGGCCGTCGGTGGCGTCGCGGATGGCGGCGACGAGTTCCTTCTCGTCGTCGAAGCTGCGCAGGTCGTACGTCTCGACGCCCCGCTCGCGGACCCTCTTCAGCCGTTCGGGCACCAGGTCGACGCCGAACACCTGGCCGGCGCCCTGGAGCTGCGCGACCCGGCAGGCCATGTCGCCGATGGGGCCGAGGCCGAGGACCGCGACGCTCCCGCCCTTCGGGACACCCGCGTACTTGACCGCCTGCCAGGCGGTCGGCAGTACGTCGGAGAGGTAGACGAACCGGTCGTCGGCGGGTCCCTCCGGGATCTTGATGGGCCCGAACTGGGCCTGCGGGACGCGCAGGTACTCGGCCTGGGCTCCCGGCACCGCCCCGTACAGCCGGGTGTAGCCGAACAGGGCCGCGCCCATGCCCTCGCTGCTGACCTGGGTGGTCTCGCACTGGGTCGGCAGGCCGGTCAGGCACATCCAGCAGTCGCCGCAGGCGATCTGGAACGGCACCACGACCCGGTCACCCGCCTGGAGGTCCGGCACTCCGGCCCCGACCTCCTCGACGATGCCCATCGGTTCGTGCCCGAGGATGTCGCCGGGTGTCATGAACGGTGTCAGCACCTCGTAGAGATGCAGGTCGGAGCCGCACAGTCCGGACGAGGTGACGCGGATGATCGCGTCGGTGGGTTCCTCGATCCTGGGATCGGGCACGTTCTCCACGCGCACGTCCCGCTTTCCCTGCCAGGTCACTGCCCTCATCGCCCCGCGCTCCCTCCGTCGCCTGTCCGCGTTCACACGTGTCGCCCGGGTACCCCTGGCCCCTTCGCCGAACCGGACGGCGACCTCTGATCGAGCACGGGTCCGATCGGGTATAGGTCCTATGAACCGATAAGCGCGGAACAGGTGACATCGACGGTGGGTGGGCACGGGTGACGACGGTGGGCAGACGGCGACGGGTGCGCGGCGGGCGCGCCACGGGCGTGGCGGCGCTGCTGGCCGCCGCCCTGACGGCCTCCCTCGCGGCGGGCTGCACGTCCGGGCAGGACGACGGCCGGGGCCGTACGGCGTCCCCGGACGCGAGCGCCGGCCGGGCGTCGGTCCTGGCGGTGAAGATCGACAACGTCCCCGGCGCCCGCCCGCAGACCGGGCTGGACGCCGCGGACGTCGTGTACGTCGAGCAGGTCGAGGGCGGCCTGAGCCGGCTGATGGCGGTGTACGCGACACGGCTGCCGGAGACCGTCGGACCGGTGCGCAGCGCCCGCGAGAGCGATCTGGAGCTCCTTGCGCAGTTCGACCGGCCGACGCTCGCGTTCTCCGGGGCGCAGAGCAAGCTCCTGCCGCTGATCGACAAGGCGTCGGTGCGGGCGAGGCCACCCGGCACGGCGTCCGACGCCTACGTCCGCGACCCGGACCGGCCCGCCCCGCACAACCTGTATCTGCGGCCCGGCCGGCTGCTGCCCTCCGCACCGGGCGCGGACGCCCTCACCACCGGTTTCCGCTTCGGCGCCGCTCCCGAGGGCGGCCGGGAGACCGCCTCGCAGACCGTGCGGTATCCGGCCGCCCGGTACACCTTCACCTGGTCCCCGGACAAGGAGCGCTGGCTGGTCGCCATGGACGGCGAGCCCGCCGTGACGACGGACGGAGGCAGGATGGCGGCGCCCACGGTCGTCGTGCAGGAGGTGAAGGTGCGCCGGTCCGCGTTCCGCGACTTCCTCGGCAACAACACGCCGTTCACGGAGACGGTCGGCGAGGGGAAGGCGCGGGTGCTGCGCGACGGGCGCGCCTACGACGTGCGGTGGAAGCGCCCGAAGGCCACGGACGGCACGACGTTCACCACGAAGGACGGCACGCCCATGTCCTTCCGGCGGGGCCAGGTGTGGGTGCTGTTCACGAAGGCGTCCTGAGGGCGCTCCGGCCCGTGTCCGGCGTCCAGGCGTCTCAGGGCTGCCGGGCGAGCGGTTCCCCGGGGTTGCGCAGTCCTTCCGCCGCGTCCGCGACCCGCCGGATCAGGTCGAGGAACAGCGTCTGCTCCTCGCCTGAGAGCGGGGCGAGGAAGACCTGGTTCATCCGCGCCGTGCGCACGGTCAGCCGCTTGTGCGTGCGCAGCCCGTCGTCGGTGAGGCGCAGCAGGGAGCGGCGCCCGTCCTGCGGGTCGCGCACCTTGTCGAGCAGGCCGCGGCGCCCGAGCCGGGTGATCACCTCGGCGATGGTGGACCGGTCGAGCCCGACGCGCTCGCCCACCGTCCGCTGGTCGAGGCCCGGCTCGGCGACGAGGGTGTTGAGGACGGCGAACTGGGGCGAGGTGATCTCCTCGGACACCATCGTGTTCCACAGGAGGTGGTGCGCCTGCTGGAGCCGCCGGGCCAGATGCCCGGGGTGGGTGCCGAGGTCCACGGCGGCCATGCGCGCTCCCTGGGTGACTTTTTTCGTCGGTGCACTGAACGATAGCGGATGCCGGCATGGTCGTCGCCACCGCGGAACCTCCCGTGATCGGCGCAACGACGGGGTATTGACGTGCCCGCTCCCCCGGTGGCAGCGTGAGGCACACCTCGCACAGATGCTCAGTGCCCTGACTACTCGGCGCGACGCTCGACGGAGATCTCGGAAGAGATGAGGCATCCCGGATGGACAAGGTGGTCGCCACGGCCCTGGAGGCGGTGGCCGACGTGGGCCACGGGGCGTCGCTCGCGGTGGGGGGCTTCGGCCTGAGCGGTGTGCCGAACGTGCTGATCCAGGCCCTGTACGAGCGCGGGGTGTCCTCACTCGCGGTCGTCTCCAACAACTGCGGCGCGAGGGAGTCCGGGCTGGCGGTCCTGCTGTCGGCCGGGCGGATCGCCCGGGTCACCGGTTCCTACATCGGCGCGAACAAGGAGTTCGCCCGGCAGTACCTGTCCGGGGAGCTCGAGGTGGAGATGATCCCGCAGGGCACGCTGGCCGAGCGGCTGCGCGCCGGGGGCGCCGGCATCCCCGCCTTCTACACCCCGGCGGGCGTCGGGACCCAGGTCGCCGACGGCGGACTGCCCTGGCGCTACGACGGTTCCGGCGGGGTCGCGCTCGCCTCGCCACCGAAGGAGGTGCGCGAGTTCGACGGCACCGAGTACGTGCTGGAGCGCGGCATCCGCACCGACTTCGCGCTGGTGCGGGCCGCCCGCGGCGACCGGCACGGCAATCTGGTGTTCGCCAAGGCCGCGCGGAACTTCAACCCGCTGGCCGCGATGGCCGGACGGATCACGATCGCCGAGGTCGAGGAGCTGGTCGAGCCCGGTGGCATCGACCCGGACGCGGTGCATCTGCCGGGGATCTTCGTGCGGCGGGTCGTGGCGCTCACCCCGCAGCAGGCGGCGGACAAGGGCGTCGAGCGGCGTACGGTCTCGTCGCCCCGGGCGCGCGGGACGGAGGACGGCTGATGGCGTGGACCCGGGAGGAGATGGCCGCGCGCGCCGCCCGCGAGCTGCGCGACGGACAGTACGTCAACCTGGGCATCGGGCTGCCCACGCTGATCCCGAACCATCTGCCGCCGGACGTCGAAGTGGTCCTGGAGTCCGAGAACGGCATCCTCGGCACGGGCCCCTACCCGGCCGAGGACCAGGTCGACCCCGATCTGATCAACGCCGGGAAGGAGACCGTGACCGTCCTGCCGGGCGCCTCCTTCTTCGACTCGGCGCTGTCGTTCTCGATGATCCGGGGCGGCCACATCGACGTGGCCGTGCTGGGCGCCATGCAGGTGTCGGAGCGCGGCGACCTGGCGAACTGGGCCGTCCCCGGCACCATGATCACCGGGATCGGGGGGGCGATGGACCTGGTCCACGGGGCCCGCACGGTCATCGTGGTGATGACCCACACCGCCAAGGACGGCTCCCCGAAGATCCTGCGGGAGTGCACGCTGCCGCTCACCGGAAGGGCGTGCGTGGACCGGATCGTCACCGACCTCGGCGTCCTCGACGTGACACCGGACGGGCTGCGGCTCGTCGAGACCGCGCCCGGCGTGAGCACCGGGGAGATCGCCGCGCGCACCGGCGCCGGGCTGCTCACGGACGCCGACGACCACCGAGGAACCACCCCATGACCCTCACCCAGCACGACATCGACCAGGAGATCGCGGCCGAGCGCGCCGCGTACCGGAGGCGGATCGCGGACGGGGCGCCCGCCGAGCACCATCCGCGCCGGGACTACGCGCCGTACCGGTCGTCCCTGCTGCGCCACCCGAAGCGGCCGCCGGTCGCCGTCGACGTGAGCGAGGACCCGGAGCTGGTCGAGCTGCACTCCCCCGCCTTCGGCGAGCGGGACGTCACCGAGATCGACAACGACCTCACCCGGCAGCACACCGGTGAGCCCCTCGGCGAGCGGATCACCGTCTCCGGGCGGCTCCTGGACCGCGCCGGACGCCCCGTGCGCGGCCAGCTCATCGAGATCTGGCAGGCCAACGCGGCCGGCCGGTACGCCCATCGGCGCGAGCAGCACGACGCCCCGCTGGACCCCCACTTCACGGGTGTGGGCCGTACCCTCACGGATGCCGACGGCCGGTACCACTTCACGACCATCCAGCCGGGCCCCTACCCGTGGCGCAACCACCTCAACGCCTGGCGGCCCGCCCACATCCACTTCTCGATGTTCGGCACGGCCTTCACCCAGCGCCTGGTCACGCAGATGTACTTCCCGGCCGATCCGCTGTTCCCGTACGACCCGATCATCCAGTCCGTGACCGACGACGCCGCCCGGCAGCGGCTCGTCGCCACCTACGACCACGACTTGTCCGTGCCGGAGTTCTCGCTGGGCTACCGCTGGGACATCGTGCTGGACGGACCGCACGCCACCTGGCGGGAAGAGGGGCGCTGAGCCGTGACGGCGAACGGCACGAACGGAACGGGCGGCGTGCCGCCCACCCCCTCCCACACGGTCGGCCCCTTCTACGGCTACGCGCTGCCGTTCCGCGGCGGCGAGGAGATCGCGCCCCTCGGGCACCCGGACACGATCACCGTGCACGGGTACGTCCTGGACGGCGCGGGCGCGCCGGTGCCCGACGCCTTCCTCGAGGTGTGGGGCGCCGACCCCGAAGGGAACGTCCCCGCCGTCGACGGCTCGATGCGGCGCGACCCGGCGGGTGGCGGGCATCTGGGCCGCAACGGCGTGGAGTTCACCGGCTGGGGCCGGGCGGGGACCGACGCGGACGGGCACTGGTTCGCGCGCACCCTGCGCCCCGGCGCCCGCGGGCGCGGCGCCCCGTACCTGAGCGTCTGCGTGTTCGCGCGCGGGCTCCTGGTGCACCTGTTCACCCGGATCTATCTGCCGGAGGACACGGCCGCGCACGCCGCCGACCCGCTGCTCGCGCGGCTGGACGGGGAGCGACGCGCCACGCTGGTCGCGCGGGACGAGGGCCGTGCCACGTACCGTTTCGACATCCGCCTTCAGGGCGAAGGCGAGACGGTCTTCCTGGAGTACCAGTGACTTCTGCGGCATCCGGTGACAGCGGACTGCTCGCCCCGGGCTGGACGGGCTCGGACGCGGCCCGCGCGACCGGCGACGAGGCGGTCCTGCAGGCCCTGCTGGACGCGGAGGCCGCCCTCACCCGCGCCCAGGCGGCCCTGGGCCTCGCCCCGGAGGCGGCCGCCCGGGCGGTGACCGGCGCGGCGGTCGCGGACCGCTTCGACGCGCGGGCGCTCGCCGAGGAGGCCCGCGCGGGCGGCAACCCGGTCATCCCCCTGGCCGGCGCGCTGACCCGGGCCGTCGGCGAGGAACACGGCCCCTGCGTGCACCGGGGCGCCACCAGCCAGGACATCATGGACACCGCGATGATGCTGGTGGCCGTGCGCGCGCTCGGCCCGGTCCTCGCCGATCTGGAGCGCACCGGGCGGGCGTTCGCCCGGCTCGCCGCCGAACACCGCGACACCGTGCTGCCGGGGCGCACCCTCACCCAGCACGCCGTCCCGACGACGTTCGGGCTGAAGGCGGCCGGCTGGCGGGCGCTGGTCCTGGACGCACGGGACCGGACGACGGCCGTACGGGACGCGCTGCCCGCCCAACTCGGGGGCGCGGCGGGGACGCTGGCGGCGTTCGGGGCGTACGGGGCGAGCGACCCGACCGCCCTGCCCGCGGCGTACGCCCGTGAACTGGGCTTGTGTGCGCCTGAGTTGCCGTGGCACACCCTGCGCACGCCCGTCGCCGACCTCGCGGGCTGCCTCGCGTTCACGGCGGGGGCGCTCGGGAAGGCCGCCGTCGACGTGCTGACCCTGTCGCGCACCGAGATCGCCGAGGTCGCCGAGGGCGGCGGCGGCGGTTCCTCCGCCATGCCGCACAAGTCCAACCCCGTCCGGTCCACCCTGATCGTCGCCGCCGCCCGGCGCGCCCCGCAGCTCGCCGCCACCCTGTACGGGTCGCTGGCCGCCGAGGACGAACGGCCGGCCGGTGCCTGGCACGCGGAGTGGGAGCCGCTGCGGGATCTGCTGCGCCTGGTGGGCGGTGCCGCCCGCGACGCCGCCGAGCTGGCGGAGGGGCTGCGGGTGCGCCCGGACGCGATGCGCGCGCATCTGGACCTCACCGGTGGCGCGGTCGTCTCGGAGCGGCTGTCCGCCGAACTGGCCGCGCAGCTGGGCCGCGTCCGCGCGAAGGAGCTGCTGACCCGGCTGGCCGCCGAGGGGCGCCCGCTCGCCGAGGCGCCCGAGCTGGCCGGCGCCGACCTCGACCCGACGCACTACACCGGCTCCGCGGGAGCCCTCACCGACCGTGCACTGGAGCGACGTTGACCCTTCTCCACCATCGCGCCGAAGGCCCCGCCTCCGCGCCCCCGCTGCTGCTCGGCCCCTCGCTCGGCACGTCGTACGCGCTGTGGGACGCGGTGGCGCCCGAGCTGTCCGCCACCCACCGGGTGGTCCGCTGGGACCTGCCCGGGCACGGCCGCTCACCGGCCGGTCTGATCGACGCCGGGGCGACGGTCGGTGATCTGGCGGGCCTGGTGCTCGCGCTCGCCGACTCCCTCGGCGTGGAGCGGTTCGCGTACGCGGGTGTCTCGCTCGGCGCCGCCGTCGGGATGCACCTCGCCGTCCACCACCCCCGGCGGGTCGACTCGCTGGCCGTGCTCTGCGCGTCGGCGCACTTCGGCGGCGCACAGCCGTGGAAGGAGCGGGCCGCGCTGGTAAGGCGGGAGGGTCTGGCCGGGCTCGCCGACCATGCGGACGCCCGCTGGTTCACCCCCGGGTTCACCGTGCCCCGGCTCGTCCACGACCACCGGGAGGCGGACCCCGCCGCCTACGCCGCGTGCTGCGACGCGCTGGCCGCGTTCGACCTGCGGGACCAGCTGGCCCGCGTCACCGCGCCCACCCTGCTGGTCGCGGGGCGCCTGGACCCGGTGACACCGCCCGCCCATCTGCGGGAGATCGCGGACGCCGTGCCGGGGGCGGCGCTCGTCGAGATCCCGGGCGCCTCGCACCTGGCCCCGGCGGAGCGCCCGGAGGCGGTGCTCACGGCGCTGCGGGCCCACCTCGGCGGCGACGGCCCGCGGGGCATGGCGGTGCGCCGCGAGGTCCTGGGCGACGCGCATGTGGACCGGGCGCAGGCCCGCCAGGACGCGTTCACCGCCCGCTTCCAGGACTTCATCACGCGCTACGCGTGGGGGGAGGTCTGGGCCGACCCGACGCTCGGCCGGCGCGAACGCAGCCTGATCACCCTGACGGCGCTGGTCGCGCACGGGCATCTCGACGAGCTGGCGATGCACGTCCGGGCCGCCCGGCGCAACGGGCTCACGCCGGACGAGATCGGGGCCGTACTGCTCCAGACGGCCGTGTACTGCGGGGTGCCCGCCGCGAACGCCGCGTTCGCCGTGGCCCAGCGGGTGCTCACCGAGAAGTCCGACGCGGACTCCGGCACCGCCGGGTGACCCGGGCGGCGCGCACGAGCCGTCCCGTGTGCCTACGGTGAGGGCATGTCCACGCTGCTGCTCACCGGCGCCACCTCGGGGCTCGGCCGCCACCTCGCCGTCGAACTGGTCCGGGCCGGGCACCGGGTGCTCGCCCACGGACGGGACGCCGACCGCACGGAACGCCTCGTCGAGGAGCTGCGGGCCGACGGGGAGGCCGAGGGGTACGTGGCCGACCTGGCCTCGCTCGGCCAGGTACGGGAGCTGGCGGCGCACGTCGCGGGCGACCACCCCGAGCTGGACGTCCTGATCAACAACGCGGCGATCGGCGGCGGGCCGGACCGCACCCGCCGGGAGCTGAGCGCCGACGGGCACGAACTGCGGCTCGCCGTGAACTATCTGGCACCGGTGGCGCTGACCCGCGCCCTGCTGCCGGTGCTGCGCGCCAACGCGCCGGCCCGGATCGTGAATGTCGGCTCGGCGGGCCAGGAGCCGCTGGATCCGGCTGACCCCGAGATGACCCGCGGCTACGAGGGCGTGGCGGCGTACTGCCGCAGCAAGTTCGCGCTGGCGGTCCATACGTTCGTCCTCGCCGGGGAGCTGGCCGGCACGGGCGTCCAGGTGAACGTGGTGCACCCGGCGACGCACATGGACACGGCGATGGTCCGCGACAGCGGCCTCACCCCCCTGCACACGGTCGCCGACGGCGCCCCCGGCGTCCTGGCGCTCGCCACCCGGGACCTGGGCTCGGGCGGCTACTTCGAGGGGACGTCGCCCGCGCGGGCCCACCCGGCCGCCTACGACCCCGCCACCCGTGAGCGGCTGACCGCCGTAACCGAGCAGCTGCTGCGGCTGTGACCGGGGCTCAGACCAGGCCGGTGGCCAGTGCCGTCTCGGCCTGGCGCACCAGGCCGTCCGCGCCGCACGAGCGGGCCAGGGTCAGTCCGCGCCGCAGCTCGGCGGCGGACCGGGCGGCCAGGCCGTACTCGACGCGGGCGGCGGCGTGCTCGTACTGGCAGGGTGACGCCTCCAGATAGGTGACGGCCTGCTCGGCGAGGCGGACGGCTCGCTGCCCGGTCTCCAGCGCGGCCGCGCAGCGCAGGGCCTCACCGATCGCGGTGTCGGTGCCCAGGCGTTCGGCGTGCCGGCGGACCTCGGCGGCCAGCCGCGCGGCCCGCGCGGGGTCCTCGTTGGCGAGGACGCGGGCGAGATCCACGGCCCAGGGGACGAGGACGGGGTTGTGGTGGCCGCGGACGGCGGCCGCCTTCTCGGCGGCCTCGAGTTCGTTGACGCCCTCCTTGGTCCGGCCGACGGCGAGCAGCAGCCGGCCGCGGACCGCGCGCGGGTCGGGCAGGACGATGGTGGACGGGTAGGGCGGGGCGAAGCCGTACTGCTCGGCGATCTCCCAGGCCTCCGCGACATGCCCGCGCGCGAGCAGCGTGTCGACGAGGTTGCAGGTCGCGGACCAGTGCAGCGGCAGCCGCCGGCCGACGCGTTCGGCGAGCGCCAGCGACTGGCGCAGCGACTCCTCCGCCTCCTGGAGCCGGCCGCGCCTGCGCAGCCCGAGACCGACGTAGGCGTGGGCCAGGGCGAGATGCCCGCCGCTCCAGCCGACCGAGTCGTAGGCGCGCAGAGCCTCGTTGTAGAGGGTCTCGGCACGGTCGAGGCGGTCGGTGAAGGCGTAGGCGCTGGCCAGCATCATCGGCAGTTCCAGGCCCCACTCGGGGTCGGTCCAGCCGAGGCCGGGGGCCAGGCGGCCGTTGACGAGGGCGCGGTCGCAGAGCTCGGCGACCTCCTCGGCGTTCTCGCCGCGGGCCATGGCGTCGAAGCCGCGCAGGATGAGCAGGGCGCGTTCGGAGTTGTCCCGGCCGGTGCAGGTGGCGGCCAGCTCGGCGAGGCGCGCGGAGCGCCCGGGTGAGGCGGTCTCGCCGTGGATGCCCTCCCACATGAACTGCACGGCCTGCAGCCGCAGCCGGGCGGGGCCGCTCTGCCGGGCGGCCTCCGCCTCGACGGTGCGGACGGCCTCCTCCAGCTGGTCGTTGTGGAGCAGGGCCTGCGACAGGCGGTAGACGGCGTCGACGCGGTCGTCGCCGTCGAGGCCGGGCAGGGCGAGGGCCCGCTGGAGGTGGTCGATGGTGACGGCGGGCGCGGTCAGCAGGGTGGCGCAGCCCAGTTCGTGCAGCACATGGGCGTGGATCTCGGGCCGGGGCGGCTCCACCAGGGCGCGCTCCAGGCAGCGGCGGGCCGCGTCGGGGGCGCCGACGGCCAGGTGCTCGCGGGCGGCCTCGCGCAGTTGCTCGACGAGTTCCTCGTCGCCGTCGGGGTGGACCTCCAGGAGGTGCCGGGCGGCCACGGCGGCGCCCCGGCCGTTGTCGGTGACGACACGGGCGGCGATGCCGTGCATGGCGGTGCGCAGGGCGTCCGGGATGGAGTTGTAGACGGCGGTGGCGATCAGCGGGTGGACGAACTGGAACTCGCCGTCGTCGGGCGGCATCCCGGCCGGGTCGGGTTCGGTGAGGATACGGGCGCCGCACAGGAGTTCCGCGCAGCGGTCGGCGTCGTCGACGCTCATCGTGGCCAGCTCGGCCACCAGGTCGACGGTGATCCCGGTGCCGAGGATGGCGGCGGCCCAGGCGAACCGGGTGGCCTCGATGCCGAGGGTCTCCAGGCGGGCGACGAGACCGCCGCCGCGCGCGGCGCGGTTCAGGGCGCGCAGTTCGCCGGCCGTCGCCTCGGTCGGCTCGAACTCGTTCTCCTGGACCTTGGCGAGGAGTTCGACGGTCTCGTACGGGTTGCCGCCGGTGACGGCCCAGACCTCGCGGCAGAACGGAGCGTCGGCGTGGGGGCCGAGGGTGGCGCGGGTGAGTCCGGCGGTGGCTTCGGGGGTGAGGGCGCTGAGGGTGGCGACGGAGGTGCCGGCGGCGGCGACGGCCTCGAGGTGGCGGGCGCTGTCGCCGCTGACCTCGCCGGGGCGGCGGGCCACGACGACCAGGACGTTCTGCTCGTCGAGGCGTTCGCTGAAGGCGGCGAGCCAGCGCAGGGTCTCCTGGTCGGCCCAGTGGGCGTCGTCGATCAGCAGCACCAGCGGCCATTCGCGCCGGGCGAGCCGGCGGACGGCGGCGACCAGTCCGTCGCACACGCCCTGCGGGTCGGCCTGGCGCTCACCGGGGTCCGTTATGCCGAGGGCGGGGCCGGCGATGTCGTACCAGTCGCCGAGGTACTCGCGGGCCTCCTCCGGCATCAGCGACAGGAGCGCCGGCTGAAGCAACTGCCGTACGACGTTGAAGGGGACGGAGCTGAGGGTCTCGCCGCCTCGGGCCGACCAGACGGTGCAGCCGCGGGCCTCGGCGATACGGCGTGTTTCGGCCAGCAGGGCGGTCTTGCCGAGTCCCGCCTCGGCGCGGAGCACCAGCAGGCTGCCCGCGGTGGTCTCGTCCGCGCACAGCCGGTCCAGGGCCCGCCCGATGGCGGCGACCTCCTCGTCGCGCTCCCAGAGGGAGGCCGAGGCGGCCCGCGTGGGCCGTACCTCCGTCATCCCGCTACCTCCCCAAGTCGCCCGGACGACGTACCGTCCCCGAGCGTAGCCCTCCGGCGGACGGAATGGAGAGCGCTCGGGGCACCTGTTGCCGCGACGGGTGACGGGCGCTGCGGGCGGGCGACGGAAAGGGTCCGCGACATGGCGCTTGTCGACTGAATGACAGTCAAATTCCGGCCAGGAGTGGGCAGTCGGGGGTTTCGTCGGGTCGCGCGCGCCGCAGCCGGCCCGGTGGCTCCCGGGTCGGTCCTCCGACCGGCCGACGCCGCTCGCGCACCGGTCCCGCGGCCGGGGCGCGGCTCCGGGCCCGGCCCTCTCATCCGGCTTTCACCCGCACCTCATACGGTGGGCCCATGACGCAGGTGACTCCTCCCGGCTGGTACCCCGACCCAGGCCGGCACAGTGACGGCCCGCCCACCGAGCGCTGGTGGGACGGCAGCGCGTGGACCGATCAGGTCCGCCCCACGGGGACCGGCGCCCCGGCGGGCCCGCCGGCCGGCGGGGCGTATCCGGCGTACCCCGTCCACCCGGGCTATCCCGGCCAGGTGCGGCCCGGCGGCCGGCGCGGACTGCGCACCGGGATAGCCGCCGGCGTGGCGGCGGTGGTCCTCGCGTGCATCGGCGTCGGCGTGTACGCGCTGACGGCCGAGGACGGCCCGGGCGGCACGGCCGCGGGCTCCCGGCAGGACCGGGAGGACCGCCCGGACCTGCCCGGCGGTCCCGGCGGGGACTCGGGCGGGCCGTCGGAGGGCCCGGAGGGGTCCGAGCCGCCGAAGGTGGAGAGCGGCTCGGTCACCGACCCGCTGAACGGGATCAGCCTCCCCGTGCCGGACGGCTGGTACGGGCAGCAGGTCCGGGCGGGCGCGCAGGTGGCCTCGAAGGACACCTATCCGTGCCCGGCGCAGAAGTCCGAGACCTGTATGAAGGGCGGCGCCTACTCGGCTCCGGCGCTCGTGCTGCGCACCGCGGGCGACACCCCCGAGGAGGTCGCCAAGGCGGACATCGCGGCGAACGCGGAGGAGTCGTACGGCAAGGGCTACGGGAAGATCACCTCGCACAAGGTGCTGGCGTCCGAGGCGGTGACCGTGGCCGGGCGCAAGGGCTATCTGGTCCGCTGGCAGGCGGTCACCAGCGAGGGCTCGGACGGCTACGTCGAGTCGCTCGCCTTCCCGTCGCCCGCCTCCGGCGGCAAGGAGATCGTGGTCGTCCGGCTCGGAGTGGACGTCGACCAGGGCCAGGGCGTCCTGGACGAGATCGCGAAGGGCATCGAGGTCTCCAAGGGCGGTGGCCCCGGCCAGGACGTGTGAGCGCGGGCGGAACGTGACACGGCCGGGTGGGGCGGCCCCTCCGCTCAAGGGGCACCCCACCCGGCCGGGTGGTGCGCGCCGCCCCCGTCCCCACGGTGCGGCGCTGCAGGTCGCCGTCCAGTCATCCCGCGGACGGCGGCCTGGGTCTCAGGTGAGTCCGAGCGTGGGCAGCACGGCGGCTTCCACGAACCGGACGATGTACTCGGGGTCGGCGTCCTTGCCCTCCAGCACGGGACGGGCCCGCAGCACGCCGAAGATCTGGGCGGGGATGTAGTCGAGCGCCGGATGGTCGGCGGGCACCTCTCCCCGCTCGACCCCGCGCCGCAGGATCTGCTTGAGCGCGTCGATCTCGGGGTCGATGAGCGCCTCGCGCAGCGCCGTCCTCAGCTCCGGGTCCTGGGTGACGGCGTGGCCGAGGGCCTGCAGCAGCCGGGTGTCCTTGGCCGACCAGGCGCCCGCCGCGCGGGCGGCCTCCCTCAGGTCGTCGGCGAGGGCGCCGGTGTCGATCCCGTCGAAGCGGGTCCGCCGGCTGGCCCGCAGGGCGGCCGCGACGAACTGCGGCTTGGTCCGCCACTGCCGGTAGAGCGTGGCCTTGCTGCACCGGGTGCTGGCGGCGACGCCCTCCATCGTGACGGAGTCGTAGCCGCAGGCGCGGATCTGGTCGAGGACGGCGTCGAAGAACTCCTGCTCACGTTCGCGCGTGAGCTTGGAGCGGCGCGAGGCGGCGACCGTGTCCGGTCCGTCCGCGGCCTGCGACGTCATCTGCTCGTCTCCTCGCTCCCGGGTGCGGCGCCCACCGTCGGAGGGGCCCGCCCTCCAGTGTGTCGCACATCTATCGAAACGCCACTGTACCGGAACGCGGGCGTATCGGTACAGTGGCGTATCGGTACAGGCCCGTTTCGGAACGAGCACGTATCGATGAGTGTGCCGAGCCGGAGCAGTCCCCAGCCCGACAGCTCAGCCAGCACCACCTACGTCAGCGAAGGGGCCGGGGGATGAATGCCCGCACCGAGCCTTCCCAGCAGGAGGCCGCGCCACCGCGGCCACCCCTGATCCGCGAACTCCTGCTCGTGGCGGGGTTCTTCCTCGTCTACAAGACCGGGCGCCGACTGGCGACCGGCCACACCGTCGAGGCGTTCCGCAACGCGGACCGGCTGTGGGACCTGGAACGCGCCGTCCACCTGCCCGGCGAGGGCGCGGTGCAGCACCTCCTGCTGCACGGCGACACCCTCGTGCGGGTGGCCAACACCTACTACGCGACCGTCCACTTCCCGGCCACCCTGGCCTTCCTGGTCTGGCTGTACCTGCGGCGCCCGGCGCACTACGTCTGGGCCCGCCGGGTCCTGACGGCCGTCACCGGCGCCGCCCTGCTGCTGCACCTGGCGTTCCCGCTCGCCCCGCCGCGCATGCTCGCCGCGACCGGGCTGCTGGACACCGCCCGCCTCTACGGCCCGTCCGTGTACGGCCCGCCACAGGCCGACCACCTCTCCAACCAGTTCGCGGCGATGCCCTCGCTGCACTTCGGCTGGGCCCTGATGGTGGCGCTCGGCCTGATCGCGGTCACCCGCTCGCGCTGGCGCCCGCTGTGGCTGCTGCACCCCGCGCTGACCCTGCTGGTCATCGTGGGCACCGCCAACCACTACTGGCTCGACGCACTCGCGGCGACGGCCCTGCTGGGGCTCGCGCTCGCCCTGCTCCCCCGCCCCGGCCGCACGGCCACCACGGCCGGCCGGGGCGCCGGACGGCTCCTGCCGGCACCTCGCCGGGGCGAGGCCGCCGGCCGGGACGCCGTCCTCGTGGGAGCGGGACGATGACCGCCACCGCGCTCGCCGTCGCGCTGTCCCTCGTCTCCGCCGTCGCCTACGCCACCGCCGCCGTCGCCCAGGAGCGCCTGGCCTCCCGCAGCGCCGGCTCCGGCCTGGTGCGGCTGCTGGGCTCGGCCGCCTGGTGGGGGACGGTGCTGCTCAACGCCACCGGCGCGCTCCTGCACGTCATCGCCCTGAAGTACGGGCCGCTGACGGTGGTGCAGCCGCTCGGCGCGCTCACACTGGTGGCCGCGGTGCCGCTGGGCGCGCGTCTGGCGGGCCGCAGGGTCGGCGCCGTCGAGTGGCGTGGTACGGCGCTGACGCTGACCGGTCTCGCCGCGATCCTCGTGACGGCGTCCGGGTCCGCGCCCGACGACGTGCTGAGCACCTCCGAGGCGATCGGCGTCGCGGCGGTGACCGTGGCCCTGACCGGTCTGCTGGCGTGGCCGGGTGCCCGCCCGGGCCTGCGGCACGCGACCGCGTCCGGCTTCACCTCCGGAGTCGCCTCGGCCCTCACCCAGACGGTCACGGTGGCCGCCACGGACCACTCCGCCCCGCTGCTCAGCCTCCAGGTCACCGGGGTGGCCGTGCTGGTGGCGTCGCTCGCGGCAGGCGGGCTGCTGCTGTCGCAGACCGCCTACCGGGGCGGCCTCGGCGCCCCGCTCGCGGTGGTCACCCTGGCGAACCCGCTCGCGGCGGCCGTGATCGGCCTGGTCCTGCTCGGCGAACGGCTGCGGGGCGGCCCGGCGGGTGTGCTGGCAGCGCTGGCGGGAGCCGGCCTGGCGTCCTGGGGTGTGGTACTCCTCACCCGCGCCACCCCCGCACCGGCCGCGCCCGCGCCGGAACCGGCTGACGAGGCGCACCCGGTGGCCGCCGTCCTGGCCCTGGAACGCGAGCAGGCGGCCCCCGAGCGCGTGGTCGTGCCCCGGCAACCCGATCCGGGACACCTCACCCCCCTGTGAACCGGACCCGGCTACGCGGTGAGCGTCGCCGGGTCGCTCACCCCCGGCCGGCCGTTCTCGACGTGCCCGGCGAGGCGTCGCAGGAACGCGTGGTCGCCCTCGGCCGTGACGGTCAGGTCGTACCAGCGGCGGCTCGCCGCGAGTCCGAAGGTGCGGCGCACGGTGGCGCCGGGCCGGACGGTCACCGTGACGGTACGGCCGCCGTACCCGTCGGCGATCCGCAGCCGGGCGCTCGACCTGCCCGCGCTGGTGAAGGTCAGCTCGACGCCCTCGCCCCGGTGCCGGGCGGTGACCTCGGGACCGGCCACCGCGTTCGCGCCCCGGAAGGCGCGGAAGAACCCGGCCGGGCCGTGCACGGTCAGGTCGTACGAGCCGTTCGAGGCCGCCGAGTCCCAGGTGCCGGTGATGCGCTTGCCGGCCTCGGTGGTGTACGTCCACGGACCGTCGGTGCGGTTGCCGGAGGTGACGTGGAAGGCGCCGCCCGCCCGGGCGCCGGAGGCGAACGTGAGCGTGAACGTGCCGGCCGCCGTGTCGACGTGGCCGTCCACGTGCGGGGCGTACTTCAGCGGGCGGGTGGGCCGCAGCCCGCGCTCCTGCCGGGGCATGCCCGCCTCGGCCGGAGGCGTCGGGCGGTAGTCCGGGTGCCGCTGCCGGTCCGGCGGCTCGTAGGCGTCCGTCCCCGGCAGCCCGGCGGGCCGGCTGTCCTTGCGGGAGAAGTCGAACGCCGAGGTGAGATCGCCGCAGACGGCCCGCCGCCACGGTGAGATCTGGGGCTCCTCGACGCCGAAGCGGCGCTCCATGAACCGCAGGATCGAGGTGTGGTCGAACGTCTCGGAGCAGACGTAGCCGCCCTTGCTCCACGGCGAGACGACCAGCATCGGCACACGCGGGCCGAGGCCGTAGGGCCCGGCCGTCCGCGTGGCGTCGCCCGGGTACACGTCGAGGGAGACGTCGACCGTGGACCCGCCCCGGGAGGCGTCCTGCGGGGGCAGCGGCGGCACGACGTGGTCGAAGAAGCCGTCGTTCTCGTCGTAGGTGATGAACAGGGCCGTTCTCGACCAGACCTCCGGGTTCGAGGTGAGGGCGTCCAGGACCCGCGCGATGTACCAGGCGCCGTAGTTCGAGGGCCAGTTGGAGTGCTCGGAGAACGCCTCGGGGGCGGCGATCCAGGAGATCTGCGGCAGCGTGCCGGCCTGGACGTCGGCGCGCAGCCGGTCGAAGTAGCCGTCGCCGGCCTTGGCGTCCGTGCCCGTACGGGCCTTGTCGTGCCAGGGGTCGCCGGGCCGGGCCTCGCGGTACTTGGTGAAGTACAGCAGGGAGTTGTCGCCGTAGTTGCCGCGGTAGGCGTCGTTGATCCAGCCCCAGGAGCCGGCGGCGTCGAGGCCGTCACCGATGTCCTGATAGACCTTCCAGGAGACCCCGGCCCGCTCCAGGCGCTCGGGGTACGTCGTCCAGCCGTAGCCGAGTTCGTCGTTGCCGAGGACCGGGCCGCCGCCGGTGCCGTCGTTGCCCGTGTGACCGCTCCACAGGTAGTAGCGGTTGGGGTCGGTCGAGCCGATGAACGAGCAGTGGTAGGCGTCGCAGACGGTGAACGCGTCGGCGAGGGCGTAGTGGAAGGGGATGTCCTCGCGGCTCAGGTACGCCATCGTCGTCGTGCCCTTGGCGGGGACCCACCGGTCGTACTTGCCGCCGTTGTACGCCTGGTGCCCGTCGGCCCAGCCGTGCGGCAGGCCCTCCAGGAACCGCATGCCGAGGTCGTCGGCGTCCGGGCGGAACGGCAGGACGTCCTTGACGCCGTCCGACTGGTGCCAGACGGGCTTGCCGTCGTCCCGCAGGACCGGGCGGGGATCGCCGAAGCCTCGGACGCCGCGCAGGGTGCCGAAGTAGTGGTCGAAGGAACGGTTCTCCTGCATGAGGACGACGATGTGCTCGACGTCCTCCAGGGAGCCCGTGCGATGGTGCGCCGGGAGCGCGGCGGCCCGCTGGATGCTGCTCGACAGAGCGCTGAACGCGGTGGTGGCACCCGCGATCTGGAGGAATCGGCGCCGGTTGACTTCGGGCATGGGTGGAAGACCTCTTCCCATCGTGAGGGTGATCGACCGGTCGGTGACAACGCGCGCGACAGGAGTGTTCCAGGGGCACCGAACGGCGGGGAAGGGTGCGATGGCACGCGTGTGAAGGTCACGGGTACACGAGGTACGGCGGCTCCTTCCGGTCCGCTCCCGTGAGGCGGAAGCCCTGTCGCCCCTGCGGGGCCCCTTCCCGACGATGTCGCCACGACACCTGGACGCCGAGCGCCGTCCGGGAAGACCGAACTCAGCCGCCGCGCCGCACCCGTGCCGCCTGGCGGGCCTCCGCGAGCTTGCGCGCCTCGCTGCTCTTGCGGGACGGCCTGCCGCCGGAGCCGCCCTTCGCGTCCTTGGTGCTGCCCAGGCCACGGAACGGGACGTTGTGGTTCTTGGGGCGCGGCACGGCCGCCCCGCCGTCGAGAGGCTGTCCGGAGGGGGCCTTGGCGCCGGTGATCCGGCTGAGCTCCGCCTCGCCGGACCGCACTTTGGTGACTGCCGGTGCGACGCCGGCAGCTGCCATGACCTGGCTCGTCTCGCGACGCTGTCCCGACATGACGAGCGTCACGACGGTGCCGGAGCGGCCTGCCCGGGCCGTTCGGCCCGCGCGGTGCAGGTAGTCCTTCGGGTCGGTGGCCGGGTCGACGTTGACCACGAGGTCGAGGTCGTCGACGTGCAGGCCGCGTGCGGCGACGTTTGTCGCCACCAGCGCGGTGACCTGCCCGCTCTTGAACTGGGCCAGGGTCCTGGTGCGCTGTGGCTGGGCCTTGCCGCTGTGCAGGGCGGCGGCCGCCACGCCGCTGGCGCGCAGATGCCGCGTGAGCTGGTCGACGCCGTGCCTGGTGTCGAGGAACAGCAGGACGCGGCCGTCCCGGGCGGCGATCTCCGTGGTCACTGCGTACCGGTCGGGACCGTGCACGACGAGGACGTGGTGCTCGATCGTCGAGACCGCGCTGGACGAGGGGTCCACGGAGTGGATGGCGGGGTCGCGCAGGTGGTCCCGCACCAGTTGGTCGACGTCACGGTCCAGGGTGGCGGAGAACAGCATGCGCTGCCCGTCGGGACGCACCTGGTCAAGGATCTCCGTGACCTGCGGCAGGAACCCCAGGTCGCACATCTGGTCGGCCTCGTCCAGGACCGTGATGCGCACCTGTCCGAGCCGGCAGGCCTTCCGGTCGACGAGGTCGTGCAGCCGGCCGGGCGTGGCGACGACGATCTCGGCGCCGTCCCGCAGCGCGGCGGCCTGCCGTCCGAGGGACACTCCGCCCACCACGGTCGTGAGCCGCAGTCGCAGCGCCCCGGCGTACGGGGTGAGCACCTCGGCGACCTGCTGCGCGAGCTCCCTGGTGGGCACCAGAACGAGTGCCAGCGGCTCCTTGGGCCGTGCGCGCCGCCCGGCGGTCCGGGCGAGCATCCCCAGGCCGAAGGCGAGTGTCTTGCCGGAACCGGTGCGGCCCCGGCCGAGTACATCCCGTCCCGCGAGGGCGTGGGGCAGGGCCGCCGCCTGGATGGGGAAGGGCACGGTCACCTCGTGCTCGGCGAGCACCCGCAGCATCCCCGCCGGCAGCCCCAGCTCCGCGAAGGACGCCGCCGGGGGCAGAGCCGCGGTGCCGCCCGGCACCTCGTGCTGCGGGGCATCGACACGTGCTGACTCGCTCATGGAAGGCCTTCCTCCAAAGGGACCGTACCGAGGAAGGCGCGGCGGGGACGGCGCCTCCGGCCAGGGACCCCGCACCGGGCACCGACACAGCGACGCTGCAAACGCTCCACGCTAGCACGGAGCCCACCGTCCGCCCGAACCGTCCATGGCCGCGCCACCATGCCCCGCGCAGGTGCTGGGCGAGTTCGCACGCGCATCGGCTCTGAACCGGGAGCTCCCCCAGCTGCTTCCGTGAGGCGGAAGAAGTATTGCGACGCCGGCGAGCCCGTCCGGATGATGCCGTCATCACCCACGGACGGGAGCCGCTGCCATGCCGCACATGACCGCGTTCGCCAGGAACCAGTGGTACGTCGCCGCCTACAGCCACGAAGTGGGGCGGGAGTTGCTCGGGCGCAGTGTTTGCGGGGAGACGCTCGTGCTCTACCGCACCGAGGACGAGGGGACGCCGGTCGTGCTGCACGACCGGTGTGTGCACCGCCGGTATCCGCTGTCCGAGGCGCCGACGCGGCTCGACGGGGACCGGATCGTGTGCGGGTACCACGGGTTCACGTACGACACGACCGGGACGTGCGTGTACGTGCCGGGGCAGAGGCGCGTGCCGCGCACCGCGCGCGTCGCCTCGTACCCCGTGGTCGAGCAGGACTCGCTGATCTGGGTGTGGATCGGCGACCCGGAACTGGCCGACCCGGCCGGCATCCCGCGCGCCCGGCACCTCGACGCGCCGGGCTGGGTCACCGTGCGCGGGATGGAGCCCATCGACTGCGACTACGGCCTGCTGGTCGACAACCTCCTCGACCTCTCCCACGAGACGTATCTGCACGGCGGGTACATCGGCACCCCCGAGGTCGCCGAGACGCCGATCACCACCGAGGTGGACGAGGGCGCGGGCGTCGTGCGGGTGAGCCGGCACATGGACGACGCCGAGTGCCCCCCGTTCTACGCCCGTTCGACCGGGATCGAGGGCCGCATCACCCGCTGGCAGGACATCGAGTACCAGGCGCCCTGTCTGTATGTGCTGCACAGCCGGGTCGCCCCGGTCGGTGTGCTGCCCCGGCCGGACGGCAGCGACCCGGACGCCTTCCACACCGAGGTCACCTACGCCATCACACCCTCCGGGGACGGCACGGTGTACGACTTCTGGGCGGTGTCCCGGGACTGGGCGACCGACGACGAGGAGGTCACCGCGTTCCTGCGCGCCAGCAACCACACCGTGGTGATGCAGGACGTCGACGCCCTCAACCTGCTCCAGCGCACCCTCGGCACCGAGCGGCACGGCTACCAGGAGCTCAGCATCAACATCGACACCGGCGGTCTGGCCGCGCGCCGCATCCTCGCCCGGCTGGTCGAGGAGGGGGCCAAGCCCGAGGAGAGGGTCCGGTGAGTGGGGGTACCGGGGAGGTGTACCGCGTCGACTGGGTGCCGGGCACCGACCTGCTGCACGGCACCTGTCACTGCGGCCGGGAGCACCGGGCCGAGGACCCGGTGCGGATGTGGGAGTGGATGCTCGCCCACCCGCAGGGGCACCGGCTGCCGGAGGACGACTCGTGACGGAGGCGTACGAGGCCGAACTCGTCGTCGAGCGAACGGCGTTCGCGGCGGACGGGGTGCGCGCCCTCCTCCTGCGCCATCCGCTGGGCGAGCCGCTGCCCGTCTGGGAGCCCGGCGCCCACGTCGATCTGCTGCTCGGGTCGGGGCTGGAGCGGCAGTACTCGCTGTGCGGCGACCCGGCGGACCGGACCCGCTGGCGGATCGGCGTCCTGCGGGAGCCCGCCGGGCGCGGCGGGTCCGCCCATGTGCACGAGCGGCTGCGACCCGGCGCCACGGTGCGCGTACGCGGTCCGCGCAACCACTTCCGGCTGGAACCCGCCCGCGCCTACCGGTTCGTCGCGGGCGGCATCGGGATCACCCCGATCCTGCCCATGCTGGCCGCGGCCGAGGCGGCGGGCGCCGACTGGGGCCTGCTGTACGGCGGCCGCACACGCCGGTCCATGGCGTTCACCGCGGAGTTGGCCGCGTACGGCGGGCGAGTCACCCTGGTGCCGGAGGACGAGTGCGGGCTGCTCGACCTCGGCCCGGTGCTGGACGGGCTCCCCGAAGGCACACTGGTCTACTGCTGCGGTCCCGGTCCCCTGCTGGACGCCGTCGAGGAACGCTGCCCGCCGAGCGCCCTGCGCGTCGAGCGTTTCCAGCCGAAGGAGCAACTCCGGAAGGAGGAAGGGGAGTTCGTGGTCGAGCTGGCCCGCAGCGGGCTGACGGTCACGGTCGGGCCGGGCGTCTCCGTGCTGGACGCCGTGCGGGCCGCGGGTGTCGAGGTGCTGTACTCCTGCACCGAGGGCACCTGCGGCACCTGCGAGACCGACGTCCTCGACGGCACGCCCGACCACCGGGACTCCGTGTTGACCGCCGCGGAACAGGCGAGCGGCGAGACGATGATGATCTGTGTGTCCCGGTGCCGGGGCCCGCGGCTACTCCTCGATCTGTGAACCGACGTACCACGCAAGGGCGTTCGGAATCGGCCTCTGACATGTACGCCGTCATGATGGTGGAATCTTCTACCTTCCCGCTGGGCGAGGTCGCGCACTACTGTGCGCGGTGCGCACAACCTGTCGGAACACCGTCGCACCGTTGTCTGCACAGGAGGAGCCATGCGTCGTCTGTCCGCCGGTCTCGCCACCGGCGCCCTGCTGCTCGTCGCGACGGCCTGTGGCTCGTCCGGTGACGAACCGTCGAAGAATGGCGGATCGTCCGGCGAGGTCACCACCGTGAAGGTCGGACTCATCCCCATCGTCGATGTCGCCCCGCTGTACCTCGGTCAGAAGAAGGGCTTCTTCGAGAAGCAGGGCTTACGCCTGGAGTTCACCACGGCCCAGGGCGGCGCGGCGATCGTGCCGGGGGTGGCGAGCGGTCAGTTCCAGTTCGGGTTCAGCAATGTGACGTCGCTGATGGTCGCGCAGTCCAACGGCGTTCCCGTGCGGGCCGTCGCCAACGGCATCGCCTCCACCGGCAAGGAGGGCGAGGACTTCGGTGCCCTGATGGTCAAGAAGGGCAGCCCGCTGAAGTCCCCGAAGGAGCTGGAGGGCAGGAAGGTCGCCATCAACACGCTGAAGAACATCAACGAGACGGCCGTGCGCGCCTCGGTGCGCGACGCGGGCGGCGACCCCGACGAGGTGGAGTTCGTCGAGCTGCCCTTCGACCAGATGCCGGCCGCCCTGGACAAGGGGCAGATCGACGCCGCCATGGTGGTGGAGCCGGCGACGGCCACGATCAGGAACCAGGACGGCGTCGAGATCGCCTCCCCGCTGGTCGACGTGGCACCCGACCTCACCGTCGCGCTGTACTTCACGTCGGCGCGGTACGCGGAGCGCAATCCCGGGATCGTGAAGAAGTTCCAGAAGGCGACCGCACGGTCCCTTGCCTATGCCGACGCCCACCCGGACGAGGCGCGCGAGATCATCACGACGTACACGAAGATCCCGGCGGACGTGCTGGCCAAGGTCACCCTGCCGAAGTGGCCGGCCGAGCCCGACCGGGCGTCCATCGAGACCCTGATGAAGCTCGGCCGGTCCGACGGCCTCTTCAAGAACCCGCCGGACCTCGACGAACTGCTGCCGTGAAGGACGTGGTCCGGTGAGGGAGACGAACGCCGCGCTCGGCGTGGCGGGGCTCGCCGGCTTCCTGGCCCTGGCGGAGGCGGTGCCGCGACTCGGCCTGGTGGACGAGGAGTATCTGCCGCCGGCCGGCCGGATCGCCGTCGCGCTCGGGGACGAGGCCGCCGACCCCGCGTTCTGGACCGCGCTCGGCGACACGCTCACCGGCTGGGCGCTGGGCCTCGCGCTCGCGTCCTGCGCGGGGATCGTGGCCGGCGTCGTCCTGTCGGTCGTGCCGTATCTGCGGCAGGCCACCGCCTCCACCGTCGAGTTCCTGCGGCCCATCCCCTCCGTCGCCCTCATCCCGCTCGCGGTGCTGCTCTACGGCTCCGAACTGCGTTCGGTGCTCCTGCTCGTCGTCTACGCGTCCTTCTGGCAGGTGCTCATCCAGGTCCTGTACGGCGTCCAGGACGTCGACCCGGTCGCCGAGGAGACGGCGCGGTCGTACGGGCTGGGCACCTGGGCGCGGATCCGGTACGTGCTGTGGCCGACCGCGCTGCCCTATGTGATGACGGGTGTGCGGCTCGCGGCGGCGGTCGCGCTGATCCTCGCCGTCACCGCCGAACTCGTCATCGGGGCGCCGGGTCTCGGGCAGCGCATCGGGGTGGCGCAGACCTCGCAGGCGGTGCCCGAGATGTACGCGCTCATCGTGGTGACGGGTCTGCTCGGGCTCGTCATCAACGTGGGGGCGCGTGCGGTGGAGCGCCGCGCGCTGGCCTGGCATCAGTCGGTGCGCGGGGAGGTGGCGGTGTGAGACGGGTGCTGCTGCGGCTCGTCCTGGCGTGCGCGCTGCCCGCCGTGCTGATCACCGTCTGGTGGGTGGCGTCGGCGGGCAGCACGGACGTGTACTGGCCGCCACTGCGGACGATCCTGGCGGCGTTCCCGGACGTCTGGACGGCGGACCGGCTGCGCGGCGACGTGCTGCCCAGCGTGTGGCGGCTGGCGGCCGGTTACGCACTGGCGGCCGTCGCCGGGGTGGCGCTCGGCACGCTGATCGGCTCCCATCGGCGGGTGCGCGCGGTGTGCGAACCGGTCCTGGAGTTCCTGCGCGCGATACCGCCGCCCGTGCTGGTGCCGGTGATCATGCTGTTCGCGGGGATCGGCGACACGATGAAGGTCGCGGTGATCGCGAGCGGCTGCGTCTGGCCGGTGCTGCTGAACACCGTGGAGGGCGTCCGCGCGGTGGACCCGGTCATGGCGGAGGCGGCCCGGTCGTACGGGATCTCGGGGGTGGCCCGGCTGCGGAGCCTGGTGCTGCCCTCCGCGAGCCCGCAGATCGTCGCCGGTCTGCGCCAGGCGCTGTCGATCGGCATCATCCTCATGGTGATCAGCGAGATGTTCGCCGCCAGCAACGGGCTCGGCTTCACCACCGTCCAGTTCCAGCGGGGTTTCGCGATCCCCGACATGTGGACCGGCATCCTCCTCCTCGGGATGCTGGGCGTCGTGCTGTCCGTCCTCTTCCGGCTGGTCGAGCGGCGGGTGCTCGGCTGGTACCACGGTCTGCGCGCCTCGGCCCGGCGGTCGCCGTGAACCTTCAGAAAGGGCGTTCCATGCTGGACGTACGGGGTCTGCGGAAGGTCTACGAGGGCTCGGGACGGCGGGTGGAGGCGGTCCGCGAGCTGACCTTCACCGTCGGCCCGGGCGAACTGGTCTGTCTCGTCGGCCCGTCGGGCTGCGGCAAGACCACCCTGCTGAAATGTGTGGCCGGGCTGCTGGCGCCGACCGGCGGCGAGGTGCTGCTGGAGGGGCGGCGGGTCGACGGGCCGCCGCCCGCGATGGCGTTCGTCTTCCAGGAGTACGGCCGCAGCCTGTTCCCGTGGATGCGGGTCGGTGAGAACGTCGAACTGCCGTTGCGGCAGAAGAAGGATCTGGGGAAGGCGAGGCGCCGGGCGCTGGTACGCGACGCCCTGGAGTCGGTGGGCCTCGCGGACGCGGCCGGCGCCTACCCGTGGCAGTTGTCGGGCGGGATGCAGCAGCGGGTCGCGATCGCCCGGGCGCTGGCGTACGAGCCGCGGGTGCTGCTGATGGACGAGCCGTTCGCGGCCGTGGACGCGCAGACCAGGGCCGATCTGGAGGACCTGGTGCGGGGGCTGTGGCGGGAGCGCGGCATCACGATCCTCTTCGTCACCCATGACATCGACGAGGCCGTCTATCTCGGGGAGCGGGTGATCGTGCTGTCCGCGTCGCCGACGGTCGTCCGTGAGCAGCTCACGGTCGGTCTGCCGGCGGAGCGCGACCAGGCGCGCACCCGTGTGGACCCGCGCTTCGCCGTCCTGCGCACCCGTGTGTACGAGCAGATCCAGGCGGCGAAGCGCGGGGACGTGCCGGAGGTCCCGGACGTGCTCACGAAGTCGAGTACGCCTCCACCTCGCTGAACTGGGCGGCCGGCCACCCGGTGTTGGCGCTCACGGACAGCCGCAGATGGCGCAGGGTGGTGCCGGCGGGCAGGGAGACGGTGACCGTGTTGCCGGTGGCCGGGTCGAACCGGTAGCCGGTGGCGCCGACGACCGTGGAGTACGCCGAGCCGTCGGTGCTGCCCAGGACGGTGACGGTCTGGGTGCGGGCCTCCCAGGCCGTGGCCGCGGGCAGCTTCAGCACCAGCCGGCGGACCGTGCGGGCCGAGCCGAGGTCGACGGTGAGGGCCTGCGGGAAGGCGTGGTTGGTGGACTCCCAGTAGCTGGCGGTGTCACCGTCGACGGCCTTGCCGGGCGTGTAGACGTCCTGCGAGCCGGTGGCGGTGGCGGGGCGGCCCTTGGCGAGGTTGCCGGTCTGGCCGGGGTCCGGGTCGGGGTTGCCCTGGCCGGGTCGCGGCCAGGTGGAGCAGTCCGGCCAGGTGCTGCTCCAGCCGGAGTTGCCGCCCCCGTCGGTGAGGGCGAAGGTGCCGGAGCCGGCCGGGTAGGGGCAGTTGTAGACACCGGCGGCGCCCGTGTTCGTCGCCGTCACGTTCCGGAAGGTGGCGGCGCCCGGCGTCTCGGCCTGGACGACGACCGTGCCGGTGTTCCGGACGGTCGCCCCGTCGACGGTGATGTTCCGCGCCGCGAGACCCCGGCCGCCGCCCGAGACGAACTCGAAGGCGCTGTACGGGCTGTCGGTGACGGTGGTGTTCGTGATCCGCACCTGGGCGTCGACGGCGCTGTCGTAGGAGTCGACCCGCAGGGCGCCCATCGGGTGGCCCCAGTTGGGGTTCATCGCGCCGGTGCGGACGAGGGTGTTTCCGTCGACGGTGATGGTGCCGGACAGCGGGTGGAACGGGTCGAGGAACTTCTGGTTGGAGATGGCGATGCCGCTGCCGAGCGCGTTCGTGTCGGAGATCAGGTTGCCGCGGACCGTGATGTCGGTGCCGCCGTAGATCGCGATGCCGTTGGCCAGGTTCGGCTGGGTGATGGTGTTGTTCTCGAAGCTGCTGCCGACGTCCGGCGCGTTCAGCGACCACATGGCGAGGGCGTCGTCGCCCTGGTTGCGCAGGAAGTTGTTCCGGACCTTCACCCCGCGGGCGTTGCCGTTGAGGTTGAGGCCGTCCGCGGTCATGTCGAGGAAGCGGTTGTTCTCCACGACGAGGTTGTCGTTGGTGCCGGTCAGCCAGAGGCCGACCTTGAGGTGCTGGAGCCACATCCCCGAGACGGAGCTGTTCGGCCCGAGCGAGCCGTTGACGAAGTTGTCGGGGTTGGAGTCGACACGTTCGGTGACCTCGCCGATCACGGCGAAGTTCTTGATGTGCACGTTGCCCGAGGATGCGGTCTGGTCGATGAACCGGGAGGAGCGCACGACCGAGTGCCAGTGCCCGGCGCCCTGGAGGGTGACGTTCTGCACGCCGCTGAGCGACGAGGTCAGCCGGTACTCCCCCGGTGGGATCCACACGACCCCGCCCTGGGCGGCGGCGATGGCGTCCCGGAACGCCTGCGTGGAGTCGCCCTGCCCGGTGGGGTCGGCCCCCTTGGAGACGACGGAGACGGATCCGGTGGGCTGTCCCGCCGCGCCGGCGACCTGCTCGAAGTCGGCGACGTCGACGGTCACCTGGACGCCGGTGGCCTGGAAGGCCACCTTGTCGCCGGCCTGCACGTCCCGGCCGAGCAGCAGCCGCGCGTTGTCGTAGAAGTGGTGCGTCTTCGAGCCGGTGATCCAGCCGGTGTCGACGTACGCGTACTTCGACGTGACCGGCAGGGTGCGGGAAAGCTTCTGGCCGTTGACGTAGACGTCCAGCGTGCCGGACTGGCCGTCGGGGACGCTGTAGGCGACGTTCACGGCGTTGGCCGCGCGCGGGACGGTGAACTCGACGCGTTGGCCGGCGCCGAGGCGGACGGCCCGGCGCCCGGAGGCCTCGGAGGCGAGCGTGCCCTGGGTGAGGTCCGGCCCGATCGTGGTGCCGGTCGTGGCGGCGGACTCGGCCTCCACGGAGGTGAACGGGAGGTCGGCCCCGGCCGCCGCGTGGGCGGCGGGGGCGGTGGCGGTGACCAGTCCGGCGGCGAGCGCGACGGCCACCGCGGCGGGTATGAGCCTGACACTCGTGCGGGTGGGGTGCATGGGCTGATCCCTTCGTGGGGGGATGGCGGGACAGCGGGAGGCGGTCTCAGGCGCGCAGCCAGACCGCGGTGTCCTGGGGCAGCCGGCCGTCGGCGGCCAACGGACCGCTGGCGAGCAGGACTTCGGAGTGCCGGGGCAGGTCGGCGGGAGTGCCCGACAGGTTGACCACGCAGAGGGTGCCGGGGGCCCGGGTGAAGGCGAGCACACCGTCGGGCGACGGAAGCCAGGTCAGCGGCCCGTCGCCGAACTCCGGGCGCAGGGCGATGGCCCGGCGGTACAGGGTGAGCAGGGAGCCGGGGTCGGCGGCCTGCCGGTCCGCGGCGTACGCGGCCCACCCCTCGGGCTGCGGCAGCCAGGGCTCCATCCGGGCGCCGAAGCCGGCGTACGGCTCCCCGGCCGACCAGGGCAGCGGGACGCGGCAGCCGTCGCGGCCCGGGTCGGTGCCGCCGGAGCGGACGTGCATCGGGTCCTCGATGCGGTCGAGCGGGATGTCCGCCTCGGGCAGGCCCAGTTCCTCGCCCTGGTAGAGGTAGACGGAACCGGGCAGGGCCAGCGAGAGCAGCGCGGCGGCGCGGGCGCGGCGGGTGCCGAGGGCGAGGTCGGTGGGGGTGCCGAACGCCTTGGTGGCGAAGTCGAAGCCGGTGTCGGCGCGGCCGTACCGGGTGACCGTGCGGGTGACGTCGTGGTTGCACAGCACCCAGGTGGCGGGGGCGCCGACCGGGGCGTGCTCGGCGAGGGTGGTGTCGATCGACGTGCGCAGCCGCTCCGCGTCCCACGGGCAGGACAGGAACGAGAAGTTGAAGGCGGTGTGCAGTTCGTCGGGGCGCAGATAGCGGGCGAACCGCTCGGGATCGGGCAGCCAGACCTCGCCGACGAAGACGCCGTCGTACTCGTCGGCGACGGCCCGCCAGGAGCGGTAGATGTCGTGGAGCTCGTCGCGGTCGACGTAGGGGTGCGGGTCGGGGGCGGAGGCGAGGTCGGGCAGGGCGGGGTCCTTGGCGAGCAGGGCGGCGGAGTCGATGCGGACGCCGGCCACGCCCCGCTCGAACCAGAAGCGCAGGATGTCCTCGTGTTCCTGGCGGACGGCCGGGTGGGCCCAGTTGAGATCGGGCTGTTCGGGGGTGAACAGGTGCAGGTACCACTCGCCGTCGGGCAGCCTCGTCCAGACGGGGTCGGTCGAGCCGACGAACTCCGACGGCCAGTCGTTGGGCGGGAGGGAGCCGTCGGGGCCGCGTCCGGGCCGGAAGTGGAACAGTTCGCGCTCGGGGCTGCCGGGTCCGGCCTCGCGGGCGGCGCGGAACCAGGGGTGCTGGTCGGAGACGTGATTGGGCACGATGTCGACGATCGTGCGGATGCCGAGCTCACCGGCCTCCGCGATCAGCTTCTCCGCCTCGGCGAGGGTGCCGAAGGCCGGGTCGATGGCCCGGTAGTCGGCGACGTCGTAGCCGCCGTCCTTCAGCGGGGAGACGTACCAGGGGGTGAACCACAGGGCGTCCACGCCGAGTTCGGCGAGGTACGGCAGCCTGGCGCGGACGCCCGCGAGGTCGCCGGTGCCGTCGCCGTCGCCGTCCGCGAAGCTGCGGACGTAGACCTGGTAGATGACGGCGGAGCGCCACCACGATGCGGCGGCAGGACGGGACTGTGCCACGGTGTGGCCCTTTCTGTCGGGAGGGGAAAGGCGTCCGGGGGCGTCAGCCCTTGGTGCCGCCCGCGCCGATCCCCGCGATGATGTGCCGCTGGAAGGCGAGGAACATCGCGACCATGGGGATGCTCGCGATGACCATCGCGGCGATGAGCACGGTCAGCGGGATGTTCTGCGACAGCTGGACGAGCGCGACGCTGATGGGCTGCTTGTCGGTGTCGGAGAACACCATCAGCGGCCAGAGGAAGTCCTGCCAGACGGCGACCAGGGCGAAGATCGACACCACGCCGAGGACCGGCCGGGACATCGGCAGCACGATCGACCACAGGGTGCGCAGCCGGCCGGCGCCGTCCATCTCGGCGGCCTCCAGCACCTCGCGCGGCAGCTGGTCGAAGAACCGCTTGAGCAGGTAGAGGTTGAAGGCGTTGGCGACGGCCGGCAGCCAGATCGCCACAGGGTCGTTGAGCAGCCCGAGGTCGGCCACGGTCAGGTACTTCGGGACGACCAGTGCCTGGGCGGGGACCATGAGGGTGGCGAGGATGCCGCCGAGGATCACCTTGCCGAAGGCGGGCCGCAGCTTGGACAGCGCGTAGGCGGCGGCCGTGCAGAACACCAGCTGGCACAGCCAGGCGCCGGTGGCCTGGACGACGGTGTTCCACAGGTGTTCGGGCAACTGCATCAGGTCCCAGGCGTCGGTGTACCCGCTGACGTGCCAGTGGTCCGGGACCAGGGTGGGCGGGGTCCTGGCGACCTCGTCCGCGGACTTCATCGCGCCCGTGACCATCCAGTAGACGGGGAAGAGGAAGGCGATCACGAACAGCAGGACGGTGCCGGTGAACACGGTCCAGTAGACGGCCTTGCCGCGCGGCCGGGCCAGGGCGGCCGGCGAGAGGAGGGTCCGGGTGCTCATGCGCTCTCCCCTTCGGTGCGGGTCAGTCGCAGGTACACGGCGGAGAAGGCGCCGAGGAGCACGAGGAGCATCACGCTCAGGGCGCAGGCGCCGCCGAAGTCGTTGTAGAGGAAGGCGTACTTGTAGATCAGGTAGAGGACGGTGACCGTGGCGTTCTCCGGGCCGCCGCCGGTGATCACGAAGGGTTCGGTGAACACCTGCATGGTGGCGATGATCTGAAGGAGCATCAGCATCAGGATCACGAACCTGGTCTGCGGGACCGTGACGTGCCGGACGCGTTGCAGCAGGTTCGCGCCGTCCAGCTCGGCCGCCTCGTACAGCTCGCCGGGGATGGACTGGAGCGCCGCGAGGTAGATGAGCACGGTGCCGCCCATGTTGGCCCAGGTCGCGACGATGACGAGGGAGACCAGCGCGGTGTCGGCGCCGTTGGACCAGTTCGAGGTCGGCAGGTGCAGGAGGCGCAGCGCCTCGTTGGCGAGTCCGGTGCCCGGGTCGTAGAACCACTTCCACAGCAGGGCGCTGACCACCGGCGGGATCATCACCGGCAGGTAGACGACGACCCGGAAGAACGCCTTGGCGTGCCGGAGTTCGTTGAGGACCAGGGCGAGCACGAAGGGGATCGCGAAGCCGATGAGCAGGGCGAGCAGGGTGAAGGTGAGCGTGTTGCGCCAGGCCGCCGTGAACTCCGGGTCCTTGAAGACGCGGGTGAAGTTGGCGGTGCCGACCCACTCGGGCTCGCCGCCCGGCGTGTACTTCTGGAAGGCGATCACGACCGCGCGGATCGCCGGGTACCAGGAGAACAGGGCGAAGCAGACGAGGCCGCCGACGAGGAAGCCGTAGGCGCGGGCCTGGTCGGCGAGGCGGCGCCGCCTCCGGTCCCCTGCCGGGGGCGGCGCCTGCACGGCGTGTACCGCGACCTTCGCGACGGTCCGTCGCTGAGCCGTGTCGGTCATGGTGGGTCAGCCCCGGTCCAGGATTCCGTCGATCTTGCCGGACGCGTCCTTCAGGAGCTGGTCGATGTCGGCGTCCTCCTTGGTGAGGACGGCGGAGACGACCCCGTCGAGGACAGAGTAGATCTGCTGGGCGCTCGGCGGCTCGATCTTCATGTCGAGGCTCTGGTTGCCGTCGAGGAACGGCTGGTAGTTCTCCACCGGGACGTTGGCGTTGGCCTTCTTCACCTCCTGGTCCTTGGCGTCGGCGGCGCCGGTGAACAGGCGGGGTTCGGGCAGGCCCACGGGGGCGTCGTTCTTCTTGGCGCGGGCGTAGTCGCCGAGGAAGCCGTCTCCGGGGGTGAGGAACATGTGGTCGAGCCACTTCAGGCCGGCGCGGATCTGCTCGGGGCTTGCCTTCTTGTTGAACATGTAGCCGTCGCCGCCGATCAGGGTGCCCTTGCCACCGGGCATGGGGGCGAGGGCGAGGTCCTTGTAGTTCCCGCCCTTCTCCTTGACGAGGATCGGGATGTTGTCGGGGGCGGCCAGGTACATGCCGAGCTTGCCCGAACCCATCATCTGCTGGACGTCGTTGATGACGAGCAGCTGCTTGCTGCCCATCGAGTCGTCCTTCCACCGCATGTCGTGGAGGGTCTGCAGGACGGCGCGGCCCTCGGGCGAGTCGACGGTGGCCTTCTCGCCGTCGGGGCTGACGACGTCGCCGCCCTGGGAGTACAGCTCGGCGGTGAAGTGCCAGCCGCCCTGGTTCTGGGCGCTGTAGTCGGCGTAGCCGACGGTGCCGCCACCGAGGCCGGCGATCTTCTTGGCGGCGGTGCGGACCTCGTCCCAGGTGGCCGGGGGCTTGTCGGGGTCGAGGCCGGCCTTCTCGAAGAGCGCCTTGTTGTAGATCAGGCCCATCGAGTAGCCGGTGCGCGGGACGCCGTAGACCTTGCCGTCGACGGTGTAGATGTCGCGCAGCTGCTGCTGGATGGTGTCGTAGCTCTTCAGTTCCTTGACGTACGGCGTGATGTCGGCCGCCTGATCGATGTCGACGACGTGGCGGGCGTCGGTGAAGTACGTGTAGAAGACGTCCTCCATCTGCCCGCCGGCGAGCTTGGCGTCGAACGTCTTCGGGTCCTGGCAGGGGAACGCGTCGTGGGGCACGACGTCGATGTCCGGGTTGCGCCGCTCGAAGTCGGCGACGTCCTGCTCGAAGAACTGGCGGTCGACCTTGGCGCTCTTGGGCGGCATGCAGTTGACCGTGATGCGGGTCTTGCCGCTCGCCGAGTCGTCGTCGCCCGAACCGCAGGCGGACGCGGCGAGGGCGAGCGAACAGACGCTCAGCGCGGCAAAGGTACGGCGGAACCCGGTGCTTCTCATCGGTGGACCCCTCTGGGCATGGAGCGGTGGGCGCCGCACACTCAAGCACCGACGACATCCGAGCGCAAGATGTCGCGCGAGATTTGCAATTTTTGAACAGCGGGATGGTTGGTGGTGACGGCTCTTTCGCGAGGGGGCTCGGGTCAGCGGCGGGGCGCCTGCGCCGTGGAGCCGCGCACCACCAGCTCGGGCTCGAAGAGCAGTTCCTCCGCGGGGACGGGGGTGCCCGCGATCTGGGCGTTCAGCAGCTCGACGGCCGCCCGGCCCATGGCCTCGATCGGCTGGCGGACGGTGGTGAGCGGCGGCTCGGTGCAGTTCATGAACGCCGAGTCGTCGTAGCCGACGACGGAGATCTCCGACGGGACGTCGAGTCCCTTGCGGCGGGCGGCCCGTACGGCGCCGAGGGCCAGCGGGTCGCTCGCGCAGATGATGCCGGTGACGCCCCGGTCGATCAGCCGGGAGGCGGCCGCGTGCCCGCCCTCGATCGAGAAGATCGCCCGCGCCACGTGCTCGTCGGGCAGCTCGGCGGCGATCTCCCGGGCCGCCGTCAGCTTGCGCGCCGAGGGCACGTGGTCGCCCGGGCCCAGCACCAGCCCGATCCGCTCGTGGCCCAGGGAGGCCAGATGCCGCCACGCCTGCTCAACGGCCACCGCGTCGTCGCAGGAGACGGCCGGGAAGCCCAGGTGCTCGATGGCCGCGTTGACGAGCACCACCGGGATGTTGCGGTCGGCGAGCTGCCGGTAGTGGTCGTGCGGGGCGTCCGCCTGCGCGTAGAGGCCACCGGCGAAGACCACCCCGGAGACCTGCTGCTGCAGCAGCAGCGTGACGTAGTCGGCCTCGGAGACCCCGCCCTTGGTCTGCGTGCACAGCACGGGGGTCAGCCCGAGCTGGGCCAGCGCCCCGCCGATCACCTCGGCGAACGCCGGGAAGATCGGGTTCTGCAGCTCGGGCAGCACCAGGCCGACCAGACGCGCGCGTTCGCCGCGCAGCTGGGTGGGCCGCTCGTAGCCGAGCACGTCCAGGGCGGAGAGGACCGCCTGCCGGGTGGCCTCGGAGACACCGGGCTTGTCGTTGAGCACCCGGCTGACCGTGGCCTCGCTGACCCCGACCTTCTTCGCCACTTCAGCAAGTCGTCGCGTCATGAGCGCAAGAATAGCGCAAGAATTGCAAACTGCTTGCGTACGCGTCAGTCGGCGTCGCGTGCCGCCCACAGGCCGCGGACGTGGCCCAGGTGCCGGGTCATGACCTCCCGCACCGCCCGCTCGTCCCGCTCGAGCAGCGCGTCGAGCAGTTCCAGGTGCTCCTCGGCCGAGGCCGTCAGCCGCCCGGCCTCGACCAGCGCGGTCAGCCCGTACAGCCGGGAGCGCCCTCGCAGGTCCCGGACGACCTCGACGAGGTGGGCGTTCCCGGCGAGGGCGAGCAGGCCGAGGTGGAAGCGCGTGTCGGCCTCCACATAGGCGATGAGGTCGCCGGCGGCCGCCGCCCGGACGATCTCCCGGGCGGCGGGCCGCAGCGCCTCCAGGGACACCGCGTCGGCGGTCGCGGCCAGCCCGACGACCGTCGGGATCTCGACGAGCGCGCGGATGTGCGTGTACTCGTCGAGCTGCCTCTCGGACACGGCGGTGACCCGGAACCCCTTGTTGGGCACGGTGTCGACCAGCCCCTCCTTGGCCAGGTCGAGCATGGCCTCGCGCACCGGGGTCGCCGAGACGCCGAAGCGGGCGGCGAGTCCGGGCGCCGAGTACACCTCGCCGGGCCGCAGCTCCCCGGCGATCAGCGCGGCCCGCAGGGCGTCCGCGACCCGCTCCCGGTAGCTGCTCCTGCGGCCGCCCAGGGAGGGCAGCGCCGGGGCGGCGGCGGTGGACGGGGCGCCGGTGCGCTGGGCGGCCATGCGGTGTCTCCTCGGGTCGTGCCGCTGTGCAATGTCACGCGGTACCGGGCATTATCCCCCGGTCACAGCACGAACCCCTCCGGGAACGGGTCGGTGGGGTCGAGGAGGTACTGGGCGGTGCCGGTGATCCACGCGCGGCCCGTGAAGCTGGGCAGGACGGCGGTGTGGCCGCCGACCCGCGTGGTGCCGAGGAGGCGGCCGGTGAAGCGGGTGCCGATGAACGACTCGTTCACGAACTCGGTGTGCAGCGGCAGTTCACCGCGCGCGTGCAGCTGCGCCATGCGCGCGCTGGTGCCCGTCCCGCACGGCGAGCGGTCGAACCAGCCCGGGTGGATGGCCATCGCGTGCCGGGAGTGCCGGGCGGTCGAGCCGGGGGCGATCAGATGGACGTGGTGGCAGCCTCGGATGGACGGGTCCTCGGGGTGGACGGGCTCGTCCTCGGCGTTGACCGCCTCCATCAGGGACAGCCCGGCGGCGAGGATGTCGTCCTTGCGGGACCGGTCGAAGGGCAGCCCGAACCGCTCCAGCGGCAGGATCGCGTAGAAGTTGCCGCCGTACGCCAGGTCGTAGGTCACCGTCCGTCCGTCGGCGAGGGTGACCCGGCGGTCGAGGGCGACGGTGAAGGACGGCACGTTGTGCAGGGTGACCTCCTTGGCGGCGCCGTCCTCGACGGCCACCTCGGCGACCACGACACCGGCGGGGGTGTCCAGACGGATCGTGGTGACCGGCTCGACCACCTCGACCATGCCGGTCTCCACGAGCACGGTCGCCACGCCGATCGTGCCGTGCCCGCACATCGGCAGATAGCCCGACACCTCGATGTAGATCACACCCCAGTCGCAGTCGGGGCGGGTGGGCGGCTGGAGGATCGCCCCGCTCATGGCGGCGTGCCCCCGCGGCTCGTTCATCAGCAGCCGCTTGACGTGGTCGCGGTGCTCGCGGAAGTACAGCCGCCGCTCGTTCATGGTGGCGCCCGGCACCGGGCCGACACCGCCGGTGACGACCCGGGTGGGCATGCCCTCGGTGTGCGAGTCGACGGCGTGCAGGACGAGTTTGCTGCGCATGGTCCCTTACGCCGATCCGGCCGCGACGGCCTTTTCCGTGGCCGCCCGCACGGCGGCCTCCTGCCCGGGCAGCAGTGGGACGCGCGGTGGGCGCACGGGTCCGCCGTAGCGGCCCACGACGTCCATGGACAGCTTGATGGCCTGGACGAACTCGACCTGCGAGTCCCAGCGCAGCAGCGGGTGCAGCCGGCCGTACAGCTCGCGGGCCGTGGCGATGTCGCCGGCGGTGGCGGCCCGGTACAGCTCGACGCAGGCGCGCGGCAGCGCGTTCGGGTATCCGGCGACCCAGCCCTTGGCGCCGGCCAGGGCCAGCTCCAGCAGGACGTCGTCCGCGCCGGTCAGCAGGTCGAGTTCCGGGGCGAGTTCGGCGAGGCGGTAGGCGCGGCGGACGTCGCCGGAGAACTCCTTGACCGCCTGGACGTACCCCTCGCCGTGCAGCCGGGCCAGCAGTTCGGGCACCAGGTCGACCTTGGTGTCGATGGGGTTGTTGTACGCGACGACGGGTACGCCCGCCTTCGCGACCTCGGCGTAGTGCGCGAGCACCGAACGCTCGTCGGCGCGGTACGCGTTGGGCGGCAGCAGCATCACCGACGCGCAGCCCGCGTCCCTGGCCTGCTCGGCCCAGCGCCGGGCCTCGGCCGAGCCGTACGCGGCGACACCGGGCATCACGCGTGCGCCGCCCACGGCCTTCACCGCCGTCTCGACGACCTTCGCGCGTTCCTCGGGGGTCAGCACCTGGTACTCCCCCAGCGAGCCGTTGGGGACGACGCCGTCGCAGCCGTTCTCGACGAGCCAGGCGCAGTGCTCGGCGTAGCGGCCGTGGTCGACGCGCAGGTCGTCGTCGAGCGGCAGCGCGGTGGCGACGAGGACGCCGTGCCAGGGGCGGTGCTCGGTGGCGGTCATCCGGATTCCCTCCCAGTGGGGTGTGCCGTGTCATCGCGGTCGTCCGGCCGCCGTGCGAGCACCCCGAGGGGGACGGGGCGGGCGAACGGCCGGGGGGACGGGGTGAGGGCGCGGCCGGTGAGTCCGGCGACGGCCGGGGCGCACATCCGGCCCTGGCACCAGCCCATCCCGGCCCGCGTCAGCAGCTTCACCGTGCGGATGTCGCCCGCGCCGAGGTCCGTGACGGCCTCGCGGACGGCGCCGGCGGTGACCTCCTCGCAGCGGCAGACGGTCGTGTCGGCGGTGACCTGCTCGGTCCAGTGCGCGGGCGGCGGGTACACGGTGTCCAGCGCGGCGGCGAAGGCCCGCAGCCGGTCCCGTGCGCGGGCCGCCCGCGCCCAGCCGGCGGGGTCGGGCTGTGTGCCGTGCAGCCGGGCCGCGGCGGAGCGGCCCGCGATGTGCCCTTCGGCGAGGGAGAGGTGGGCGCCGCCGATGCCGGTGGCCTCGCCCGCGGCCCAGACGCCGGGCACGTCCGTGCGCTGTTCGGCGTCGACGTGTACGGCGAGGCCGTCCAGGCGGCAGCCGAGGGTGCCGGCGAGGTCGGTCTGCGGCAGCATGCCGTGGCCGACGGCGAGGGTCGCGCAGGGGACGCGGCGCGCGGTGCCGGGCCGGACGCGTCCGCCGGCGTCGAGGGCGGCGACGGTGACGGCCTCCAGCCGGCCGGTGCCGTGCGCCTCGACGACGGTGTGCCGGGTGAGGACCGGCACGCGGTGGCGCAGCAACGCGGCCGCGTATCCGGCGCCTTCGGCGAGCTTGGCCGGGTGGGCCGCCCAGACGGGCGCGTGCCGCAGGAGGGCCTTCGGGCCGGCGGACTCCACGAGGGCGGCCACGGTGACGCCGGCCGCGGCGAGCCCGGCCGCGACCGGGAGCAGCAGCGGGCCGGTGCCGGCGACGACGGCGGTGCGGCCGGACACGGCCAGGGTGCCCTTGAGCATGGCCTGGGCGCCGCCCGCGGTGACGACCCCGG
Organism: Streptomyces sp. NPDC059852; assembly: GCF_042731455.1. Lineage (NCBI taxonomy): Bacteria > Bacillati > Actinomycetota > Actinomycetes > Kitasatosporales > Streptomycetaceae > Streptomyces > Streptomyces sp. NPDC059852. Next base: position 88,722 of record NZ_JBHWJK010000009.1, on the reverse strand, counting down.
GGAGGGTCCAGCCGGGGAAGGGCAGAACCTTCTCGTAGCCGCCGGTGGCGAGGACGAGGGCGTCGGCGCACACCTCGGCGGGCTCGCGCTGTTCCGGTCCGCGCAGGGCGTGCACGGTGAAACCGGTGCCGGGCCCGGGTTCGACGCCCCAGACATGATGCTCCGTCAGGTGCCGTATCCGGCCCGCCCGCACGTGGGCCTCCAGGCCCTTCCTGAGTCGCTCCGCCGTGCGCCACGCGTGGTGCAGCGCCTGGGGCCGGCGGGCACCGAGCGCTTCGGCGGGCCGCCGGTGGAACTGGCCGCCGGCCTGCGGGGCCGCGTCCAGCAGCGTGACCCGTACGCCCCGTGCGGCGGCGGCGAGGGCCGCGCCGAGCCCGGCGGGACCGGCGCCGACCACGGCGAGGTGCGGGGCCGGGAGTGAGGGGGCGCGGTCAGGCATCGTGGCCCGTCCCGTCCTGGGTGCGGATCGCGTCGCCGGGGCGCAACGGCACCAGGCAGGCTCGCTGGTTGGGGCGGTCGTTGACGGTGACCAGGCAGTCGAAGCAGACGCCGATGCCGCAGAACACCCCGCGCGGGCGGCCCCCGGCGCGGGTGGTGCGCCAGGAGGTGACGCCGGCCGTCCAGAGGGCGGCGGCGACGGTGTGCCCGGGCAGCGCCTGGATCTCCCGTCCGTCGAGGGTCACCGTGAAGGCGGGGCCCGGGTGGGCGTCGGCGAGGTCCAGAGGGGTTCTCACACGGCCTCCTCGGGGAAGCGGTCGGGGCGGAACGGCGTCAGGTCGAGATCGGGGGTCCGCCCGGTCAGGGCCTGGGCGAGGAGGTGACCGGTGGCGGGGGCCAGTCCGATGCCGGCGCCCTCGTGACCGCAGGCGTGGAGCAGTCCGGGGACGCGCGGGTCGGGGCCGACGGCGGGCAGGTGGTCGGGGGTGTAGGGGCGGAAGCCGAGGTAGGCGCGCATCGCGTGGACGTCCCGCAGGAACGGGAAGAGCCGGGTGGCGCCGGCGGCCAGGGCCCGCACGACGGGCAGCGAGAACGTCCGGTCGAAGCCGACGCGTTCCCGGCTCGCGCCGATCAGCACGGGGCCCGCGGCCGTGCCCTCGACGACCGGGGAGGTCTGCAGCGCGGCCGAGTCGCTGGCCACGTCGGCCACGTAGTCGGCGGCGTACACCTTGTGCCGGATCCGGCGCGGCAGGGGTTCGGTGACGAGGACGAAGCCGCGCCGGGGCCGGACGGGGAGGTGCACGCCCGCGAGCGCGGCGAGGTCGCCGCCCCAGGTGCCGGCCGCGTTGACGACGGCCGGGGCGTGCAGGTCGCCCCGGTCGGTACGGACCCCGCGGACCGCGCCGGCGCGGGTGAGCAGGACGCCGGTGACGCTGACGCCGGTCAGCAGGCGGGCCTTGGCGGCGCGGGCCAGGACGGCGGCGGCCAGAGCGGGCATGACCTGGCTGTCCTGCGCGTAGTGGACGCCCCCCGGGAGACCGGGGGCCAGATCGGGTTCGAGGTCGTGCAGGCGGGTGCCGGTGACGGGTTCGGCGGTGACCCCGGCGGCGCGCTGCGCGGCGGCGAACCGCTCCAGGGCGGCGAGTCCGTCCGGGGAGGACGCCACGACGAGGCCGCCCTTCGGCTCGTACTCGACGGCCGGGCCGAACTCGTCGGCGAGCGCCCGCCACAGACGCGCGGAGAGCAGTGCGAGGGCCAGCTCGGGTCCCGGTTCCTTGTCGGAGACGAGGATGTTGCCCTCGCCGGCGCCCGTGGTGCCGCCGGCGACCGGGCCGCGGTCGACGAGGATCACGTCGAGTCCGGCCCGTGCGGCGTACAGGGCGCAGGCCGCGCCCGTGATCCCGGCTCCCACGACCACGACGTCGCAGGTCAGTCCCTCGCTCACGCCAGTACTATGTCACACACCACTGCGGGACGGAACAGTGCGGAAGCAGCGTGGAGGAGCAAGCGGGGAACCGCCCCCGGGGCGGGTGTGCTGACGGGGCGCCGTCGGCGACCTGAACGCCGACGGTGCCCCGTTCAGTCCTCGGGCGGACGCACCACGCGTAGATACGAGGCGTCACGACGCGCCCCGCGCGCCCTGCCCCGCTCGCGGCGCGCCTCGCGCAGCACCAGCGTCAGCCGGGTGTACCCCAGCTCCCCCAGGGTCGCGGGCGTCTCGTCGACCACCCGGCACTCGGTGGCGCCCCAGCGCGGGTCGGGGTGGTGGAGCGGGCGCACCGCGCCGTCCTCCTCGACGGCCCGCTCCCCCACCGCGCGGATCCAGTGCGGCAGGCCCTGCCGGTAGGCGGCCTCCATGAGGGGGTCCTGGGCGATGTCCCGCCGGACGGCCTGGAGCGCGTGGTCGTGGCCGTGCCGCTCCAGGGCGTCGGCGAGGTGGGCCAGCATCGGCAGGCACCAGCTCGACTCGTGGTCGCCGAGGACGGCGGCGGCGTCCGGGTGGAAGAGGACGAACCGCAGAAGGTTGTCGTGCGGCATCGCGGTGGGGTGCGGGCCCACGGCGCTGAAAAGTGACGCGAAAGCGGTGTTCGCCAGGACGACGTCCCAGCGGTGGTCGACGACGACGGACGGGAAGGGCACGGCCTCCACGAGGACGGCGTAGTCCCTCAGGTACGCCTGGGCCTCGGGCCGGTCGGGGACGGGCCGCGGTACGGACCGCTGCCCACCTGCCTGATATGCCATCGGGAGGTCACCCCTCTTGCCTATGCGGCCTTCACGCGGCGCACCGATCCTGGTGCCCGCGCCCGAGCCATGTCAACTATCGTGGCATTCCGTGCCTGTTGACGGCTGAAATTGGCCACAGTTGTGGCGGAACCTGGATGCGCGTTCGAACCACCCGGTAATCTTCGTCGAGTTCACGGCAACAGGTTGTGAGAAGCCTGTGAGAGACGTAGGAGATCTGTCGGTGACGGATGGCTTTGAGGGCCCTGGCGCCACGGTGACGGCCGCGCTGCCCGCCGTCGTCGCCCGCGTCACCGCGCTCGCCGACCGGCTCGACGTGCCGCACACGGAGGTGTTCGACACCGGCCGGCTCTCCGTCGCCTCCGGTGTCCCGGAGTCCGTGGTCAAGGCCCTGCTGAGCGGCCGGCCCGCGGGCGAGCCGGATGTCCAGGCGCGTTTCCTCCAGCGGCTCGACCTCCTGCGCCGCACCCGCCTGAAACCGAACGGCCGCAGGTACACCCAGCAGGAGATCGCCGACGGCGCCGGCATGTCCCGTCAGCAGGCGGGCGCGCTCATCAACGGCGACCGGCGGCCCACCATGGAGCACTGCGACGCCCTCCAGCGCTTCTTCCGGGTGCACGCCGGCTTCCTGACCGCCGAGGACCCCGAGGCGCTGGCCGGCGCGCTCCAGCGCACCGAGCAGGACCTGCTGCAGAGACTCGCGGAGCGCGAGGCGTCCCAGACCGCCGAGGATCCGCTGGAGCGGCTCCTACAGGACCACGGTGTGCGCGGCATCGCCTGGCGGGCCGCCCAGCTCCCCACCGACCAGCACCGCGACAAGGTCGCCGAGTGGCTGGACATGCTCCTGGAGAGCGTCAAGCGGCCCGAGTCGTGACCGGGAGGAACGGGAGACCATTGGGCATCGGTAGGGAAATGCGCCGCCTGTGCGGCGAGTTGGTCGCGGAGCTGACGCTTCCCGCACCCGCGGCGCCCGAGACGCTGTACGGCGCGCTGTGCGACGCGATGGGCAGACGCCGGGGCCGTCCCGTCCACTTCCGTACGGCCGCCTTCCCGCCGGGCACCGCGAGCGGGCTGTGGCTCGACATGGCCGACCAGGACCTCGTGGTGATCGAGGAGCGCACCGCGCCCGACCACCAGCTGGTGATCCTCGGCCACGAGCTGTGGCACATGAAGGCCGGCCACTGCAGCCACAGCATCGAGGGCGCCTCCGTGGCAGCCCGGATGCTCGGCAGCGAGGCGGATCTGCGCTCGGCGGTTTTGAAGGTCGCCGCCCGCAACCACTTCGACCAGGCGGAGGAGAAGGAGGCCGAGAGCTTCGGCCTGCTGCTGGCCAGCAAGTGCCGCGCCTGGCTGGCGGATTCCTCGGCGCGGGGCCGGCGCGACCATCTCGCGGGCCGCATCGAGGCGTCGCTCGGCTACCTGGGTCCGCAGAAGTGACCCCCTGACCTGCGCCGACCGGGCGAACGGACGGCCGGCCCGGACCCGTTGTCAGTGGCGGACGGCAAGCTGGTGGGTGGCGCCCCGCCGTGCGGGGCGCGACGACACCGACCCGGGGAGAGCCGACCGATGCCCACCGCCGTACTGACCGACCGCGAGCGCACCGCCGTCCAGGCCTACCTGCGGCTCCTGCACACCGTGCGAGCCGCGTTCGACGGTGCCTCCGGACCGGGCCGGCCACCCGTCGTGCCGCCCGCCGTCCTCGCCGAGGCCGAGCAGGCCCTGGCCGACGCGGGACTGACGGGCCACGAGGAGGAGTTCTTCCATCTGCTGCGCACCTGGTGCCCGGCCGAGCCCTGACGCCGCCCGCGCGGGGGCTCAGGTGTGCGGGACGCTCACCGCGGTCGCCACCAGCCCCCGCCCGACCGTCCAGCGCCCCTCGAACCGGTCGAGCCGGCGCCCGCCGACCAGCGGGCCGGGCACGAGCAGCCGGGCGGTGAACCGGCCGTCGCGCGGATCGCCGGCACCGGCGAGGATGTCGATGTCGGCCTCGGAGAAGTCCAGCCACTTCCCGGTGAGGGGGAACCACGCCTTGTAGACGGACTCCTTGGCGCTGAACAGGAGCCGGTCGAAGTGCACCGAGGGGTGCGTGGCCGACAGCAGCCGCAGCCGCTCCGCCTCGGCGGGCAGCGCGACGGCGTCCAGCACCCCGTCCGGAAGCGGCTGGTGGGTCTCGGCGTCGATGCCGAGCGACGCGAGGTCGCCGGCGCGGGCCAGCGCGGCCGCGGCGTACCCGTCGCAGTGCGTCATGCTGCCGATCAGGCCGGGCGGCCAGCCGGGGGCGCCGCGTTCCCCGGGCAGCACGGCACGCGGGGGCACCCCGAGCTTCTCCATCGCGCGGCGCGCGCAGGCGCGTACGGCGGCGAACTCGCGACGGCGCTTGAGCACGGCCCGGGCCACGACCGCCTCCTCCTCGGGGAAGAGCGGCGGGTGCTCCTCGTCGCCGTACGCCTCGACGCTCACGGTGGCCGGTGTCAGCAGGTCCTCGATCAACGGGCCGTCTCCTGCGTGTCCTGGCGGGGCAGCACGCGCCGCAGCCAGTCGTCGCCGGAGCCGGGGCGCATGACCTCCCAGAGGGCGCGGTTCTCGTCGTACCCGATGTGCGGGTCGCTGACGGCCGGCAGCCGCCCGGTCCGCGCGGCCGTCGACGTCACCCTCGCCCCTCCCGATCACCCGAAGGACACCACGAGAACACAGGGCGTGCACCCGCCACAAGGGCGGGCCGTGCGGCCCGCCGGCGCATGTGTGCGGGGCGGGGAAATCCGTAACACGTACGTTGCACGCGGCACCCTTTGAAAGTCGTATGATCGCCCCGACACCACCGCCTCGAACCCCTTTGCCAGGGGCGGTTCGGTGTACCTCCAACCTCCCCTGCCCGGGCACGGGCCGCTTCGCCGTGCCCGCGAACCCCCGAAAGGACGGCCCTGCATGGTCTCTCGCGTACGCGTCTGGCTCAACCGCACGTACGCGGAGAACGTGTTCTTCATGGATCAGCTCCGCAGAAATCCCAGCGACCGGGCGGTGGAGATCCATGCGACGCACGGGGACGCCGACTCCCCCGTGCTGGCCGCCGCCGACACCGCGGAGCTGGAACCCGAGGGCCTGTCCCCCGCCGGATACGTGGAGTACGCCCTCGCGCAGTGCCGGCGCCGTGGGATCGACGTCTTCGTGCCCCGGCTGCACCAGGCGGCGATCGTCGCGCACCGCGCGGAGTTCGAGGCGGCCGGCACGGCGCTGCTCGCGCCGCCGCCCGAGGCCGTGGCCGTCTTCCAGGACAAGGTGGTCGCGTACGAGGCCGTGCAGGCGGTGGGCGTGCCGGTGCCACCGTGGTTCCGGGTCCGTGACGCGGACGAACTGCTCGCCGCAGTCGAGGAGTTGGAGGCGGGCGGTCACCGGGCGTGCTTCAAGCCCGCGTCCGGTGCGGGCGGGGTCGGCTTCCGGATGATCACCCGCTCCCCGTTCTCGCTGACGCATCTCAGCGGCTTCCCGACGCCCTACGTCCAGCTCGACCTGGTCCTGGACGCGCTGCGGCGGACCGAGGAGCCGGTGGACTGGCTGGTGATGCCGCGCCTGGAGCAGCCGGAGGTGTCGGTGGACTGCCTCACCGGTCCGGACAACCGGGTGCGGCTGGCGATCGGCCGCGTCAAGAACGGACGCCGGCGCGGGTTCACGCTCCAGGAGCAGTGGCTGGAGCCGGCGCGGCTGGTCGCGGAGGGCTTCGGGCTGCACCACCTGTCCAACATCCAGTTCCGGATGTTCGGCGACACCCCGGTCCTGATGGACGTCAACACCCGCCCGGCGGGCGGTCTGCACCAGCTGTCGCTGTGCGGCGTGAACGTGCCCTGGCTCGCCGTGCGGCTGGCGCTCGGCGACGACCCGGGCGTCGTCACCCCGCCGTTCCTGGGGCAGGACTACACGGTGGTCGCGGGTCCGCGTCCGCTGCGCCCGGTGTCGCTCCCGCAGCAGCGCGCCGAGGCGGAGGCGCCCCTGCTTCCGGCGGTGCCCGCGCCGGCGCAGCCCGGCTCGGTCGGGACCGGGGCGGCCCTGCCCCTGTAGAACACCGGGCGGGACCCGGTGGCCGCACTCGCGACAGACAGGAAGACACCGGCGGTGGGAACGCCGGCGGCATGAACACCAGCGGTATGGACCAATCCCTGCGGCAGTCCTTGACAGGAGAATTGGTCCATACCAACTTGGTCAGCGCACCTCTCAGCATCTGTGCACTCCCGAACACCCCACCACTCCCAGGGAGATGACGTGCGCAACCGACCTCTCGCACGGCTCAGACGCCGTGTCCTCGCCCTCGTCGGCACGGCGGCCCTCGCGGTCGCCGGGGCCGTCGCCCTGCCCGGCACCGCTCACGCGGCCAACGTCCTCGCCAACCCCGGCTTCGAGTCGGGCGGACTCTCCCCGTGGTCCTGCACCGGCAACCTCGGCTCCGTCGTCTCCTCACCCGTGCACGGCGGCTCCAGGGCGCTGGCCGGGGCGGCGAGCGCGAGCGACAACGCCCGCTGCTCGCAGAGCGTCGCCGTCCAGCCGAACACGACGTACTCCCTCAGCGGCTGGGTGCGCGGCTCCTACGTCTACCTCGGCGTGGACGGCGGTGCCTCCACCTGGACCTCGTCGCCCTCGGCGTACGCCAAGCTGTCGCTCACCTTCACGACCGGCGCCTCGCAGACCAGTGCCACGGTGTACGTGCACGGCTGGTACGGGCAGGGCACCTACCAGGCCGACGACATCAGCCTCGACGGGCCCGGTGGTGGTGGCGGCTCGGACGGGCAGGCGCCGAGCGCCCCCGGCAACCTGCGCTCTACCGGCACGTCCTCCACGAGCGTGTCGCTGGCCTGGAACGCCTCGACCGACAACGTCGGCGTGACCGGCTACGACGTCTTCCGCGGCACGACCCAGGTGCTGAGCGTCTCCGGGACGAGCGCCACGGTCGGCGGCCTGTCGCCCAGCACCGCCTACACGTTCACGGTGAAGGCGCGGGACGCGGCCGGGAACGTCTCCGCGGCCTCCAACTCCGTCTCGGTCACGACCGACGCGGGCGGTGGGGGCGGCACCGGGTTCAAGCAGGCCGCGCCCTATCTGTACCTCGGCTGGGGCGATCCGCCGAGCGCGACCTCGGTGATGAGCGCGACCGGGATCAAGTGGTACACGCTGGCGTTCATCCTGTCCTCCGGCGGCTGCAACGCGGCCTGGGACGGGCAGCGGGCGCTGACCGGCGGCAACGACCAGAGCGTCATCAACTCCATCCGGGCCGCCGGCGGTGACGTCGTCCCGTCGATCGGCGGCTGGAGCGGCAACAAGCTCGGACCGAACTGCTCGACCGCCGAGGCGCTGGCGGGCGCCTACCAGAAGGTCATCGACGCCTACGGGCTGAAGGCGATCGACGTCGACATCGAGAACACCGACGAGTTCGAGAACGCCACCGTGCAGGACCGGATCCTGAACGCCCTGAAGATCGTCAAGGCGAACAACCCGGGTCTGCGGACGATCATCACCTTCGGCACCTCCACCACCGGGCCGAACTACTGGGGCAACCGGCTGATCGAGCAGGCCAAGGCGCTGAACGCGGGCATCGACGTCTTCACGATCATGCCGTTCGACTTCGGCGGCGGCGCCGACATGTACGGCAGCACCGTGAACGCGGCCGAGGGGCTGAAGACCAAACTGAGGTCCACGTTCGGCTGGGACGACGCCACCGCCTACGCGCACCTCGGGATCTCCGGCATGAACGGGCTGTCCGACCAGCAGGAGCTGACCTCGCCCGGGACCTGGACCCAGATCCGCGACTGGGCGAACGCCAAGCACATCGCCCGGCTCGCCTTCTGGTCGGTCAACCGCGACCGGCCCTGCGCGGGCGGCGGGGTGACGAGCAACTGCTCCGGCATCAGCCAGAACACCTGGCAGTTCACGTCGATCACAGCCGGCTTCACCGGCTGAGTCCAACCGTCGCGCGGCCGAACGCCCGCGCGGATCACCCACGCCGGAGAAAAAAACTTCCGGCGTGGGTGTATCAGACGGCCCCCCGCGCGCTCATGCCATTGAGCAAGGCGAACGGGGGTCCGTACGGGGGAACCACGGGGGGATCACGGGGGACCTACGGGGGGAGCACGGGGGCTTCGGGTCGGCCGGCGCTGTCACGGGGGTGGCGGCCGGCCGGCCCGAAGGTGCGTTCTCAGCTCCCTTCGGCGCGCCGCAGACGCAGGGTCAGCACCTGGAAGGGGCGCAGCGAGACCGGCACCCCGCCGTCCGCGGCGACCGGTTCCAGCGGCCGTTCCAGCAGGTCGGTGATCTCGGCACCGGCCAGCGGGAATCCGGTGCGCAGCACGGCCCGCGCCCGTCCGCCCCGGGACTCGTAGAGGCGTACGACGACGTCGCCGGAGCGGTCGTCGGCCAGTTTGACCGCCTCGACCGTCACCCCCTCGCCGTCGACGGACACGACGGGCTCGGGCGCGCCCGCGGCGTCGGCCACCCGCAGCGGCAGGTTGAGGGCGTAGCCCTCGGCGACGGCGTCCTCGATGCTCGCGCCGGGCAGCAGCGCGTAGGTGAGCCGGTGGGTGCCCTGGTCGGCCTCGGGGTCGGGGATGCGCGGGGCACGGACCAGGCTGAGGCTGACCCGGGTCGTCGTGCCGCCGTCCTCGCGGACCGTGCGGGTCACGTCGTGGCCGTACGTGGAGTCGTTGACGACGGCGACGCCGTAACCGGGCTCGGCGAGGTGCACCCAGCGGTGCCCGGAGACCTCGAACCGGGCCGCCTCCCAGGTGGTGTTGGTGTGGGTGGGGCGCTGGACGTGCCCGAACTGGATCTCGGCGGAGGAGTGCGGGGCCCGGATGTCCACCGGGAAGCCCGCCTTGAGGATCTTCTCGGCCTCGTGCCAGTCGATCTCGGTGGCGAAGTCGATCCGGGGGCTGCCGGCCCGCAGCCTGATCGTCTGGATGATCGTGGAGCCCTTGCCGAAGGCGCGGGTGACCCGGACCGCGCCGACGAGCGGGCCGTCCTCGACGACGGTGACCGACTCGGTCGCGCGCAGTTCCCGGTAGCGGTTGCGGTAGTGCTTGTCGATGTCCCAGGCGTCCCAGTAGTTGGGCAGGTCGGTGTGCAGGCGCAGCAGGTTGCCGGCGCCGGCGAGCACCTCGCGGTTCGCCCGCAGGTCGAACACCGAGGCCAGAGTGCCGTCCTCGGCGAGCTCGACGCGGACCAGGCCGTTGTCGAGGACGCGCCCGGAGACGGTGACGGGAGCCTCGGGCTCCGCGGCCGCGAGGGGGGCGCTGCCGTTCGCGGGGACGGTGACGTACGCGGGCGTGCCGTCCGGGGTGCGGACGACCTCGGTGCGGTCGAACGGGCTGGTGTTGAAGACGCGGGGGCCCCCGCCGCCGAGCGCGGCCACCGCCTCGGCGGTCAGCTCCTCCAGCTCCCGGGCGACCCGGGCGTACTCGGCCTCGGCCTCGCGGTGCACCCAGGCGATCGAGGAGCCCGGCAGGATGTCGTGGAACTGGTGCAGCAGGACCGTCTTCCAGAGCCGGTCCAGCCTCTCGTACGGATAGGCGTAGCCCGGCGCGTGGAGCGCGGCTGTCGTCGCCCACAACTCGGCCTCGCGCAGCAGGTGTTCGCTGCGCCGGTTGCCCTGCTTGGTGCGGGCCTGGGAGGTGTAGGTGGCGCGGTGCAGCTCCAGGTAGAGCTCGCCGTTCCAGACGGGGGCGTCCTCGTACTCGGCGCGTGCCTTGGCGAAGAACGCGTCGGGGTGCTCGACGACGACCTTGGGCGAGCCCTCCAGGTCGGCGAGCCGGCGGGCGCGCTCCATGATCTCGCGGGTGGGGCCGCCACCGCCGTCGCCCCAGCCGAACGGGGCGAGGGAGCGTGTACCGCCGCCCTTCTCCTGGTAGTTGCGGACGGCGCGGTCCATCTCCTCGCCGCTGAAGCAGGCGTTGTAGGTGTCGACGGGCGGGAAGTGCGTGAAGATGCGGGTGCCGTCGATGCCCTCCCACCAGAAGGTGTGGTGGGGGAACTTGTTGGTCTGGTTCCAGGAGATCTTCTGGGTCAGGAACCACTCGTTGCCGGCGAGTCTGGCGAGTTGCGGGTAGGCGGCGGTGTAGCCGAAGGAGTCCGGCAGCCAGACGCCCTTGGTCTCGACGCCGAAGTGCTCGATGAAGAACCGCTTGCCGTGGATCAGCTGGCGGGCCAGGGCCTCGCCGCCGGGCAGGTTGCCGTCGGCCTCGACCCACATGCCGCCGACCGGAGCCCACTGGCCCTTCTTCACGGACTCCTGGACACGGGCCCACACCTGCGGGTAGTGGTCGCGCACCCACTCGTACTGCTGGGCCTGTGAGCAGGCGAAGACGAACTCCTCGTACTCGTCGGCCAGGGACGTGACGTTGGAGAAGGTGCGGGACGTCTTGCGCTTCGTTTCGCGGATGGGCCAGAGCCAGGCGGAGTCGATGTGCGCGTGCCCGACACCGGAGATGGTGTGCGCGCTGGCGTGGGCGGGCTTGGCGAGGACCGGCGCGAGCACCTCGCGGACGGCGGGGGCGCTGCCGGAGACGTCGTCCAGGTCGAGGGTGTCCATGGCGCGGTCGAGGGCGTGCAGGATCTCGTGCCGGCGCGGCTCGTGCTCGCCGAGGTGCACCATGAGTTCACGCAGCACCGCGAGGTCGAGGTCGAGGTGCCAGACCTGCTCGTCCAGGACGGCGAGGTCGGCGCGCCGGAAGGTGTAGAGGGGCCGGTCGCCGGCGGTGAGGACGTCGCCGAGCGGGGTGGGGCGGGCGAAGCCGTCGGCCAGGATGTCCGGGTTGGAGGCGGCCTCCACCAGGTAGTGCACGTCCTCGCCGCCCGCCACGGGGTTGCCGATGGGCACGTACTGGTTGAGCGGGTTGACGGCCTTCAGGGGACGGCCGTCGGCGAGGTGCACGAGGCCCTCGGCCTGGTTGCCGGGCCAGTCGCCGACGAAGCCGAGGTCGATGACCGCCTCGACGCGCCGCCCGGCCCACTCGGCGGGCACCCGGCCGCGCATCCGGAACCAGGTGGTGCCCCACGGCGGGCCCCACGGGGTGCCGGTCGTGAAGGGCGTGTAGGGGGCGGCGGCCGCCTCCTCGAAGGGGACCGGCTCGCCCGGGGCCTGCCAGGCCTCGACCTCGAACGGAACGGTGGCGGCGTAGATCGCGGGCTTGACGCGCTGGGTGTGGACGCGCTCGACGCGCTCCTCGATCCGGCGGCGTTCGTCGTGCATCGGGGTCTCCAGGAAGGCAGAGAACGGGGGGTGTCAGGTGAGGTAGGCGAGACCGGGGTGGACGGAGGTGTAGCCCTCGACCAGCCGGCGGGCCACGCCGACCGAGTCGACCAGCGGATGCAGCGCGAACGCCTTGACGGCGGTGGTGCGCGAGCCGGACTCGGCGGCGGCCAGCACCTCGCGTTCGACGGCCTTGACCGAGCAGACGAGGCCGGTGGCGTGGTCGGGCAGCGGGGCGACGGCGACCGGGTGGGCGCCGTTGGCGTCGACCAGGCAGGGCACCTCGATGACGGCGTCGGTGTCGAGCACCGACAGGGTGTGCCGGTTGCGGACGTTGAGGATCAGGGTGGTGCGTTCGTCGCGGGCGATGGCCCGCATCAGCGCGAGCGCCACCTTCTCGTAGCCACCGGACAGGTCGTCGGCGTCGCGCTCGCCCGCGCCGGCGGTCTCCCGGTTCTCGGACATGTAGGTGGCCTCGCGCTCGGCGCGGGTGCGGTCCCAGATCTCCAGGGCGGGGGCGTCCGGGTCGCGCATCCGGTCGTAGAAGCCGGCCTGCTGGTCGCGCAGGAAGGCGCCGCGGGTCCGCTCGGCCTCCTGGTAGGCGCGCACGGCCTCCCGGTTGAAGTAGTAGTAGTGCAGGTACTCGTTGGGGATGGCGCCGAGGGAGCGCAGCCAGTCGGTGCCGAACAGCTTGCCCTCCTCGAAGGAGCCGAGCAGTTCGGGGTCGGCGAGCAGCCGCGGGAGTTCGTCCCGGCCGGCGACGCGCAGACCGCGCACCCAGCCGAGGTGGTTGAGGCCGACGTAGTCGATCCACGCCTCGCCGGGGTTCTTCACGCCGAGCACGCGGGCGATACGGCGGCCGAGGCCGACCGGCGAGTCGCAGATGCCGATGACGCGGTCGCCGAGGTGGCGGGACATGGCCTCGGTGACCAGTCCGGCGGGATTGGTGAAGTTGATGACCCAGGCGTCGGGGGCGAGCCTGGCGACGCGGCGGGCGATGTCCTCGGCGACGGGCACCGTGCGCAGACCGTAGGCGATGCCGCCCGCGCCGACCGTCTCCTGGCCGAGGACGCCCTCGGCCAGCGCGACCCGTTCGTCGTCGGCCCGGCCCTGGAGGCCGCCGACGCGGATCGCGGAGAACACGAAGTCGGCGCCGCGCAGGGCCTCGTCGAGGTCGGTGGTGGCGGTGACCTCGGGGGCGTCGGGCACCCCGGCGGCCTGCTCGGCGAGCACCCGGGTCACGGCGTCGAGCCGGCCGGCGTCCAGGTCGTGCAGCACGACCCGGGTCACCCGGCCCTCGGCGTGGTCCGTCAGGAGCGCGCCGTACACGAGCGGTACGCGGAAACCTCCGCCGCCCAGAATCGTCAGCCTCACGTCTGCACCTTTCCCGCCACGACGACCTCGACGCCGGCCTCCTCCAAGGAGGTCCGCGTCGCCGTGTCGACCGGCGCGTTCGTCACCACCACGTCCAGGTCCTCGGGACCGCACACCTTGGCCATGCCGTGGCCGGGGAACTTCGCCGCGTCCGCGAGCAGGACGACCTTGGCGCCGGCCTTGATCATGGCCCGTTTCACCGGTACCTCGACGACCGTCGTGTCCATCACCTGCCCGCCGGGCCGCACTCCACTGGTGCCGAGGAAGACCCAGTCGGCGTGCAGCTGGCGCAGGTTGTCCTCGGTGAGGAAGCCGACCAGGGAGCGGTACTCGCGGCGCACCATGCCGCCGAGCAGCACCAGTTCGATGCCCTCGTCGTCGGCCAGTTCCTCGTAGACCACCAGGTTGCTGGTGATCACGGTGAGCCGGCGGCCGTGCAGCTGCCGGGCCAGCCGGAAGGCCGTGGTGCCGATGTCCAGCAGCACCGACTGGCCGTCCTCGACCATCGCGGCGGCGTGCGCCGCTATGACGTCCTTCTCGGGCACCCGTACCTCGGCGACCTCGGCGAAGGGCTGGTCGCCCTCGTCGGCCACGGCGCCGCCGTGCACCCGGGTGAGGAGTCCGTCCTCCTCCAGCTTGACCAGGTCGCGCCTGATCGTGGCGGGGCTCACGCCCAGCTGCTCGGAGAGGTCGGTGACGGCCGCGGGCCCGCCGGAGCGCAGGGCCCGCAGGATGAGTTGGTGTCGTCGTTCTGCCAGCACGCCGTGAACAGTACTCGTCATCTTCAATCATCGCCATGCTCATTTCTGCTCGGGTATTGACCAATCCCGTCGAGCGGCGCACGATTCCGGTCACCGAAGTGAAGAGTTCTGACGATCTCCGGCGGGACCCGAGCGAGAGGACGCACCCGTGGACGACGACCGGCCCGATGTGCTGCTGACCGGGCTGCTCTTCTACGACCTCGTCCTCACCGGGCTGGGCGGACCGCCCACCCCCGGCGAGGAGATCTGGACGGACGGCATGGGCTGCGGCCCCGGCGGCATCGCCAACCTCGCGGTCGCCGCCGCCCGCTTCGGCCTGCGCACCTCGCTCGCCACCGTCCTCGGCGACGACCTGTACGGCGCGTACTGCCGGGACGTCCTCGCCGGCCAGGAGGGCATCGACCTCTCGCTGTCCCGCACGGCCGGCGGCTGGCCCACCCCGGTCACCGTCTCCCTGGCCTACGGCCGCGACCGCGCCCTGGTCACCCACGGCCAGGAGCCCCCGTACAGCCAGGACGTACTGATGGCCGACCCGCCCCCGGCGCGCACGGCCCTCGTGCACCTGGAGCCGGAGCCCCGCGCCTGGCTCGCCAAGGCAGCCGCGAACGGCACCCAGGTGTACGCCGACGTCGGCTGGGACGCCACGGGGCGGTGGCCCCGCGATCTGCTCGACCAGCTCGCCCTGTGCCACGCCTTCCTCCCCAACGAGGCCGAGGCCATGGCCTACACCCGCACCGGCAGCGCGTCCGAGGCACTGCGCGCCCTCGCCGAGCTGGTGCCGGTCGCCGTGGTGACCCGCGGCGGCCGGGGCGTGCTGGCCGTGGACCAGACGACCGGCGAGTACGCCGAGGTACCCGCCCTCGACATCGATGTCCTCGACCCGACGGGTGCCGGGGACGTCTTCGGGGCGAGCTTCGTCGCCGCCTCGCTCGGCGGCTGGCCGCTCGAGGAGCGCCTGCGGTTCGCGGTCCTCGCGGCCGGACTCTCGGTCGCGCACCCCGGCGGGGCGCTCGCCGCCCCCGGCTGGTACGGCGTCGACCGCTGGTGGCGCTCCCTGACCGACCCCGGTGTGCGACGGGCGTACGGCTTCCTCGCGGACCGGCTCCCGGCCGATCCGGGGCCGCCCGTCGTGTACCCGCCCGTCACCCCGCCCGCACCGCGGCACTGACCCACCCCCACACCCCCTCCCCGCGAAGTCCCGAACAGATCCGAAAGGCGGTGGGAGCTGTGCGGCTCTCACGAAGAGGCCTGCTGCGCGCGGGCCTGGCCGGTACGGCCGCCACCGCGCTGGGCGGCCTGGCGTCCGGCTGTGCCGTCCCGACCGGCTCCACCGGCCGGAACATGGTGCTGTGGTACTGGAGCGGCGGCCTGAGCGACACGGTCGTGAAGAACGCCAAGGCGCGCTACGGCGGGTCCGTCGACCTCGACGCCATCCAGATCGGCGGCTACTACCGCTCCAAGCTCATCACCACGCTGGCCGGCCGGGCCCATGTCCCGGACATCGCCGGGCTCCGGGGCGAGGACATGGCGTCCTACCTTCCGAACGCCGACCAGTTCGTCGACCTGCGCACACTCGGCGCGGAGAAGCTCAAGAGCCGCTATCTGGACTGGAAGTGGCAGCAGGCCGTCGCCCCGGACGGCAGCGTCGTCGGCCTGCCGATCGACGTCGGCCCGGTCGTGCACTACTACCAGCCCGCCGTCTACGAGAAGGCGGGACTGCCCCACGAGCCCGCCGACGTCTCGCGGGAGCTGGACACCTGGGAGAAGTTCTTCGCGGCGGGCGAGCGGCTGAGGAAGCGGCTGCCCGGCACGTACATCCTCACCGACGTCGTCAGCGTCTTCGAGATGTCCATCGGGCAGGGCACCACCCGGTTCGTCGACGAGGACCGGCGGTTCATCGGCGACGGGCCGCATGTCCGCGCATGCTGGGAGCGGGCCGTGGAGGCCAAGCGGCGCGGCATCGTCTCGGACATCGTGGCCGGCACCCCCGACTCCATCTCGGCCACCGAGAAGGGCAAGCTGCCCAGCCAGCTCAACGCCTCCTGGGCCGCGGGCGACCTCAAGCTCGCCTACCCGAAGACGAAGGGGCGGTGGCGGGTGGCGGACTGCCCGGGCGGTCCCTCCAACGTCGGCGGCTCCTTCCTGGCGATCACGAAGGCGTGCCGGGAGCCCGAGCGGGCGTTCGAGATCATCAGCTGGATGCTCGACGCCCGCAACCAGGCGCAGGGGTTCGTCGACGCCGGTCTCTTCCCGTCGACCCCGGCGTCGTACGCGCTGCCGAAGCTGCGTGAGCCGGACCCGTTCTTCGGCGGCCAGATCACCATGGACGTCTTCGGGCCCGCCGCGGAGAAGATCCCCGTCGCCTTCAACAGCCCCTACGACATCGCGCTCGGGCAGCCGATCCGGGACGAGATCAAGAACGTCGGCGTCCTCGGCAAGGACCCCGCGAAAGCCTGGGAGGACGCCATGGGCAAGTGCCGGCGCATCGCCAAGCACCTGGGGGTGGCGTTCTGATGGCCGTCGCCGAACAGACCCCGCCGGCCGTGGACCGGGTACGGCCCGCCACGGCCCCGCCCCGCGCGGGGTGGCGCAGGCACTGGCACCTGTACGCCGCGATCTCCCCGTTCTATCTGCTCTTCCTCGCCTTCGGCCTGATCCCCGTCGGCTTCTCGCTCTATCTCTCGTTCCACCGCTGGGACGGGCTCGGCTCGATGGAGTGGGCGGGGCTGACGCAGTATCAGTACCTGTTCACGGACGCCGACTTCTGGCAGTCCATCGGGAACACCCTGATCATCTGGGCGCTGGCCACCTTCCCCATGATCTTCCTGGCGATGGTGACGGCCGTGATGCTCAACTCGGCGGTCCGCTTCAAGAACGCCTACCGGTTCGCGTACTTCCTGCCGAACGTCACGTCCGTCGTCGCGATCGCCATCGTCTTCGGCTCGGTGTTCTCCACCAACTTCGGCCTGGTGAACGCCCTGCTGCAGGCGGTCGGCCTCGACCAGGTGGCCTGGCTGAACACCCCGTGGGGCATCAAGGTCGCCATCGCCACCCTGATGACCTGGCAGTGGACCGGCTACAACGCGATCATCTTCCTCGCCGGACTCCAGACCATCCCCGGCGACCTGTACGAGGCGGCCCGGATCGACGGCGCCGGTCCCGTGCAGACCTTCTTCCGGATCACACTGCCGCTGCTGCGGCCCACGCTGCTGTTCGTGCTCGTCGTCTCGACGGTCACCGGACTGCAGAGCTTCTCCGAACCACAGGTCCTGCTCCAGACCACCGCCAACGAGTCCACGTTCTCGGGCGGCCCGGACCACGCCGGCCGGACGATGGTCCTCTACTTCTTCCAGCAGACCTTCGACAACAACGACTTCGGGTACGGCGCCGCCGTGGCGTGGGGCATCTTCCTGGTCGTCGTCCTCTTCTCCCTCATCAACTGGCGCCTGGTGCAGCGCCGGGGCGAACAGTAGGAAGGCCGCGACATGGCATCCATCAAGGGCTCCGGACGCCGGGGCATCGCGCTGCACGCCTCCCTGATCATCGGTGTGCTCCTCTCGGCCTTCCCGTTCTACTGGGCCGTGATCATGTCGACGCACACCTCGTCGGAGATCTTCTCCTACCCGCCGAAGCTGCTGCCCGGCTCGCACTTCACGGAGAACGTGCGCCACCTGTTCGACACGGTCGACTTCTTCGGGTCGATGGCGAACTCGCTGCTGGTCGCGACGGCCGTGACGTTCCTGGTGCTGTTCCTCGACTCGCTCGCGGCCTTCGTGTTCGCGAAGTTCGCCTTCCCCGGCCGGAACGCGCTGTTCGCGCTGCTCATGCTGATCTTCATGGTCCCGGCCCAGATGGCCGCGATCCCGCAGTTCGTGATCATGGCGAAGATCGGCTGGATCGGCTCGATGACCTCGCTGATCGTGCCGGCCGCCGCCAACGCCTTCGGCATCTTCTGGATGCGCCAGTACATGCGCAGCGCCATCCACGACGAACTGCTCGACGCCTCCCGCCTGGACGGCGCGAACTTCCTGCGCCAGTACTGGCACGTCGCGCTCCCGGTCGTCCGCCCCGGGCTCGCCTTCCTCGGCATCTTCACCTTCATGGGCCAGTGGAACGACTACGCCTGGCCGCTGATCGCCCTGACCAACCCCGACAACGTCACCCTCCAGGTCGCGCTGTCCCAGCTCAACGGCACGCACGGCACCACCGACTACGGCATGGTGATGACCGGCGCGGTCCTCGCCCTGATCCCCCTGCTGATCGTCTTCGCCATCGGCGCCCGGCAGATCATCGGCGACCTCGCCAAGGGAGCCGTCCGCGGATGACCTACTCGCCCGGCTCTCCTGACCCTCTGATCGCGCTGCGCCCCTGGGAGGCGCCCGAGCTGACCTCCTGGAACCGCCTCCCCATGAACGCCGTCGACCGGCGCTCCGGAGCCATCCCCTTGGACGGCGACTGGCGCTTCCAGTTGCTGCCGGCTCCCCACGCGCCGGTCGGCGGTGCCTGGACACAGGCGTACGTCCCCGGCGCCTGGACCCTCCAGGACAGCGGCGACCTGCCGCAGTACACCAACGTCACGATGCCGTTCCCGGACATCCCGCCGCACTCCCCCGCCGCCAACCCGACCGGCGTGTACGAACGGGAGGTGGACGTGCCCGCAGGCTGGGCCGGACGCCGGATCGTGCTCCAGGTCGGGGCGGCCGAGAGCGTCCTGCTGGTCCATGTCGACGGCCGTCCCGTGGGCGTCTCCAAGGACTCCCACCTGGCCGCCGAGTTCGACCTGACCGAGGTGGTCCGGGCCGGCGGGCGGGCCACCGTCCGGCTGACCGTCGTCAAGTGGTCCGACGCCTCCCACATCGAGGACCAGGACCAGTGGTGGCACGGGGGCCTCACCCGCTCCGTCCTGCTGTACGCCACGGACCCGCTGCACCTGGCCGACGTGACCGTGCGCGCCCGGCGCGGCGGCGAGCTGCGCGTCGACTGCCGGGTACGAAACGCGCGCGGCCCGCTGCCCGAGGGCTGGTACCTGACCGGAGAGCTGGACGGTGTGCCGCTCGCCCAGGACGCCGCGTTCGACGCGGCCAACGCCGAGGACGAGCGGGTCTCCGGCTTCCTCGGCGAGGCCCGGCTGGGGACCACCGTCCCCGGGGTGCGCGCCTGGACCGCGGAGACGCCCGAGCTGTACGCCCTGACCGTCCGGCTGCACCGCGCCGACGGCACGGTCGCCGACACCTCCCGGCACCGCGTCGGCTTCCGGGACGTCGAGATCGTGGGCCGGGACCTGCTGGTCAACGGGGAGCGGATCTTCGTCCGGGGTGTGAACCGGCACGACTTCCACCCCCTGACGGGCCGGACCGTGACCCCCGAGGACCTGCGCGCCGACCTGGTCCTCCTCAAGCGTTTCGGCTTCAACGCGATCCGCACCGCCCACTACCCGAACGACCCCGCGCTGTACGACCTGGCCGACGAACTCGGCTTCTACGTCGTCGACGAGGCCGACATCGAGTCCCACGACCACGCCCACGAGATCGCCGACGACCCGCGCTATCTCAACGCCTTCGTCGACCGGGTCGCGCGCATGGTGCTGCGCGACAAGAACCACCCGTCGGTGATCGTCTGGTCGCTGGGCAACGAGTCCGACTACGGCGCCCATCACGACGCGGCGGCCGGCTGGGTCCGCCGCCACGACCCGACGCGCCCGCTCCAGTACGAGGGGGCCGCGAAGCTCGACTGGGCGGCGACGGACGACGCCTCGGACATCGCCTGCCCGATGTACGCGCCGATCGAGGAGTGCGTGGCGCACGCCCTCTCGGGACGGCAGACCCGGCCGCTCATCCAGTGCGAGTACTCGCACGCGATGGGCAACAGCAACGGCACGCTCGCCGACTTCTGGGCGGCCGTGGAGGCGACGCCGGGGCTTCAGGGCGGATTCGTCTGGGAGTTCTGGGACCACGGCATCCTGCAGCGCGTGAGCGACGGACGACCGGCCGGACGCACCGGCCCCGCCCTCCGGGGCGACGGCGTCGCCCCGCCCGGTCACCGCTGGGCGTACGGCGGCGACTTCGGCGAGCGCGTCCACGACGGGGCGTTCATCGCGGACGGCGTGGTGTTCCCGGACCGGGCCCCCAAGCCGGCCCTGTACGAGCATCGCGAGATCGCGGCGCCGGTACGCATCGAGGGTCTGGAGCCCGGGGGTGTGGTCCTCGCCAACCACCAGCACTTCCGGAGCCTGGACTGGCTGACGGGCGAGTGGCGCCTGGATCTGGCCGACGGCACGACGCTACGGGCCCCGGCGGACCTGCCCGCTCTGCGCCCCGGCGGAACGGCCGCCGTACCACTGCCCTTCGAGGTGCCGCGCGAGGGCGGCGAGGCGTGGCTGACGCTGCGGGTGACGGTGGCCGAGGACCAGCCCTGGGCGCCGTCCGGCACGGAACTGTGCGTACCTCAGGTGCGCCTGCGCGGCCCGGCTCCGGTGCCGGTGCCCCCGGTGAGCGGCGGCGCGGTACGGCTGGACGGCGAGGGCCTGCTCCTCCACCCCCTGCTGACGGCGGCCCCCACGCTCACCCTGTGGCGGGCGCCCACCGACAACGACGAGATCGGCGGTATGGCCCGCCGCTGGCGCGACCTGGGCCTCGACGCGCTGGTCCGCACGGTCGTGTCCGTCCGCGAGGAGCACGGCCGGACCACGGTGGAGGCCGTCTGCACGGCAGGGGCCGCCGTCGTACGGCACCGGCAGGTGCTGACGTCCGTCGAGGGCGGGGTGCGGATCGACGAAGAGGTCGAGCTGCCGCCGGAGTTCGACGACGTGGCGAGGGTCGGCACGGTCTTCGAGACGGTCGCCGGTCTGGACCGTATGGACTGGTTCGGGCAGGGGCCGTGGGAGTCCTACCCCGACCGGGCGGCCGGAGCCCCGGTCGGCCATCACACCCGCCTGGTGGACGAGTTGTTCACGCCGTACCTGCGCCCGCAGGAGAGCGGCGGCCGGCACGGGGTCCGCCGCTTCACCCTGTCGGGACGGGGTGGAAGCGCTCTGCGGGTCACACTGGACGAGCCGCGCCAGGTGTCGGTGACCCGCTTCCGCGCCGAGGACCTCACCACCGCCCGCCACCACGCCGAACTGGCCCCGCGCCCCGGCTGCGTGGTCCACGTCGACGCGTCCCACCGCGGCCTGGGGACGGCGTCCTGCGGGCCCGACACGTCACCCGGGTACCTCGTGGCGCCCGGGGTGCACCGGTGGAGCTGGACGCTGGGGGTGGTCTGAGAGCCGTTCGCGGCGGGCCGGAAACACCCGCGCACCAGGATGATCTGGGGCACGATGGGGAATGGCCGATGCACGACCACACGGCATGCCGCAGCGGGCGGGGGCGTCGAGAGGGGGCCGCGCATGCTCAGAGAGGTGCACACGGGGGACGGGAGACGATTAGCCGTCGAGATCAGCGGAGATCCCGGCGGCTCGCCCGTGTTCCTGCTGCACGGCACACCCGGCAGCCGGCTCGGGCCGGCGCCCCGGCCGATGCTGCTCTACCACCAGCGGGTCCGGCTCATCACCTACGACCGGCCCGGCTACGGCCCTTCGGACCGGCTCCCGGGCCGCCGGGTCGCGCATGTCTCGCAGGACGTCGCCGCCATCGCGGACGCCCTGGGCGTGGAGCGCTTCGCGGTGGTCGGCCGCTCCGGCGGCGGCCCGCACGCCCTGGCCTGCGCGGCCCTGCTGCCGGAGCGGGTGACCCGCGCCGCCGTCCTGGTCAGCCTCGCCCCACGGGACGCGGACGGCCTCGACTGGTTCGCGGGCATGACCGCCTCCAACGTCAACGAGTACTCCAAGGCCGAGGACGGGCCCGACGAGCTGGCGGACAGCCTGCGCAAACGGTCCGCCGACATCCGGTCCGATCCCCGCAAGCTCCTGGCACAACTCCGCTGGGAGCTCACCGAGTCGGATCTGCGGGTGATCTCCGACGCGGGGATCCGCGCCATGCTGCTGCGCAACTACCAGGAGGCTCTCAGCGTCTCCGCGGACGGCTGGGTGGACGACGCCCTGTCCTTCTGCGCGCCCTGGGGCTTCTCCCCGGCGGACATCACCGTGCCGGTGCTGCTGTGGCACGGCGAACGGGACGGTTTCTCCCCGGCCAGCCACACCCGGTGGCTGGCCGAGCGCATCCCCGGAGGACGGGCCGTCCTGCATCCGGAGGAGGCGCACTTCGCGTCCCTGCGGGTCCTGCCCGACGTGTTCACCTGGCTGGTCGGCGGACGCTCCCGGCTGGCCGCCGACCCCGTCTGACGACGCCGCCGGTCACACGGCCGGCGGCTCCAGGTCCCGGTGGATGCGCTTGCCCTCCCGGACGCTGACCGTGTGGGGATGGTTCTCGCCGAGCAGCCGGCCGAACTCCTCGAGGCTGCTCTTGCGGAGCTGGTCGGCCTCCGGCTCCCGGTGCAGGGCCCGTAAGGTCACGCCCAGGTTGGCGCGGGACACGACGGTGTCCGGGTGCTGGTCGCCGAGCGTCGGCTGGAAGCCCGTCACCGCCATCCGCTCCAACTCCTCCGTCGCGCTCAGCTCGTTCAGCTCCGCCAGCACGTTCGCGAGGTTCACGGCGCAGGCCAGTGTGTGCGGGTGCCGGTCGCCGAGGACCTCCCTGAGGGTGGCGAGGTTCTTCTCCAGCAGCGCCCGAGCCCGGCTCACCTCACCGGAACCCCGCAGGAAGATCCCGAGGTTGTTGACGGCGGCGAGTGTCGCGGGATGCCGCTCGCCGGGTGCCGTGCGGTACTGGCGCACGATGTCCAGGGCCAGCGAGAGCGCCTCGTCGCGCGCCCCGGTGGCGTACAGGTCGGTGGCGTAGTTCAGGGTGCAGTCCAGCACGTCGGGCGTGGTCGCGGGGGTGTCCCGCAACCGGTACTGCTCCCGTGTCTGCTGGGTCAGCGCCCGCGCCTCGTCCACCCGCCCCGCCTTGCGCAACGACACGGCGAGGCTCTTGGCGCTGCGCAGGGTCTCCGGGTGCAGGTCGCCGAACAGCTGCCGGTACGCCTCGAAACTGCTGCGCAGCAGGGAGATGGACGGCTCGTACTGGCCGGTCTCGCGCAGGTCGCGCCCCAGGTTGGTGATGCTGATCAGCGTGTGGGGGTGCGCGGCGCCGAGGTCGTTGCGCCGCAGGTCGTAGATCTCCTGGTCGACGTCCCGCGCCTCGGTGTAACGGCCGAGCAGCCGCAGGCACACCGCGCGGTTGTTGTTGGCCGCGAGGGTACGCGGGTGGTCCTCGCCGAAGTTCTCCTTGAAGCCGTCGTACGCCTCGGTCGCCAGCTCCAGGGCTTCCTCGAACCGGCCGATGCTGCCGAGGTCGGTGGCGAGGCCGCTGGCCGTCATCAGGATGTGCGGGTGTCCTGGCAGCAGCAGGGCGCGCTGCTGGGTCAGGGTGTCGGAGCCCAGTTCCTCGGCCTCGACGTACTTGCCCAGGGAGCGCAGGACGTTGGCGACGTGGAAACGCAGGTGGAGCAGCTGGGTGTGGAGTTCCGCCGCGTACCGCCGCTCCTCGGCCAGCGTGCGCGGGGCACGGAGGTCGACGGAGCGGCCCGCCCCGGATGCCGGTCCTCCGTTGTGGCGCGCCTCAAGGCCGGCGATCCTGGCCCGGCTGTCGGCCAGTTGCTGCTCCCACAGGGTGCGCAGCGAGCCCGCGAAGGACTGCGCCGCGTTGAGGTCGCCGCGCTTCCACAGGTAGCGCACCCGGTCGATGAGGAGCTGGCGGGTCTTCGGCTCGTCGCAGGTGCTCGCCTCGGACGCCTCCAGGTGCGGCCAGATCGCGGCGAAGGTGGGCTGGTTCTTCGGGTCGTCGATGGGTTCCTCGCCGGACGGCCGGGCGCCCGCCAGGATGCGGTGCACGACGTGCTGGGCGTCCTCCTGCTCCCGGGCGGTGAGCTGGGAGCGGATCACCGCCTGCACCAGCCGGTGCACCTGGATCGACTCGGTCGCCCGGTCCACCTTGGCGAGGGCGAACCGCCCGATCTCGCGGATCACCCGGCCGAGCACCATCTTCTCCTGGAGGGAGGGGTCCAGCTCGGACAGGACGCTGGTCATCTCGTCGCCGTACAGCAGCTCCATGGAGATGGGTTCGGCCGCGAAGAAGGCGCACAGCTGGAGCAGGCGTACGGCCGCCGGGGAGCGCTCCTTGAGCCGCTCGATGGACACGTTCCAGGTGGCGCCGACCGGCTCCGGGTAGTTCGCGGGCTGGCTGAGGGACAGCACTCTGGCCGCCTGGTGCTCGAGTTCGGCGAGGTAGGTGTCGACGGGGGTGCCGGTCTCGGCCAGCCAGGCGCCGGCCTGGTCGAGCGCGAGCGGCAGGTCGCCGACGGCCGCGGCCACCCGGTCGGCCTCCTCGGTGGTGAGGTCGGCGGCCCGGCGCAGCAGGTGCTCGACGCTCTCCTCGCGCAGGAACGGGTCGATCTCCAGGGCCTCGCCGAAGTGCAGCCAGGTCTGGTTGCGGGAGGTGACCAGGACGTGGCCGCTGCCGCCGGGGAAGTGCCGGCTGACCTCCTGGGGTTCGTCGGCGTTGTCGAAGACGAGCAGCCAGCGCAGCGCCGAGGACTGGCGCAGATGGTCGCAGACCTCGAGGGCGGCCTGGGCGGCGTCCTCACCGACGCGCAGGCCCAGCCGGCGGGCGAGGTCGGTGAGGGAGGAGACGACCAGTTCGTTCTGCTCGGAGGGGATCCACCACACCAGGTCGTAGTCGGCGGCGAAGCGGTGCACGTACTCCAGCGCGATCTGCGTCTTGCCGACACCGCCCAGCCCGTAGAGGGCGTACGGCGCCGGAGCGCCTCCCGAGGTGCTGCTGCCGAGCCCGTCGCGAAGCCTCTCCAGCAGCGCGCTGCGGCCGGTGAAGGACGCGTTGCGCGGGGAGACGTTCCAGAACTTCGGCACGGTGTCCGGGAAGCGGGCGTCCCGGAGCGCCACCTCGTCGGTCAGCTCGGCGGGCAGGGGCGGCTTGCCGAGGGCCCTCAGCAGCGCGGACGCGGCGGCCTTCTCGCTGGTGCGCACGAGGTCGATGGCGGGCCGCTCGCCGAACGTGGGGGCGGGCCGCAGGTCGCCGACGCGGACGGCGACCACCTGGCGGCGGCCCGCGAGGTCGCCGGCGGTGGCCGCGTCCCACACCTGCCGGGCCCGCGCCGAGCGCTGGAACGCCGGGGAGAGCACGAAGACGGTCCGGTCGGCGGGCTTCTCGGCGCCGTCCCCCTCGCTGCCGACGTACCGGCGGGACACCTTGAACCCGGCGCGGGACAGCTGGGAGGTGATCCAGTCGGCCCACATCCGGTCCTCGGACACATAGCTGAGGTGGAGGTCGACGGGGAGGGTGAGCCGGGGCCGGGTGAACTTCGCGGTGACGGTCTCGCGCAGTTCCTTCGGCATCCGGGGCAGGGCGACCACGGCCTGGCCGCTGATCTCCCCGGTGAGCCGCTCGAACGCGGACAGCAGCGAGGTGGCGTTGCCGGTCTCGTCGCCGAAGGTGGCCAGCGTCTCCTCGTAGGCGTAGTACGGCCGGTACGGCACCTCCACCGACCCCCAGTAGTCGGTGAGTCCGTCCTCGGTCAGGCCGGAGGGGAACCCGTCGAACTTGGCGCGGGCCAGGGCGCGGCCGGCGTCCGCCTTCTCCTTCTCGCCCTCGTCGATGCGCATGGGGACGGGCAGGATGCGGATACGGCGGCTGCGGAACCGGTCGCGGATGTCGTGGGCGACGGCGGCCGCGCCGTCGATGCTCTGGTCGCTGAGGGTGAAGCAGTCGACGAGTACGTCGGGCAGGTGGGCGGTGCAGATGTCGGCGATGTCGGAGAGCCCGGTGCGGCTGTCGACGAGGACGTAGTCGTAGTTGTGGCGCATGTCCTCGCGCAGCGCGTCGAAGAACAGGCCACCGCCGAGCTCGTCGTAGAAATGGTCCCAGTCGAAGGTGCTGACGAGCCCCGAGTAGTCGCGGTCCTGGCGCCCCGCCGACACCAGGTCGAGGGTGCCGGGCTCGGGGAACGACCAGTCCAGGGAGACGGCGTGACGCTGGATGCGGGCGTAGTCCAGGTGCCAGTCCGGCGGCCGGTTGTCGGCGCCACCGGGGTCGGTGTCGTCGGTGGCGGCCCAGGCGTAGTCCTTGAGCATGTCGATGACGCCGGTGGTGGCGCCGACGGTGGCCGGGTCGAGGAACGGGTGGAAGAAGCGGTGCAGGCCCGGCGCCTCCAGGTCCCAGTCCACGGCGAGGACGCGTTTGCCGTTGGCGGCCAGGATCCACGCCACGTTGGCGAGGGCCATCGTCCGTCCGGTGCCGCCTTTGTACGAGTAGAACGTGACGATGCGGCCGGAACGGCCGTCCTGTTCGTCAAGGCTGCTCATCGCGGTCTTCCTCCTCGGCGGTCCGGCGGTGTCCCTGGGGTCGGCTGTCCGCGTGGTCCTTGCCGCACAGCCGGAATCGCTCGGTGCCCTGTCCGGCCGGCGGCCGGGCCTGGGCCCGCTTGCGGTACTCGCCCTCCACCCAGTGCACGACGTCGGGCAGCACGGCGGCGAAGGCATGCTGGTCCGGGACGCCCCGGACGGCGGGTCTGCACACCTGCCGGCCCAGCTTGATACGGCGGGGCAGGGTGGCCTCGGCCTCCATGCCGAGTTCGTGCTCGGCGTCGTCGCTGTCGGGGTCGTGCTCGTTCCACGGCACGACCAGACCGGTCGGCGGCAGGTCGGAGGCGTCGAACGCGGCGAGGGCGGCGCGGCGTTCGGGGTCGCGGAGCACCCAGCGGTCGAGGAGCACGACCTCGGGTCCCTCGGCCGGCCCCGCGGTGTGGTCGAACTCGCGTATGTCGGGCCGGAACGCGAGTCCTTCCGCGATGCCCGCGGCGACCTGCGCGAGGGGCTGCTCCGACGCCGGGCGGTAGGGCGTCCAGTCGACGGCCGAGTCGCCGTAGCAGTCGGGGCTGCGGCCTTCGGGCAGCCGGTCGCGGGTGGGGGCGGCCACGCTGATGCGCAGCGTGCGGCCGGTGGTCGAGGTGGTGGCGGGGGTGGCCGCGAACGCGTCCGGCCCTCCGCCGAGTTCGATGCGTTCGGCGTGGTCGACGACGATGCTCTCGCCGATGTCGACGATGCGGCGGGCCAGATGCAGGACGGCTTTCTCGTAGTCGTTGCGGAAGGCCCTCAGCTTGGCCAGCCCGTACAGCCCGAACGTGCGGTACCTCTGGCCGAGTTCGGGGTGGACGTACTGCACGTCCTTGACGGCGTCGGGCAGCCGGTGGTCGGGCACCGGCGACCACAGGGCGGGCACCACGGCGCTGGGGACGCCCGGCTGTCCGGCCGCGCGGTGCCGGGCGGGCCGGCTGCCGAAGGCGGCCCACTCCCTGCCGCACCACGTGCTGATGAAGTACCGCGGCGAGTACAGCGGCACGAACACCCGGCAGCGGGCGAGCGAGTCGCACAGTTCCTGCGGCCAGATCTGGCCCACCCGCATCGTGCCGTCCATGAATCCGGGGGCGCCCCGGTGGTCCGTCATGTTCTGGATGTGCTCGCAGAGTTCGTCGTAGAGACGGTGGACCCACAGATCGGGGTTGGCCGAACCGGAGCCGTCCTGCGGCATACGGGCGTAACTGAGGAAGAAATAGGGGGCGGTGGCATCCCCCGGTCGTTCCATCGGCACCACGCGATCCCCCGATCCCGTCCCCCTCCCCCGGCCCCGCGGGGGTGGACACTCAGTGTAGGAACACCGCGCCGTTTTGTGACGGGTCCGTGGGAACGCGACGGGATCGATTTCCGGCCAGCCAGACGGCGGCGAAGTCGACGGCCGGTGCGAGCGGGAACAGCCGGGCGTGGGACTCGCCGACACGGCCGCCGCGCACCACGGGATCGGGCCGGGCCGCGTCGCCCTTCTCGAAGTCGGCGCCGAGCACCCCGAAGTCGCCGTCGTCCAGAGCGACGTCCTCGTAGGCGATCCAGCGGCGTGCACCGTCGCGCAGGACCACACAGCGGTACGTCCGGCGGGGCGGGTCGGGGACGCGGTACTCGGCGAGGTGGAAGGCGCTGCACACCTCGAAGCCGACCCCGAGGAGCAGCACGTGGGCGCCCGCCTCGTACAGGCTCCGCAGCGGCGAGCGCTCGCCCAGGTGGCAGTCCTCCGCGTGCCCGGCGAGCAGTTCCCGGGCCCGCGCGCCCAGGGCGGCGAACGAGGTCTGCGGGTGCGTGCTGCGCACCGCTCCCCCGGACCGCCGCACGGCCTCGGCGAGCCGCCCGACGCCCTCGGACGGAGTGCTCGCGGGGTCGAACGGAGGCATCCGTGACCGGAGCGACCGGATCTGATCGGCGTTCAGTCCGCGCACGCGGTCCCGGTACGCCGGGGAGGAGTCGGAGTTGCCGGCGGTGAACGCCGGTACGACGAGGGTGCCTCGGGGGCCGAGGACGTCCAGCAGCGCGGTCAGCAGGTCCTCGTCCGCCGCGCCCACCCTGCGCAGGGAGGCGTGGGCCAGGACGGTGGTCCCGGGCCGCAGGCCCAGGTCCACCAGATCCCTGGCGAGCGAGGAGGCGGTCACAGGCCGCGCCCGACCCCGTCGACGAACCGTCGGCCGAGCGGTGTGAGTGAACCCGCCCGTGCCAGCAGCTCCCACTGGTGCCGGGTGCGGCCTGCCTGCTCCGCGTCGTCCCGCAGCACGTCGGTGGCGGCGCGCGCGAAGGTGTCGCCGAGCAGCTCGCCGGTGCGGGTGTCCGTCTCGTCGTAGAGGTCGCACACGTCGAGGAGGGCGTCCAGCACACCGAGCCGGAAGCCGCGCACGATCTCGACGGCCACCGCCTCCGGGCCGGGGTGCAGATGGACGCCGAGGGCACCGATGCCACCGCCGGGCACGTAGCGTTCCGGGTCGTGCGGGACGGCGAGCGGGGTGATCACGCGCACGCTCCGCTCGATGCCGGCGGCGACCATCGGCAGGGCCTTGCGGATCAACGCCCAGGCCTGCGGCAGCACATGGCGCCACGACTCCTCGGTCCGCGGATCGGTGAGCGGGCCCTCGACGGGGATGCCGTAGCAGTCACGATGAGGGTCGGTGTCGTCCAGGGCCACGTCCAGCCCGTCGGCGCGGATGCGCCGCAGCGGCTCCCAACCGGGTCCGGCCAGGTCCGCGCTTGTCAACTCGACGCTCTGAACCTCGCGTTGAGTAGTGAGGGTGCCGAGGCCGGGGAGGTGCGCCACGCCGTCGTGGACGGGCACCCGGACGGCCTCGGCGGGCCGGGCGGTCAGGCTCGCGGCCGCGACGAGGGAGGCCAGGTAGGCGGGCGACGCATCCCCGGCGAGGCAGCGCACGGCCCAGCCGCGGGTGTACGGGTGGGACAGCAGCGCCTCGGTCACCGCACCGTCCCGCCGCCCCAGGTCGACGGCGAGCCGCCAGGGCTCCGTCCAGAGGGGGCCGGCGTCGGCACCGATCTCCTCGTGGACGGCGGTGAGCAGGCTCCGGGTGACGTCCCGTCGTGCCCGGTCCAACTCCCGTACGCCGGCGGCGTCGTCACTGCTGTCGGCGAGGGCGTCGAAGCCGTCGATCGGGCGGGTCGCGCCGGCGCCGGTGCGCGCGTCGATCGTCCGGATCAGCTGTTCGAGATCGGCGCAGAACACGGACGGGTTCTGGAAGCCTGTGCCGTCGGACCGGTAGCGGTGGGCGAACAGGCCGCCGCCGCAGGAGCGCACCACGGGGCACTCCCTGCACTGTGCGGACAGGTCGTCCAGACCGTGCTGCCGGGCGCTGATGCCCGGGTGGAGGGCCACCTCGTCGAGGGTGTGCCGGAAGACGTCCTTGCCGGTGGCCGGCGCTCCGTCGTAGGCGGTCTTGAGCGAGTCGGCCTGTTCGTAGGTGCCGTCGGTCTCGACCACGACGACGTCGGCGGCGTCCAGCCCCATCGCCTCGGTGAGGCCGGGTCCGCCGCCGAGGGTGCTGACCACCGAGTCGAACAGCCGCACCGGCATCGGTCTGCCGGCCCGGGTCCACCGCTCATGCACGGTGAGCAGCCAGTCGGCGTACGGGGTGGTGCCCTCGCCGCCGGGGCGTGGGGGCGGCTCGTCCCAGGTCGCGTGGGGCAGGAGGAAGTCGATGCGCGGGGGGCGCAGGGCGGCGAGCGCGTCGTACACGGCGCCGGGGTCGTTGCGGACGTCGACGGTGCACAGGATGCCGGCGTAGAGGTGGCGGTACCGGTCCTGGTCGAGCAGGGCGAGCGCCCGCAGGACCTTGTCGTGGCTGCTGCGTCCGTCGGCGTAGAGCCGGTGGCGGTCGTTGGCGGCGCGGTCGCCGTCGAGGGAGACGCCGACCCGGACGCCGTACTCCAGGAACAGCTCGAGGTGGCGCCGGTTCAGCTGGACGGCGTTGGTGTGGATGCGCAGGTCGAGGTCGCAGATCCCGTCGAGTGCGCCGGTCAGTGCCTCACAGACGGCCCGTAAGCGGGCGGGGCCCGCGAGCAGCGGCTCGCCCCCGTGCAGGATGACCTGGACGGAGGCGAGTCGGTGCTTCTTGGCATGCTCGGCCAGCCGGAGGGCGGTCCAGGAGATCGTCTCCGGTGAGATCACCTTGGGCCGGGAGCTCCAGCTCTGGTCTGCGTGCTCGTAGATGTAGCAGTGCCGGCAGGCGAGGTCGCATCTGCTGTGCACTTTCAGTACGAGCTGCCCCAGCGGGACGGTCGGACCGGTCATGACGGTATGGGTGGTTGTCCTCAGATGGACGACTGGAAGGTGACCCCTGACCCCTTGCGTGCCGGCGTGGCCGCGCGTGCTCGACGTACGCCGCGGACGCTCCTCGGGTCGTGCGGAGCGTCGAGATGCGGCGCGGTGGTCCGAGCGTCGGCGGCCGATGGCCGCGGCTCGCTGCCGACAGTGGCTCTGGTGCGAGTGGTCACGGTATTCCCTGATCAGAAGGGTAGGGTGAAGTGAGTGTCGGGGCACTCTGTCTGCACGGTACAGCGGCGGGCGCATATGTACCCGCCGATCCGAAAATCATGCCTCCGTTGGAGGGATATCGGTACCGTTTCGGGGTAATCGAGTGCCCCAGCTGTTGAAGCGCACGGACCTGTGACCCTCGTCGCCCGCTCGGCCCCCGGTCTCGATCGCGCCTTCCCGTCGATCGTCCTCCGCCCGGAACCGTCTTCACCCGCTGCCAGCTTAGCGGCGGCGCGGGTCCGTGGGCCGGGTTTTGGGACAGTCAGTCAAGGGGCATCGTTCCGGCGGCAGTTGATCCACCGACCGGTGTGCCGCGTCGTTCCGTGGCCCGCCCGGGAGGGAGCCCGTCATCGTCACCCCGCCCGCCTCCCCACCCCCCGGCACCCCCCGCTCGGCCCCCGGCCGGCTCCTCTCCGTCCTCGGGGCGTTCGACCTGGAGCATTCCGCGCTGAGTCTCACGGACATCGGGCGGCGGGCCGGGCTGAGTCTGAGTACCGCGCATCGGCTGGTGGGGGTGCTCAGGGAGTGGGGTGCGCTGGAGCGGGACGAGCGCGGGCTCTACCACGTCGGGCTGCGGCTGTGGGAGCTCGCGGCGCTCGCCCCGCGCGGCCCCGCGCTGCGGCAGATCGCGCTGCCGTATCTGGAGGACCTGTACGAAGCGACGCACGAGAACGTGCAGTTGGCGGTGAGGGACGGGACCGAGGTCGTCTACATCGAGTGGCTGTCGGGGCGTTCGGCGGTCGGGGTGCACATCCGGGTGGGCGCGCGCTGGCCGCTGCACGCCACCGGGGTCGGGCTCGCGCTGCTCGCGCACTGCGGGGTGGAGGAGCAGGAGGAATACTGCGCCGGGGCGCTCGCCTCGTTCACGCCGTACACGGTGACGGACGCGGCCCGGTTGCGCCGCATGCTGGCCGAGGTACGGCGCACCGGGGTGGCGGTGAGCAGCCGGCAGGTCACCGAGGACGCGCTGTCCGTGGCCGCCCCCGTCCGTGACGCGGCGGGCACGGTCGCCGCCGCCGTGTCGGTCGTCGTGCCCTACGCCGACGCCCGGATCCCGTCCCTGGCCCCCGCCGTACGGCTCGCGGCACGGGGGATCTCCCGGGGGCTGGGGTGGCGGCCGGGGCCTCACGCGTAGGGCTCTCGGAGGCGAACGGCCCCACGACCGGTGGGCCGCGCGCTTCACCCGGTGAACCTTCTTGTGGCGCACGGGATTTATCTGTTTCACCTCTTGACGATCGGCACACCGGGGAGCACATTGACCTCGGTTTGAGAGCGCTCTCAGTCACCCCTCGCACAGCCCCCCACCTCCCCACTCCGTATCCCGAGAGGCACCCCCATGAGCGAACTCTCCGGCATGCCCCCAAGACGCCGCTCCGTCCGGCGCGTGTTCGTCGCCGTGCTCGGCACCCTCGGTCTGGCGGCGGCCGCCGCCGGTGTCGTCGTCCCGTCCGCCAGCGCCTCCGCGCCCACGCCCCCGTCGGGCTGGACCCAGGTCTTCCTCGACGACTTCACCGGCCCCGCGGGCACCGGCGTGAACACCTCGAACTGGCGCTATGACACCGGCAAGGGCTACCCCGGCGGCCCCGGCAACTGGGGCACCGGCGAGATCGAGACGATGACGAGCAGCACCGACAACGTCTCCCTCGACGGCAGCGGCAATCTGCGCATCACGCCCCGCCGGGACGGGGCCGGCAACTGGACGTCGGGCCGTATCGAGACCAACCGCACCGACTTCCAGCCCCCGGCGGGCGGCAAGCTCCGCGTGGAGGCCCGCATCCAGGTGCCGAACGTGACCGGGGCCGCCGCCAAGGGGTACTGGCCGGCGTTCTGGATGCTGGGCGCGCCCTACCGGGGCAACTACTGGAACTGGCCCGGCGTCGGCGAGCTGGACATCATGGAGAACACCCAGGGCATGAACACGGTGTTCGCCACCATGCACTGCGGCACCGCGCCGGGCGGCCCGTGCAACGAGAACAGCGGGATCGGCGGCAACACCACCTGTTCCGGCACGACCTGCCAGGCGGGCTTCCACACCTACCGGCTGGAGTGGGACCGCTCGACCGGCGTGGAGGAGATCCGCTTCTACCTGGACGGCGTCAACTACCACACCGTGCGCGCCAATCAGGTCGACGCGACGACCTGGGCCAACGCCACGAACCACGGGTACTTCATCATCCTCAACGTGGCCATGGGCGGCGGCTTCCCGGACGCCTTCGGCGGTGGCCCCGACGGCGGGACGCAGCCGGGACACTCCATGCTCGTGGACTACGTCCAGGTGCTGTCGTCCGGCGGGGGCGGCACGACCCCGCCGCCGACGGGCAACCGTGACGCCTACAGCGCCATCCAGGCCGAGTCGTTCGACGGCCAGAGCGGTGTCTACACCGAGTCGACGTCGGACACGGGCGGCGGGCAGAACATCGGGGCCCTCGCCAACGGGGACTGGGCGCTCTACCGAGGCGTCAACTTCGGGTCGTCGGCGGCACGGCAGTTCGTCGCGCGGGTGGCGAGCGGCGCGGCGAGCGGGGTCAGCGGTCTGGTGGAGGTGCGGCTGGACAACCGCGGCAACGCGCCGATCGGCAGTTTCGCTGTGGGCAACACCGGCGGCTGGCAGTCATGGCGGACGATCCCCGCGAACATCAGTGCGGTGACCGGCACGCACGACGTCTATCTCACCTTCACCAGCGGCCAGCCCGCCGACTTCGTGAACGTGAACTGGTTCGACTTCGGGCACTGACGCACGGGTGGGCGCCGCCGCCCCGCCGAGGTCCCGTCCGGCCTCCGGGGCGGCGGCGCGCGCGTTCAGGGGCGTCGTCGCCGCAGGGCCCTGAACGCCCTGGGGAGGGCGGCGCCCAGCACCAGGCCGGCCAGGGGAGCCGCCTTCCCCCAGGTGCCGCGGATGGGTCTGTACGTGGTGACGCCGTCACGGATCTCGATGTAGCCGAGCGGGCGGGCCTCCACTCCTCCCCCGCCGCCTCCGCCGTCGTTCGTCCTGGCCCCCTCCACCGTGCGTCCCGTCCCGCCGCCGAGGCCGAAGGCGACCCGGGCGACGGGGACGACGGTGACGCCGTCGGCGGTGACGGGCTCGCCGTAGACGGCGGTGACCGACGCCCGGCCGCCCAGCTTCTCGGCGAGGTGTTCCAGGAGGCGGACGGTGGCGTGGGCGGCGGGGTCGGGGGCCGGTTCCGGCGGGGTCGCGTGAGGGTCGCTCATGCAGGACTCGTAGGCGCGTGGGACGGCCGCGTCAACCCGGCCCGCCGGTCGGACGGGCGCGACCACCCCCTGGGACGAGTACGGAGCCGTCCGCCTACCGGAGTTCCGCGCGGAACGCCGCCGGTGTCGTGTCGGTGTGCTGCTGGAAGTACTTGGAGAAGTTGGCGGCGTCCGTGAAGCCGACGGCCGCGCCGATCCGGCCGATCGGCATGTCCGTGTGGGCCAGGAGCCGTTTCGCCTCCAGGACCACACGCCGGTCGATGAAGCCCTTCGGGGTCTGACCGGTCGCGGCGCGGACCGCGCGCACGAGGGTGCGGCGGGAGTAGCCGAGCTGGTCGGCGTAGGCGCTCACGCTGTGGTTGGTGGCGAAGCCGCGTTCCACGGCGTCCCGGAAGAGGGTGAACGTGGTGTCGCCCTGACGGGGCGTGGCGGCCGAGCTGACGGCGAGGTGGGCCAGGCGCAGCAGGAGCGCGGTCAGCGAGTGGCGCAGGACGGCGGTGTGCAGGCTGAGCGGCAGGGTCGTGGAGTCCTCGTACTCGCGCCGCAGCTGGGCGAGGGCCGCGCGCAGGGCGGCCAGCTGGGCCTCGTCGGGGCGCAGCAGGGGCGGCAGGTCGTAGCGGTACAGGCCGGTGGCCTCGACGGTGGCGCGGGGCAGGAAGCCGGGCTGCATGGTGAGGACGGTGCCGCGGTAGTCGGCGTCGGCCGCGAACCGGTGGACCTGGCCGGGGCGGATCCACAGCAGGTCGCCGGCGTGTGCCTCGTACTCGGTGAAGTCGACCATGTGCCGGACGGGGCCGTCGTCGAAGAGCATCACGATGTGGAAGTCGATGCGGTGCACCCGGCCGAGGGGGGCTTCGGAGTGCCAGGTGCGGCCGGGGCCCATGGGGCCGACGCGCATGCCGACGCCGAGGACGCTCAGGTCCACCGGGAAGGGGAAGGTGCGGATCGCGTCGCCGTCGCCGCCCGGGGCCGGTCTTCCGGGGCCTGGTCCGCCTTCGGCCGTTGTGTCCACCATGTCCGTCTCATGCCGTCTCAGTCGTGCGGGGCTGCCGCTCAGCCGTGCGCCGCGTCCCGCGCGGTGTCCCACTTTCACCACAGCGTGACACACGCCGACCTTCCCAGCGAAAAGTCAGACTTTTAGTTTTGAACGCGTTGACCAGCTACTTCACCGCGATCGAGGACTTCTTGAAGATGAGCACGCAGACACCGGACAGCTTCGAATGGACCGAACTCGACCGGCGTGCCGTCGACACGGCGCGTCTGCTGGCGGCGGACGCCGTGCAGAAGGTCGGCAACGGGCACCCGGGCACGGCGATGAGCCTGGCCCCGGCCGCCTACACGCTCTTCCAGAAGGTGATGCGCCACGACCCGGCCGACCCGGAGTGGACGGGCCGGGACCGCTTCGTCCTCTCCCCCGGCCACACCTCGCTGACCCTCTACACCCAGCTGTTCCTCGCCGGGTACGAGCTGAGCCTCGACGACCTCAAGTCGTTCCGTACGCACGGGTCGAAGACTCCGGGTCACCCCGAATACGGGCACACGGCGGGCGTGGAGACGACGACCGGTCCGCTCGGCCAGGGGGTCGCCAACGCCGTCGGCATGGCCATGGCCGCCCGGTACGAGCGCGGCCTGTTCGACCCGGAGGCGCCCGAGGGCGAGTCCCCGTTCGACCACATGATCTGGGCGATCGTCTCCGACGGCGACCTCCAGGAGGGCGTGTCCGCCGAGGCGTCGTCGCTCGCCGGCCACCAGCGGCTCGGCAACCTGGTCTTCCTGTACGACGACAACCACATCTCCATCGAGGGCGACACCGCGACCGCCTTCTCCGAGGACGTCCTCAAGCGCTACGAGGCGTACGGCTGGCACGTGCAGCGCATCGAGCCCGCCGCGAACGGCGACATCGACGTGGCCGCCCTGTACGGGGCCCTGAAGGCGGCGCAGGCCGAGACGGGCCGCCCCTCGATCATCGCCATGCGCACGATCATCGCCTGGCCCGCCCCCAACGCCCAGAACACCGAGGCGTCCCACGGCTCCGCGCTCGGCGCCGAGGAGATCGCCGCCACCAAGCGCGTCCTCGGCTTCGACCCCGAGAAGTCCTTCGAGGTCGCCGACGACGTCCTCGCGCACACCCGACGGGCCCTGGACCGGGGCGCGGAGGAGCACGCCGCCTGGGACAAGCGGATCGGCGCCTGGCGCACCGCGTCGCCGGAGCGCGCCGCCCTGTTCGACCGGATCGTCTCCGGCCGGCTGCCCGAGGGCTGGGAGGACGCGCTCCCGGTGTTCGAGGAGGGCAGGGCCGTGGCCACCCGGGCCGCGTCCGGCAAGGTGCTGCAGGCGCTCGGCCCGGTCCTGCCCGAGCTGTGGGGCGGCTCGGCCGACCTCGCCGGCTCCAACAACACGACCATCGACAGCACCAGTTCGTTCCTGCCGGTGGGCAACCCGCTGCCGGAGGCGGACCCGTACGGCCGCACCGTCCACTTCGGCATCCGCGAGTTCTCGATGGCCGCGGAGATGAACGGCATCGCGCTGCACGGCAACACCCGTGTCTACGGCGGTACGTTCCTGGTGTTCTCCGACTACATGCGCAACGCCGTACGGATGTCCGCGCTGATGCAGCTGCCGGTGACGTACGTGTGGACGCACGACTCCATCGGCCTCGGCGAGGACGGCCCGACCCACCAGCCGGTCGAGCACCTGGCCGCGCTGCGCGCCATCCCGGGCCTGAACGTGGTCCGTCCGGCCGACGCCAACGAGACCTCGGTCGTGTGGGCGGAGATCCTGCGCCGCCACTCCACCGACCCGGCACCGCACGGCCTCGCGCTGACCCGCCAGGGCGTGCCGACGTACGCGCCCAACGAGGATGCCGCCAAGGGCGGTTACGTCCTGCGGGACGCCTCCACCGGGACGCCCGAGGTGGTCCTCGTCGCCACCGGCTCCGAGGTGCAGCTCGCCGTCGCCGCGCGGGACCTGCTGGAGGCGGAGGGGGTCGGCACCCGCGTGGTGTCGATGCCGTCCGTGGAGTGGTTCGAGCAGCAGCCGCGCGAGTACCGCGACAGCGTGCTGCCGCCGGCCGTCAAGGCGCGGGTCGCCGTCGAGGCCGGGATCGGCCTGACCTGGTACCGGTTCGTCGGGGACGCCGGCCGCATCGTCTCCCTGGAGCACTTCGGCGCCTCCGCCGACGCCGGGACCCTGTTCGCCGAGTACGGCTTCACCCCCGAGCGCGTGGCCGCCGCCGCCCGGGAATCCCTCGCCGCCGCCCGCGGTTGATCCACACGCAGAAAGAAGATGATCGCAGTGACCACCGAAGCAACCGCCGCCTGTAACCTCAAGCGCCTGTCCGACGAGGGCGTCTCCATCTGGCTTGACGACCTGTCACGCCGCCGCATCGAGTCCGGCAACCTCGCCGCGCTCGTCGCGGAGAAGAACGTCGTGGGCGTCACCACCAACCCGTCCATCTTCCAGGCCGCGATCGGCTCCGGTGAGGGGTACGAGGAGCAGCTGGCCGACCTCGCGGTCCGCGGCGTCACGGTCGACGAGGCCGTACGGATGATGACCACCGCCGACGTGCGGGCCGCCGCGGACGTGCTGCGGCCCGTGTACGACGCCACCGGCGGCCGGGACGGCCGGGTCTCCATCGAGGTCGACCCGCGGCTCGCGCACGAGACGGCGGCCACCGTCGCCGAGGCCAAGCAGCTGGCCTGGCTGGTCGACCGCCCGAACGTGATGATCAAGATCCCGGCGACGAAGGCCGGGCTGCCGGCCATCACCGAGGTCGTCGGGGCGGGCATCAGCGTCAACGTCACCCTGATCTTCTCGCTGGAGCGCTACCGCGAGGTCATGGACGCCTACCTGGCCGGTCTGGAGAAGGCCGCCGCCAAGGGCCTGGACCTGTCCGCCGTGCACTCGGTGGCGTCGTTCTTCGTCTCCCGCGTCGACGCCGACATCGACAAGCGGCTCACGGAGATCGGCACGGAGGAGGCCCTCGCGCTGAAGGGCCGGGCGGCGCTCGCCAACGCGCGGCTCGCCTACGCGGCGTACGAGCAGGTGTTCGCCTCGGAGCGCTGGACGGCCCTCGAGACCGCCGGCGCGAACCGGCAGCGCCCGCTGTGGGCGTCCACGGGCGTTAAGGATCCCTCCTACAAGGACACTCTGTACGTGGACCAGCTGGTCGCGCCGGGCACCGTGAACACGATGCCCGAGGCCACGCTCGACGCCACCGCCGACCACGGGGAGATCACCGGGGACACGGTGACCGGCGGCTACGAGCGGGCCCGGGCCGATCTGGCCGCGGTGGAGGCCCTCGGGGTCTCGTACGACGACGTCGTCACCCGGTTGGAGGACGAGGGCGTCGCCAAGTTCGAGGCGGCGTGGCAGGACCTGTTGGACGCCGTGAAGAAGTCGCTGGGCAGCAAGGGAGCTGACGCAGAATGACCTCCGACTGGGACAACCCGCTTCGCGATCCCCGCGATCGCCGCCTCCCCCGGATCGCGGGCCCGTCCGGGCTCGTCATCTTCGGGGTCACCGGCGACCTGTCCCGCAAGAAGCTGATGCCGGCCGTGTACGACCTCGCCAACCGCGGCCTGCTGCCGCCGGGCTTCTCCCTGGTCGGGTTCGCCCGGCGGGACTGGGAGGACCAGGACTTCGCGCAGGTCGTGCACGACTCGGTGCGCGAGCACGCCCGGACCGACTTCCGCGAGGAGGTCTGGCAGCAGCTCGCCGAGGGCATGCGGTTCATCCCGGGTGACTTCGACGACGACACCGCCTTCAAGCAGCTGCGGGACACCGTCCACGAACTGGACGCGGCGCGCGGGACCAGCGGGAACTACGCCTTCTACCTGTCCGTGCCGCCGAAGTTCTTCCCGAAGGTCGTGCAGCAGCTGAAGCGGCACGGCCTGGCGGACGCCCCGGAGGGGTCGTGGCGGCGCGCGGTCATCGAAAAGCCGTTCGGACGCGATCTGGCGAGCGCCCGGGAGCTGAACGCGATCGTGCACGACGTGTTCGACCCGGAGCAGGTCTTCCGGATCGACCACTACCTGGGCAAGGAGACCGTCCAGAACATCCTGGCGCTCCGCTTCGCCAACCAGATGTTCGAACCGATCTGGAACCGCTCGTACGTCGACCACGTGCAGATCACGATGGCCGAGGACATCGGCATCGGCGGCCGCGCGGGGTACTACGACGGCATCGGATCGGCCCGGGACGTCATCCAGAACCACCTGCTGCAGCTGATGGCGCTCACCGCGATGGAGGAACCCGCCGCGTTCGACGCCGCGTCGCTGCTCACCGAGAAGCTGAAGGTCCTCAAGTCGGTCAAGCTGCCCGAGGACCTGGGCCTGCACACCGTGCGCGGTCAGTACGCGGCGGCCTGGCAGGGCGGCGCGAAGGTGCGCGGTTACCTCGAGGAGGACGGCATCGACCCGGCCTCCAGGACCGACACCTACGCGGCCATCCGGCTGAACGTCGACAACCGGCGCTGGGCGGGGGTGCCGTTCTACCTGCGCACCGGCAAGCGACTGGGGCGGCGCGTCACGGAGATCGCGGTCGTCTTCCAGCGCGCCCCGCACTCCCCCTTCGACTCCACGGCCACCGAGGAGCTGGGGCAGAACGCCATCGTCATCCGCGTCCAGCCGGACGAGGGCGTGACGGTCCGCTTTGGGTCCAAGGTGCCCGGCACCTCCATGGAGATCCGGGACGTGACGATGGACTTCGCGTACGGCGAGTCCTTCACCGAGTCCTCGCCCGAGGCGTACGAGCGGCTCATCCTGGACGTCCTCCTCGGGGACGCCAACCTGTTCCCCCGTCACCAGGAAGTGGAAGAGTCCTGGAAGATCCTCGATCCGATCGAGGAGTACTGGGAGACGCACGGCAGGCCGGCGCGGTACGCGGCCGGGAGCTGGGGACCCGAGGAGGCGGACGAGATGCTCGCACGAGACGGACGGAGCTGGCGCAGGCCATGAAGATCGACCTGACCGACACCACGGCAAGCAAGATCAACAAGGCGCTGGTCCAGGGCCGCCGGGCGATCGGCACCCCGGCCGTGGGCATGGTCCTGACGATGGTCATCGTCACGGACGAGGAGAACGCCTACGACTCCATCAAGGCGGCCGAGGAGGCCTCGCACGAGCACCCCTCGCGCACTCTGGTCGTGATCAAGCGGCACGCCCGCACCCCGCGCGACCGCACCCGCTCCCACCTCGACGCCGAGGTCCGGGTGGGCGCCGACGCGGGCACCGGCGAGACGGTCGTGCTGCGCACGTACGGCGAGGTGTCCGAGCACGCCGACTCGGTGGTGCTGCCGCTGCTGCTGCCGGACGCCCCGGTGGTGGTGTGGTGGCCGGTGGACGCGCCGGAGAACCCGGCGAAGGACCCGCTGGGCGCGCTCGCCCAGCGCCGGATCACCGACCTGTACACGTCCGGGAGCCCGCTGGCCGACCTGCAGGCCCGCGCCCGCTCCTACGCGCCCGGCGACACGGACCTGGCCTGGACCCGGCTCACGCCGTGGCGTTCCATGCTGGCCGCCGCGCTGGACCAGGCGCGGGTGCCGATCGTGTCCGCGGTCGTGGAGGCCGAGGCCGACAATCCGGCCGCGGAGCTGCTGGCCCGCTGGCTGGAGGCCCGGCTGAACGTGACCGCCGAGCGGGTCGTCACCGCCGGCCCGGTCGTCACGGGCGTACGCCTGGGCACCGAGAACGGCGAGATCGTCATCGACCGCCCCGAGGGCCCGCTGGCCACCCTGCACCTGCCGGACCAGCCATCGCGCACCCTGGCGCTGAAGGTCCGCACCACCTCCGAACTCATCGCCGAGGAGCTGCGGCGCCTCGACGCCGACGAGATGTACGCCATCGCCCTGCGGGGCGAGGCCGGCAAGGAGACCCCCTCCCATGTCTGAGACCCCCCGGCTGACCCGGCGCCCCGAGTGGGTGGCCCTGGAGGACCACCGCGCGGACACCTTCCAGCAGCCGAGCCTGCGGGAGCTGTTCGCCGCGGACCCCTCGCGCGCCGAGCGGTACGTCCTGCGCGTGGGCGACCTGCGCATCGACTACTCCAAGCACCTGGTGAACGACGAGACGCTCGCCCTGCTGCGCGAGCTGGCCGCCGCCACCGATGTGGCCGGTCTGCGGGACGCCATGTTCCGCGGCGAACGGATCAACGTCACCGAGGACCGCGCGGTGCTGCACACCGCGCTGCGGGCCCCGCGGGACGCGGTCGTCGAGGTCGACGGCGAGAACGTCGTGCCGAAGGTGCACGCCGTGCTCGACAAGATGGCGGACTTCGCCGGACGGGTCCGCTCCGGGGCCTGGACCGGCCACACCGGCAAGCTGATCAGGAACGTCGTCAACATCGGCATCGGCGGCTCCGACCTGGGGCCGGCCATGGCGTACGAGGCCCTGCGCCCGTTCACCGCACGGGAGTTGACCTTCCGGTTCGTGTCCAACGTCGACGGCTCCGACCTGCACGAGGCGATCCGGGACCTGGACCCGGCCGAGACGCTGTTCATCGTCGCGTCGAAGACGTTCACCACGATCGAGACGATCACCAACGCCACCTCGGCCCGCTCCTGGCTGCTCGCCGGACTCGGGGATGGGGGTACCTCCCGCTCGAGCGAAGCCGAGAGTGGGGGAGAGAAGGCCGTCGCCAAGCACTTCGTGGCGCTGTCGACGAACGCCGAGAAGGTCACCGGCTTCGGGATCGACCCGGACAACATGTTCGAGTTCTGGGACTGGGTCGGCGGCCGCTACTCGTACGACTCCGCGATCGGGCTGTCCCTGATGATCGCGATCGGCCCGGAGCGCTTCCGGGAGATGCTCGACGGCTTCCACACCGTCGACGAGCACTTCCGCACCGCGCCCGCCGAGTCCAACGCCCCTCTCACCCTGGGCCTGCTGGGCATCTGGTACGGCAACTTCTTCCACTCCGAGTCCCACGCGGTGCTGCCGTACTCGCACTACCTGTCGAAGTTCACGGCGTATCTGCAGCAGCTCGACATGGAGTCCAACGGCAAGTCCGTCGACCGGGACGGGCACGTCGTGGGCTGGGAGACCGGCCCCGTGGTGTGGGGCACGCCCGGCACCAACGGGCAGCACGCCTACTACCAGCTGATCCACCAGGGCACCCGGCTCATCCCGGCCGACCTGATCGGCTTCGCCCGCCCCGTCCCCGAGCTCAGTGACGAACTCAAGGCCCAGCACGACCTGTTGATGGCCAACATGTTCGCGCAGGGGCAGGCGCTCGCGTTCGGCAAGACGGCGGACGAGGTCCGCGCGGAGGGGGTGCCCGAGGAGCAGGTCCCGCACCGCACCTTCCAGGGCAACCACCCCACGACCACGATCCTCGCCCCCGAGCTGACCCCGTCGGTCCTCGGCCAGCTCGTCGCCCTCTACGAGCACAAGGTGTTCGTGCAGGGCGCCGTGTGGAACATCGACTCCTTCGACCAGTGGGGCGTGGAGCTCGGCAAGGTCCTCGCCAAGAGGGTCGAGCCCGCCCTCACCGAGGGTGCCGAGGTCCCCGGCCTCGACCCGTCCACCGCCGCCCTCGTGGCCGCGTACCGCTCACTCAAGACCGCGTCGGACGCGCAGGGCGTCCAGGAGGAAGTGAACTGACATGCAGATCGGCCTTGTTGGTCTCGGCAAGATGGGCGGCAACATGCGCGAGCGTCTGCGCAACGCCGGCCACACCGTCATCGGCTACGACACCAACCCCGACGTGTCCGACGTGTCCAGCCTGGCCGACCTCGTCGACCGGCTCGACGCGCCGCGCACGGTGTGGGTGATGGTGCCGGCCGGGCACGCGACGCAGACGGTGATCGACCAGCTGGGGAGCCTCCTCAAGCCCTACGACACCGTCGTCGACGGCGGCAACTCCCGCTGGACGGACGACGAGAAGCACGCCAAGGAGCTCGGCGCGCACGGCATCGGGTTCGTGGA
This sequence comes from Streptomyces sp. NPDC059852, assembly GCF_042731455.1. Taxonomy (NCBI): domain Bacteria; kingdom Bacillati; phylum Actinomycetota; class Actinomycetes; order Kitasatosporales; family Streptomycetaceae; genus Streptomyces; species Streptomyces sp. NPDC059852. Next base: position 45,644 of record NZ_JBHWJK010000009.1, on the reverse strand, counting down.
CGCCGGTGTCTCCGGCGGCGTGTGGGGTCTGCAGAACGGTTACGCCCTGATGGTGGGCGGCGAGAAGGAGCACGTCGACCGGCTGCGGCCGATCTTCGAGGCGCTCAAGCCCGAGGGCCCGTACGGGTTCGTGCACGCGGGCAAGGTCGGCGCCGGGCACTTCTCGAAGATGGTCCACAACGGCATCGAGTACGCCATGATGCAGGCGTACGCCGAGGGCTGGGAGCTGCTGGAGAAGGTGAACTCGGTGGACAACGTCCGTGAGGTCTACCGCTCCTGGCAGGAGGGCACCGTCATCCGCTCCTGGCTGCTGGACCTCGCGGTGGCCGCGCTGGACGAGGACGAGCACCTGGAGAAGCTGAAGGGCTTCGCGCAGGACTCCGGTGAGGGCCGCTGGACCGTGGAGGCGGCCATCGACAACGCGGTGCCGCTGCCCGCGATCACCTCCTCCCTGTTCGCGCGGTTCGCGTCCCGGCAGGACGACTCCCCGCAGATGAAGATGATCGCCGCGCTGCGCAACCAGTTCGGGGGGCACGCGGTCGAGTCGAAGTAGCGTCGGGTGCACAGCCCTCGGGCCGGGACGGCGTACCAGCCGTCCCGGCCCGAGCCGTCTGTGTGGAACGTCCGCGGTGGGGCGGTGAGTTGACAGCGGCGGAGGCCCGCGTCAGAGTCGCCGCTGATGGAGATCGACGAGCTGACACCGGCCGAGCGCACCGTGTGGGAGGCCTTCCCCAAGGGGCGGCCCGTGGACTTCCGGCGGAGGCCGGACGAGAGCGCGGCGGACGGCGCCGGCTGGGGACCGGAGCGGACCGTGCGGGCCGAGGTGCTCAGGGCCCTGCTGCTCGACGGACCCGAGGAGCGCGGCGAGGTGGCGGCCCTGAAGGTGGCGGGCGCCCGGATCACCGGCGTGACGGATCTGCGCTACGCCACCGTCGACCGGGTGATCCGGCTGAGCGACTGCTCCTTCGACGAGGTCCTCGACGTCTCGGGCACCCAGCTGAAGTACCTCAACCTGTCCGGCTCCCACCTGCCCGGGCTGACCGGCGCACGCGTCCGGGTCGACGGCGGACTGCGGCTGACGCGCTGCCGCTTCCGTGGGCGCGTACGGCTCGGCGGGGCGCAGATCGCGGGCGCGCTCTATCTGGAGGACGCCGAGATCACGGCCGAGGGCGGCGGACGCGAGGACCCGGTCCTCCAGCTCCACCAGGTCACCGTCGGCGAGGACCTGTGCGCGAGCCGGCTGCGCACCCGGGGCGAGATCCGGCTCAACGGGGCCTCGATCAGCGGATCGCTCCGGCTGGAGGAGGCGCGGCTGAGCAGTCCCGGCGACTTCGTGCTGGACGCCGAGGCACTGGAGGTCGGCGCCAACGTCCTCGGCCGCAGGCTGACGACGGACGGCCGGATCGATCTGCGCGGCGCCCGCATACCCGGCCGGCTCGACCTGCTGTACAGCCGCCTGTCCAACCCCGGGGGCACCGCCCTGCGCGCGAGCAGCTGTGTCATCGGCGAGGTGTGGCTGGGCAAGGGCGAGCGGATGCGGGGCCGGCTCAATCTGCGCCGCTCCCAGATCGAACACCTCGACCTGGCACCGGAGATGCTGCCCGACCAGGTCCGGCTCCTCGACCTCACCTACACGTCGCTGACCCCGCACGAGCCGCCGGAGCGGCGGCTGCCCATGCTGGAACGGGACGAGGACACCTTCGACCCGCACGGCTACGAGCAGTTGACGGCCGCGTACCGCCGCACCGGCGACGACCACGCCGCGCGGCTCGTCCAGCTCGCCAAGCAGCGCCACCACCGCACGACCCTGCCCTGGTACGGCCGGCTGTGGGGCCGCGTCCAGGACGCGGCCGTCGGCTACGGTTTCCGGCCGATGCGGGCGCTGGGCTGGCTGCTCTCCCTGCTGGCGGTCGGCTCGGTGGCCTTCGCGCTGGACGCGCCGCCCCCGCTGAAGGCGGACGAGGCGCCGCCGTTCGACGCGGTGTTCTACACGCTGGACCTGCTGCTGCCGGTGATCTCCTTCGGCCAGGAGGCGGCGTTCGCCCCGCGGGGCTGGCAGCAGGCCCTGGCCTACGTCCTGGTGCTGACCGGCTGGATCCTGGCCACGACGGTCATCGCGGGCGTGACGCGGACGGTCTCCCGGCAGTAGCCGTCAGGCGTTGGACCAGGCCCGGGTGCAGAGCACCAGCCGGTAGCCGTCGGGGTCCTCGACCGTGACCCCCCACTCGTTCCAGTACGGATTCGGGGAGACGACCCGCCTGCCCCCGCACTCCTCCAACCGGGCCACCAGGTCGTCCGGCACGGGCCCGTCGACGTAGAGGACGAGAAGGTCCTCCTCGGTGGGCCGGGGTTCCACCGGACGGGCCGGCTCGTGGACCAGTTCGAGGTGCCAGTCGGCGTCGGGCCAGCCGAGCATCAGCAGGTCGTGTTCGCCGGGTTCCGCCCCGCCGGCCGCCCGCCACACGACCGTCAGCCCGAGCCCGTCGGCCCAGAAGCGTTCGGCCGCCGCGAGATCACGGGAGGGGCGGGCGATACGGATGTGACTGCGGCCGCTGACCGGCACGGGGCCTCCGGAGGTGGGGGGAACGGTGTGTCGTACCGGTCGGCAGCCTAGGCGGCGCGGGGCGGCACGAGCCATCGTCCGTTGGACCGGGGACCGCAGTCCTGGTCCCCGGCCGGTGCCCGCCTCGGCCGGCTCTTCCCAGGTCCGGGCGACGGCGGGCGGAATGATCATCGCCGTTCGGGGGACCGGCCGCCGGTTCCTGAGCGACGATGAGAGCGGAGGCCGCCGTGGTGGGTACACCGGAGCGCACCTCGTCGTACGGATCTGGAAGGAACGCGATGGCACTGCTGACACAACGGCTCGACCCGGGCGACGCCGGACTGGACGTCAAGGCGCTGGACCGCCTCGACCAGCATTTCGCCCACCAGGTCGACGAGGGGCGGCTGCCCGGCTTTCTCGTGTCCGTCGCCCGCGGCGGACGCGTCGCGCACCTCACCGCGCACGGGATGCGGGACATCGCCGCCGGTCTGCCCGTCGAGGCCGACACCCTGTGGCGCGTCTACTCCATGACCAAGCCGATGACCTCGGTCGCGGCCCTGATGCTCGTCGAGGAGGGGAGACTCTCCCTCGACGACCCGGTCGGCCGTCACCTCCCGGCGTTCGCCGAACCCCGCGTCCACGTCCGCGGATCGGGCGCCGACATGGTGACCCGTCCCGCCGAGGGGCCGATGACGGTACGGCATCTGATGACGCACACCGCCGGCCTCACCTTCGCCTTCTACCACCAGCACCCCGTCGACGCCCTCTACCGGGACGCCGACCTGCACTCCGCGGTCCTCCCGGGCTCGGACCTGGCCACCACGGTCGACGTGTACGCGGGCCTGCCGCTCCAGTTCGAGCCCGGCACGCAGTGGAACTACTCGGTGGCCACCAACGTCCTCGGCCGGGTCATCGAGGTGGTGTCCGGGCAGCCGCTGGACGCGTTCCTCGCCGAGCGCGTCTTCGGCCCGCTCGGCATGACCGACGCCGGGTTCTGCGTGAGCGGCGAACAGGAGGACCGGCTGGCCGAGTTGTACGGTCAGACCGAGTCGGGTGGCATCGAGCCGATCGCCGGTCTGCCGCTGCACGGGCGCCCCCGGTTCCTGTCCGGCAGCGGCGGTGTGGTGGCGTCCGCGCACGACGTGCACCGCTTCATGGAGATGCTGCGCCGCCGCGGCGAGCTGGACGGCACCCGGTTGCTGACACCCGAGACGGTCGCCCTGATGACGTCCAACCACCTTCCCGGCGGCGCCGATCTGCGTTCCTTCGGCAGCCGGCCCGCGCACGACGAGCCCGGCAACGACGGCGTCGGCTTCGGCCTCGGGGTGTCCGTGGTGATCGATCCCGACCGCACCCGCGACCCGTCGGTGCGGGGCGCCTTCGGCTGGAGCGGGGTCGCGACCACCACGTTCTGGGTGGACCCGCGCAACGATCTCACCGTGCAGTTCATGACGCAGGTGCGGCACCGGACGTCGCACACGGTGTTCCAGGACCTGAAGCGGTTCGTGCACGAGGCCGTCACCGGGGGCTGACCCAGGGTCCTTCGTTTCGATCAGGCCGGTCAGGAAGTGGCCGCCGGGCGGGTCCTCTTCCTGACCGGGCCGGCCCGGCGGTCAGGTCAGCTGCCCGACGGCGTCCAGGTGGGGCAGGTGGTGGTCCATGCGCTCCCGCTTGGTGCGCAGATAGGTGATGTTGCTCTCGCAGGGCTGGATCAGCAGCGGGACCTGTTCGGCCACCTCGATGCCGTGCTCCACCAGCGCCTCGCGCTTGCGCGGGTTGTTCGACATCAGCCGGACGCTGCGGACGTTCAGGTCGCGCAGGATGCCGGCGGCGGCACCGTAGTCACGGGCGTCGACGGGAAGCCCCAGCGCGAGGTTGGCCTCGACGGTGTCCAGGCCCTCCGCCTGCAGGGCCATGGCGCGCAGCTTGGCGAGCAGGCCGATGCCGCGGCCCTCGTGACCCCGCAGATAGACGACGATCCCGCTGCCCTCGGCGACGACGGCGCGCAGGGCGGAGGCCAGCTGGTCGCCGCATTCGCAGTGCTGGGAGCCGAACGCGTCGCCGGTCAGGCACTCGGAGTGCAGCCGGGTCAGAACGCCGTCGGTGCCCGGTTCGCCGTGGACGAGGGCCACCTGCTCGTCGCCGCTGTCGTGGTCCATGTAGCCGATCGCCCGGAATTGCCCGTACACGGTCGGCAGGGGGGTGTTCACCACGCGTTCGACTCCGGAACGCTGCGTCCGCTGGCCGGACTTCTTGCCGAGCACGCCAATCTTGTCTGTCATGATTCTTCAGTTCCTATGCAGAGACGAAAGGCCGGTAAAAGATGAGTGATGCGCAGACGCGGCCGGCGGCACACTCGCTGGTGCCGGCGGACACCACCGAGGACGTACGGGCGCGGGGAGCGGACGTCTCACGACAGGTCGCGGTCCTTCCCGTCGGGAGCTTCGAGCAGCACGGCGCGTTCCTGCCGCTGGCCACCGACACCCTGGTGGCCTGCGCGATCGCGCGCCAGGTGGCCGCCGTGCACCCCGTGCACCTGCTGCCACCGGTGACGATCTCGTGCTCGCACGAGCACGCGGCCTGGCCGGGGACCGTCAGCATCTCTTCGGTGACCCTTCATGCGGTGATACGGGACATCGCGGATTCGCTCCGCCGTTCGGGCGTCGACGCCCTGGTGCTGGTCAACGGGCACGGCGGCAACTACGTACTGGGCAACGTCGTTCAGGAGTCCTCCGCGCGCGGCGAGCGGATGGCGCTGTTCCCGGCCGCGGAGGACTGGGAGACCGCGCTGGTGCGGGCGGGAGTGGAGACCTCGCTCCTCACCGATATGCACGCGGGGGAAATCGAGACCTCCATCCTTCTGCACGCTCATCCCGAATTGATCCGCCCCGGTTACGAGACGTCCGATTTCGTCGCGGACGACCGGCGTCATCTGCTCACCCTCGGCATGTCCGCCTATACCGATTCGGGAGTCATCGGCCGCCCGTCGCTGGGTTCCGCGGAAAAGGGGAAGCGGCTGCTGGAGAGCCTCGCGGATTCCTTCGGCGCGTATGTGTCACTGCTGACCTCCGCGGGCGACTCCGTCGCGGACACGACGGACGGACGAAAATAGCCGCTGGTCCCCGGGTCCGCCACGGTCTCGGCGGATCCGGTGCGGGCCCGTAGCCCCGTGTACCAGCGGGCGGCGAGGACGAGGGCGCCCGGCAGGGCGGCCACGAAGCTGAGGACGCCGTACACGACGGCGACGGCGAGCCCCGTGTCGGCGCCGAGTCCGGCGGCGGCGAACGCCCAGGCGGTGACGCCCTCCCGGGGCCCGAACCCGCCGACGTTCAGGGGCAGTCCCATGGCGAGCAGCGCCAGGACGGCGAGCGGCAGCAGGGCGGTGACGGAGGCCCCGGAGCCGGCGATCCGCGCGGCGAACACGAACATCGCGACGTGACCGGCGAGGACGACCAGCGAGGAGACGGCGACGCCCGGCCCGTTGCGCCGGGACAGCAGGCTCTCGCGTGCCTGCGCGAGCGCGGTGCGCACGGCCGAGGGCCGCGCTCCGGCCCGGCGGGAGGGCGCCCGGTTCATACGGACGGCGGCCACGACGGCGACCGCCCCGGCGGTGGCGAACAGCACGAGCGGCGTGAGGTCGCGGGCCTGGTCGAGCACCGGTGACGGCATGGTCAGCAGGACGACGGCGCCGACCGCGGCGAGCGCGACCTGCCCGGCCGTGCGCTCCAGCACGACCGCGCGGACACCGCGCCCGAGGTCACCGGCGCTCTGCCCGTGCCGTACGGCCCGGTGGACGTCGCCGAGGACGCCGCCGGGGAGTGCCGCGTTGAGGAACAGCGCCCGGTAGTAGTCGGCGACGGCCGCTGTGATCGGCAGCGTGATCCGCAGCCCGCGGGCCACCAGCTGCCAGCGCCAGGCGCTGAACACGGTGGTGACGAGCCCGATGCCGAGCGCGGCGAGCAGCGCGGTCGCGTCGATCCGTCGCAGCCCGTCGAGGAACACGCCGGTGCCGAGCCGCCAGAACAGCACGCCGAGGATGACGACTCCGGCGACCGTGCCCAGGTGGGTGCGGACCTTCGGGTCGCGCAGGAGGGCCTTGGCGCGGGAGACGGGGGCGTCCGCGGTCGCCGCCCCGGCCGGGGCGTCCGCGGTCTCCCCCGTACGGTCCGCCCGCCGGGCGCGCGGAGTGAGGCCCGCGCGCCCGGTGTGCGTCCTCGCCACCGTCTCCACGGTCATGACGCTCCGCCCGTCGGCCGGCTCAGGGCCAGCAGGTCCGTGTGGTGGACGACGACCCGCAGCTCGCCGGCCGCGCAGGCGTCGAGGCGGTCGCGCAGATAGCGGTCGGCGCGCTCGCGCAGTTCGGGGCGCTGCTCGACCGCCGCGCCGACCCAGCCGCGCAGCCACTGTGCGGTGAGCGCCGCCTCGTCGGGGCCGAGCCGCCAGGGGCTCGGGTGCAGCTGGACGGTGGCGCCGTGCTCGGAGAAGATCTCGGCGGCCACCGTGGCGGCGTCCGGGCCGAGCAGTCCGGTGCGCCGCTGGTGCGCGTTGAACGCCTCGGTGATCTCCTCGTCCAGCGGGTCGGAGGGGGTGAGTTCGACCCGGCCGGCGACCGAGAGGGTGAGCAGCGCGGTGCAGCCCGCGCCCGCGCAGGCGGCGGCGAGGGTGTCGATCTCGTCGCGGGTGAGGACGTCGAGCAGCGCGGACGCCGTCACCAGGGAGGCGCCGTGCAGCGCGTCGGCGGTGAGCCGGCCGACGTCGCCGCGCCGTGTCTCGACGGTGACGCGGCTGCCGTCGGCGGAGGAGCGCGGGGAGGCGACGGCGGCGAAGTGCAGCAGGTAGGGGTCGCGGTCGTGCAGGACCCAGTGCTGGGCGCCGTCCAGGTGGGGGGCGAGCCAGCGGCCCATGGAGCCGGTGCCGCAGCCCAGGTCGTGGATGACGAGTCCGCCGGAGCGGCCCGGCAGGTTGGCGAGCCGGATCCGCAGCGGGTCGAGCAGGTCGTGCGCCCGGGCGGCGGCGTCCGCGCCCTCGCGCAGCTCCAGCCACTCGGGGGCGTAGCGCGGCGGGTCGTCGGGCGCGGCCTCCCGCAGCCGTACGGTGGCCCGTTCGCCGGGCCGGCCGGTGGGGCCGGCGCCGAGGATCACGACGTCGGAGTCGGCGCCGTGCGCCTCGGGTACGGACGCGTCGCTCATGTCACCCTCCGCCGGGCCGGTCCCGTTCTCCGGTCGCCGGCGCGCCGGACCGGCCGCGTCCCTGGGGCCCGGCTGGGCCGGGATCGTGCCCCCGCCCCGTGTCGTCGCCGCCTTGCTCATGCCGCCCTCCGCGGTTCGTCAGGCAGTCGGCCCAGTACCGCGGCCAGGCTGCGGGCCGTGCCGGCCCAGCCGTTCAGAGCGGACCGGCGTCCCCGGGCCGCCGCCTTCAGCCGGCGTCGTACGTCCGCCTCGCCGAACCAGCCGCGCAGTTCGGCGGCGATCGCGGCGGGGTTCTCCGGCGGCACGAGGATGCCGGGGACACCGCCGTCGGGTGCCCGGCCGACGGCCTCCGGCACCCCGCCGACGTCGGTGGCGAGCACCGGGATGCCGCGCGCGAGCGCCTCGGTGACCGCCATGCCGTACGTCTCGGCGTAGGAGGTGAGGACCATCAGGTCGGCGGAGTGGTAGCTGGCGTCGAGTGCGGCGCCGGACTGCGGGCCCGCCAGGACCAGTCGGTCGGAGAGGCCGTGCCGGGCGATCAGGGAGCGCAGTCCGGCGACGTACTCGGGGTCGTGGTTGAGGCCGCCGACGAAGGAGCAGCTCCACGGCAGGTCGGTGACCGTCGCCAGCGCCTCGATCAGCCGGTGCTGGCCCTTGCGCGGGGTCACGGCGGCCACGCACAGCAGCTGGGACACGCCGTCCGTGCCGGAGGCGAGGGGCGCGATGTCGGCGCCGGGGGCGGCGACATGGACCCGCTCGGGGGCGAGGCCGTGGTGGGAGACGAGCCGGCGGACCGCCCAGTCGCTGGTCGCGACGACCGCGTCGACGGCGCGCAGCACCGTGCGCTCCCTGGCGTCCAGGTCGGCCGCGACGGACGGCTCGAGGCCGGTCTCGTCACCGAGCGGCAGATGGACGAGGACGGCGAGCCGCAGCCGTTCGGCCTCCGGGACGATGATCTCGGGCACCCCGCAGGCGACCAGGCCGTCCAGCAGGACGACGGTCCCGTCCGGGAACTCCCGCAGGACGCGGGCGAGTTCGGCGCGCTCCGCCGCGTCGGGGCGGGGCCACGCGCCGGCCACGGCGTGCTTGTGGACCTGCCAGCCGAAGCCGGGCAGGTCCAGGCTGACCCGCCGGTCGTAGGCGTTGCCGCCGCTGGGGGCCGCCGGGTCGTCGACGCCGCCCGGCATGACGAACTGCACGGAGCGCAGGGACATCGGGATGATCTCCGCGTTCTTCAGGACGGAGTGCTGCGCCGGCACATAGCCGAGCGTGACCTTCTCCGGCCGCGGCTGCTTCTCCAAGGTCGTGTCCGTCACAGGGCACGCTCGTAACTCGCCCAGGCGACATGCGACTCGTGGAGGGTGACGGTGATCCCGGCGAGGCCCCGCGCGCCCTCGCCGAGCGCGCCCTTCTCGACGCGTTCGGCGAGCCGGTCGGCGATGACCTTGGCCAGGAACTCGGTGGAGGTGTTGATCCCGGCGAAGTCGGGTTCGTTGTCGAGGTTGCGGTAGTTCAGCTCGGCGACGACGGCGCCGAGCTCCTGGGTGGCCAGTCCGATGTCGACGACGATGTTGTCGTCGTCCAGCTGCTCACGCCGGAACGTGGCGTCCACGAGGAACGTCGCCCCGTGCAGACGCTGCGCGGGCCCGAAGACCTCGCCGTGGAAGCTGTGGGCGATCATGATGTGATCGCGGACGGTGATGCTGAACAACGGACGACCCTCCAGGTGCGGTGCGCCTAGTCCCCGGCCGATCGCCGCCGGGGATGCCGTGTAGTACGGCTCTTCGCTTCCCCGTGTTCAGCGCGTCCTCACTCTTTTCTCAGGTCAGGCTGCCGCGTCCCCAGGGGCGGAATCCGCGCGTCAGGGCGCGTCCGGGTAGCTGACGCGGTGACAGAGGGCCGGGACGCGCCCGGACGCCAGCTCCGGCAGCAGCTCGGGCAGCTCCTCGAAGGGGCTCTCCCCGGTGACGAGGGCGTCGAGCGCGGGGTCGGCGAGCAGGTCGAGGGCGAGCGCGAGGCGCTCGGCGTAGCTCCGGCCGGCGCGGGCCGGTGAGACGGTCCCGACCTGGCTGCTGCGGATGACGAGGCGCCGCGAGTGGAACGCCTCGCCGAGCGGGACGGCCACCCGCCGGTCGCCGTACCAGCTGAGTTCGAGGACGGTGCCCTCGGGGCGCAGCAGTTCCAGGGAGCGGGCGAGTCCCTGTTCGCTGGCGCTGGCGTGCACCACGAGGTCGCAGTCGCCGAGGGCGTCCCCGGGGGACGCGAAGGCGACGCCGAGGGCCTTCGCCACCTCGGCGCGGGACGGGTCGGCGTCGACCAACTGGAGCCGCACGCCGGGGAAGCGGGCCAGCAGCGCGGCCACCGAGCAGCCCACCATGCCGCCGCCGACCACGGCGATCCGGTCCCCGACCAGGGGCGCAGCGTCCCACAGGGCGTTGACGGCGGTCTCGACGGTGCCGGCGAGGACGGCCCGCGCGGCGGGCACGGCGTCCGGTACGACGGTCACCGCGCTCGCGGGGACGACGTACCGCGTCTGATGCGGGTACAGGCAGAAGACCGTACGGCCGGCCAGCGCGTCCGGCCCCCGCTCGACCACCCCGACGCTGAGATACCCGTACTTCACCGGGGCGGGGAAGTCCCCCTCCTGGAACGGCGCCCGCATGGCCGCGTGCTGGCTCTCCGGGACGCCGCCGCGGAACACGAGGGTCTCCGTGCCCCGGCTGACCCCCGAGTACAGCGACCGCACCAGCACGTCCCCCTCGCCGGGCTCCGGCAGGGCGACCTCACGGATCTCGCCCACTCCAGGAGCGCTGAGCCAGAACGCCCGTGCGGTGCGGTTCATCGGGATCCTCCTGAACGATCGGCGACCTGTCCACGTACCGAGGTGTGCACAGGCCGCGCACAGTACGCGGCCTTGATCGACTCTGTCATCTGGCCGGAGGAATGTGCGGTGGCCCTGAACAACACGTACGAAGCAAGGCTGGTCCAGCAGGAGACCGCGGTGGGAGCGGGCGTTCAGATCCTGTTGCTGGCCCTGCTGGGATCGGCGATCGGCATGGGTCCCGCGGGCTGGCTGACCGGCCTCGCCTTCGCCATCGCCTCCTGGGCGCTGCTCTCCCTGGCCCTGCACCGGTCCGGGCTCCGCTCGTTCGGCCCGGCGAACCGGGTCACGCTCGGCCGGGCCACCCTGGTCGGCGGGGTGACGGCCCTCGTCGCGGACTCCTTCCAGGACGCACCGCCCCTCACGCTGTTCGTGGGCCTCACGGCGGTCGCCCTGATCCTCGACGGTGTGGACGGCAAGGTGGCCCGCCGGACCAACACCTCGACGGCGCTGGGCGCCCGCTTCGACATGGAGGTGGACGCGTTCCTGATCCTGGTGCTCAGCGTGTACGTGTCGATGTCGCTGGGGCCGTGGGTGCTGCTGATCGGCGGTATGCGCTACGCCTTCGTCGCCGCCGCCCGGCTCTGGCCCTGGCTGAACGCCCCGCTGCCGCCGAGCACGGCCCGCAAGACGGTCGCCGCGATGCAGGGCGTCTTCCTGCTGCTGGCCGCGTCCGGCCTGCTCCCCCACGCCGCCACGTTCGCGGTCACGGCCTCGGCGCTGGGCGCCCTGGTGTGGTCGTTCGGACGGGACGTGCTGTGGCTGTGGCGCACGCACCGGGCGATGCGGGTGGCACCGGCGGCGGCCGGGCGCAGGGCCCGGCCGGAACTGGTCACGAGCTGACCTCCGGGGGCGACCTGCGCGCTCACCTGCTTGTTACGCTCGCCGGATGCACATACCGGGACCGGACGAGATCCGCGCGCTGCACGAGGAACACGCGCCGACGGCCGAGGCGTTCGCCTCCGTCCACCGCCACTGCGAGATCGTCTGGAGCGTCGCCGCGCATCTGCTGGCGTCGCCGCACCTCGCCCACCTCGACGCGGAACTGGTCCGGGCCGGCTGTCTCCTGCACGACATCGGCGTCTACCGCCTCTACGACGCCGACGGGCGGCTGGACCACGTGAACTACATCCGGCACGGCCTGCTCGGTCAGGAACTGCTGGAGAGCGTCGGCCTCCCCGCCGTCCTGTGCCGTTTCTGCTCCCACCACACCGGCGTCGGAGTGACCCGGCAGGACGTCGTGCGCCAGAACCTCCCCGTGCCGCCCGCCGACTATCTGGCGGAGACGCCGGAGGAGCGGCTGGTGATGTACGCGGACAAGTTCCACTCCAAGTCGCGGCCCGACCGGTTCCTCTCCCCCGACGCCTACGCCGCCCGCGTCCGCCGCTTCGGCGAGGAGAAGGTGACCGCCTTCCAGGCCCTGCGCGACGAGTTCGGCGACCCGGACCTCACCCGCCTCACACCGGACGTGTCACGGCCGCCCGTCACGGGCTGAGCGTCTCTCCCGTCACTCCGCCGACAGGTGCGCCTCCGGCACGTCCGGCACGTCCGGCACGTCCGGCACGTCCGGCACGTCCGGGCGGGTCGGGCAGGTTCGGTACGGCCGGATCGCGCCCGGGTCCCAGTCGGCGCAGCCCGCGACAAGGGCCGAACCGCGAGGTCGCAGGGGCGTGGCCGCGAAGGGGACGAGGCGGTGCGCGGGGAGACGGGACAGCCCGACACCGTGTTCATGACACGCGTTCGGTAGGGTCCTGACCCAGCGGCCCCGGATCGCCACGGGGGTGTTCGGCCGTGCGGAACAGGGGGCGACAGCATGACCGGTGCGGCATCGGACGGCTACCGGATCCAGGCGAGCGGCATGGGCGGCGAGGCCGGGAAGCTCGACCGGGCGGCGGAGGACGTCGGCGGCATACGCAAGGCCGTCGAGGACCAGATGTGCTACACGCAGGACACGCTCGGCGGTTCGGACTCCGGCCCCGCCTACGACAACTTCGCCGCCGCGTGGCAGGCCGAGGCGAAGACACTGGAAGCCGCGCTGCACGAACTCGCCGACAAGGTCGGCATCTCCCAGCAGAGGTACGAGGGCGCCGAGCACGAGACCGTCCTGTCCCTGCACTCCGCGGGCGCGAACGCCGGCCTCACGACCATGCCCGCACCCGCCGCCCGCCCCGGCGCGCCGGGCGCCGGCCTCGCCGACTTCGACTGAACGACCGGCACACCCTCCGGCACCGCACCCGGTGACCGCGCGCATCAGGATGCCCTAGTGCGCGCCTCCCACGACCCCGAACGAGCAAGGACGGCGGGACTCCCTCATGGCCGACGCAAGAGGATCCACCACCGACCGCAAGGAAGAGATCGACCGGTACACCGGCGACCTCGCGAGAGCCGACAGCAAGAACGAGGTCCTGGCGGCCATCGGCCGTCTTCTCGGTGTGCCCGCGCCCGTCGGTTCCCCGAGCACGCTCGAGGCCATCGCCCGGCGTTACAAGAGCCAGGCCGACGACGCGGCGGACGTGCAGGACCGCGTCGAGAAGATCGCGGCATCGGGGCTTCCGTCGGTGTGGGTGGGCAGCACCGGCGCCAAGGCCGCCGAGGTGGTGGGGGCGGCCGGCCGGTCCGCCGAGCAGATGGCCGAGGCGTTCCGCAAGGCGGCCAAGGCTCTCTTCGCCCTCGCCGACGCGATCACCTCCGCCCGGAGCACGGACGAAGAGGGACGCCGGCACCTGCGCAAGGCCCGCGACATGCTCGGCGGCGAGGACGGCTTCTTCGACGACCTGGTCGAGAAGGACGCCGAGGAGGCCGAACGGCGACGCGCCCAGGACACCGCGGGAGCGGGAGCCAACCTGCTGTACGCCGCCGCGCAGGAGGTCGACGACGCGGCGCGGACGGCGGCCCGGGAGCTGAACAAGTACGCGGCCGAGGCCCGTGCGGGGCAGATGCACACCGACACCATCTCCGCGGCCGACCGGCTCGTGCTCGCCGACGTCGGCGTGTACGGAGGGCCGCAGGAGCAGAACGAACTCCTCACCGCCAACGACCTCGAGCGGGCCGGCCGGTTCATGGAGAGGATGAACGCCGAGGACGAGGCCCGTTTCGAACGGATGCTCGCGGACGCCAAGTCGCCGCAGGAGCGCGCCTATCTGGTCAAGGCTCTGGCAGCCGGCTACGACGTGGACGAGGTCGGCCGCTTCCGCGACAAGATCCACGGCAAGGACCCGGCCTGGCTCCAGCAGCACCTCAGCCCGATGGTCACCGCCGGCGACAGCAAGAAGGACGAGGGGCTCAACGCGGACGGGTCGAACCGCAACACCGACTACCAGTGGTTCGGCGACGAGAAGTGGTCCCAGGAAGGCAGCACCTGTGTGCCCTCCAGCACGGTGACGGCCCGTGCCATGGTCGACCCCGTCTACGCACTGGAGTTGACCGGCGGTCCCTCCGGTCAGGAGGACGACCCCGACGCCTTCCGTGACCGCATGCACGACGAGCAGCTGCGCCTGCACGAGGAGGGCGACGGCGCCTACACGCACTGGTGGTCCGACGTTCCGGACGGCATGGACAGCGACGGGCAGAACAAGATCGCCAACTCCGAGATCAGCCCTCACACGGGCAGTTCGTACGAGTACCAGCAGGTCAGGGACGCGGACGCGCGCCGTGACGTGCTGCCGGACATCGAGAGGTCCGTCGCCGAGGGCAAGCCTGTCCCCATCGAGGTGGAGGGGTACGACAAGGACGGCCGGCACGGGCATCAGATGATGGTGATCGGCCAGGAGGGCGACATGCTGCAGATCTACAACCCGTGGGGCCAGACGACGTGGGTCAGCGAGGACGACTTCGTCGACGGGCACATGGACAAGGCCTCCGACTCCCGTATGCCGGACGCCTTCGCCGTCCACCTGCCCGCCGAGTGAGAAGTGGACGCCATGACCAGCACCTTGCGCCGGCTCGCCCTCCCCGCCCTGCTGACGACCGTGCTCGCGGGCTGCGGGGACCCGGGGCCCGACACCTACGAGCTGGGTGAGAACCGCATACAGGTCGACGTGGGCGAGGAGTTCACGCTGTCCGTCCCGGTCGACACCGCGATGGGCGAATGGTGGTATACGACGACGCCCGAGCCCGACCCCGACGTGGTCCGCAGGACGGACAGGCGGGAGGAGATCGAGGCCGACGACGACGCCGTGGGCAGCGGGAGCGGAACGGATCTGTTCGATTTCAAGGCCGTCGGCCCCGGCACCACGCGGATCAGGCTCATCCAGTGCCCGCGGGGCGCCTGCGCCGGCGGGGGAAGCGCCGGCGGTCCGGTCACCCCCTCCCCCGTCCCGAGCGGCAGCCCCACACCCGGCAAGAAGTACCGCGCCACCATCCACACCTACACCGTCACCGTGAGGACGTCATGAACCCCGCGCCGCCGACCCCGCCCACCGGCCGCACCGACGACGAGCTGGCGCGGCAGGACATCCCGTCGATGCTGCGCTACGGCCTCTCCTTCGCCGGACCGCACCGCGGTGCCCTCTTCGGCGACGGCGCGGTGGGCGCCGCCGTCCTGCTGGACCGGCTCGGAGTGCAACCGCGTGCGGTGGCGTTCCTCGCCGAGGTGGTCCGCAGCGGGGGCGCCCGGTACGCGGCCGAGCTGCCCGAACCGGTACCGGGCGCCGAGGCGGTGACCGTGGTGCGCTCCTGGCTGGAGGCGGCGGCCACGACCGCCCGCGGGATCGACGGAGACGAGGAGACCGCCCGCTGGCTGGACGCGGTGGCGGAACTGCTGGGCTTGCGGTACGTGCACCGCTTCCGCTCCGCGGGGGAGTGAGCGGCCACGGACTCCGTCCGAAGGGGCCACACACCCCACCGGAGTGGGGCGGAAGCCCGTCGGGCCGCGTTGACGATGTGGACGAGGTTACCCGGCGGCATGGCGAACGGTGCGGTGAACCCGGCACAGGCCATGACGCCGGGACGTGTCGGAGCACCCCCGGTCGACCGGGCCCCTCACGGCCCGGACTCGACCACGTCCTGGGTGCCGAGGACCGCGAGCAGGTCGAGGAGGTCCGCGCTGTCGGTGCCCAGGGCCGGGGTGAACCAGAGCAGGCGCTGTCGGCCGTCCTCGCTGAACAGGTTCAGGCAGTTGACCTCCACGACCCCGAGGGCCGGATGCCGGATCCGCTTGCGGTCGTCCCGGCGGAACGCCACGTCGTGCTCGGCCCAGAGGGCGGCGAACTCGGGCGAGACCTGCAGCAGGGTGCGGATCATCGCGGCGGCCTCGGTGTCCTTGGCGTCCCTGCGGGCGGCGGCCGCGCGGAGGTCCGCGACAAACGCCCGCGACTGGGTCGTGTGGTCCGACTCCGGGTAGAGCAGGCGCGCTTCGGGCTCGGTGAACCACCGGTGGACGAAGCTCGCGCGGGGCCCGCGGAAGCCCGACTGGTCGCCGAGGAGCGCCACCGCGAGCCGGTTCTGCACGAGGGTGACATGGAGGTCGGTGATGACCTGCGCGGGTGTGGACGGCATCCGCTGCAGCAGGTCGAGCATGCCAGGGTGGATGTGCGCGGTCATGCCGCCCGAGGCGGGCACGGGGCGGTCCGCCAGCCGGTAGAGGTAGTCGCGCTCGTCGGCGGTCAGGCGCAGCGCCCGGGCCAGGGCGGCGATCATCTGGTCCGACGGCTGCGAGCCGGCTCCGCGCTCGAGTTCGTTGTAGTAGTCCACCGACGCCCCGGCGAGCTGGGCGACCTCCTCCCGGCGCAGACCGGGCACCCGGCGCCGCGGGCCGGCGGGGAGGCCCACGTCGGCCGGGCGGATGCGGTCCCGGCGCGACCGCAGGAACGCCCCGAGCTCGGTGTACTTCGCGGAACTCATGTGCACCATTGTGTGTCCGGCCGTGGCGCCGACCCAGGGGATGGCGTCCCCTGGTTGCGCCGGCCGGTACCGCGCACGGTGGAGGCATGACTACGAATGACTACACACCGGCGTTCGGACGGGTCGCCGTCGTCACCGGCGGGTCGCGCGGCATCGGCCGTGCGGTGTCGCTCCAGCTCGCCCGCGACGGTCTCGCGGTGGTGGTGAACTACACCAGGGACGCGTCCTCGGCCCAGGAGACCGTGAAGACGATCACGGCGGACGGCGGGAAGGCGATCGCCGTGCGGGCGGACGTGGCGGACGAGCACGCGGTCGCCGCGCTCTTCGATCGGGCGGAGCAGGAGTTCGGCGGCGTGGACGTCGTGGTGAACGCCGCCGGCCGCCTCGTCCTGTCGCCCGTCGCCGACCTCGATCTGGCCACCCTCGACGCGATGCACCGCACCAACATCCGCGGTGCCTTCGTGGTGGCCCAGCAGGCCGCGCGGCGGCTGCGGTCCGGCGGCTCCTTCCTGGGCGTGTCGACCTCCGTGGTCGGCACGCAGTTCCCCGGTTACGGCGCGTACGTCGCGAGCAAGGCCGCCGTCGAGTCGATCACCCTGATCCTCGCCCGCGAGCTGCGCGGCCGGGACATCACGGTGAACACCGTCGCCCCCGGCCCCACGGCCACCGACCTGTTCCTCGACGGCAAGACACCGGAGGAGATCGACCGGCTCGCGAAGACCCCGCCGCTGGAGCGGCTGGGCACCCCGGAGGACATCGCCCGGGTCGCCGCCTTCCTCACCAGCCCGGCGGGGCACTGGGTGAACGGCCAGGTCCTGCGGGCCAACGGCGGATTGGTCTGAGCACCCGGCGGCCGCCCAGACTCGCCGGCCGGCCCCGACCCGTCGGGGCCCCCGGCACCGTAGCCATCAAGGAGTACGACTCATGCCCTTCGCCCACTTCAAGGTCCCCGCGGACACCCTCAGCCCCGCCGACAAGAAGAAGATCGTCGAGCGCACCACCGATCTGTACGCCGAGATCTACGGTGAGCGCGCTCGCGCCACCACCGTGGTGCTCGTCGACGAGGTCGCCGACGGCGGCTGGGGCGTGGGCGGTCACGTCCTCACCGCCGCCCTGCTCAACGGCGACGACGCCTGACCCACGGCCGCCGGTGGGCGCGGGACCGTACCCGCGTCCACCGGCGCCGGACGGTCACGCCGCCTTCCGCCCCCTCCCCCCATGCGCCCGCACGATGTCCGCGTACAGATGCCCGGTGCCCTTGATCGTGCGCACCTGGGTCTCGTAGTCCACGTGGACCAGGCCGAACCGCTTCGCGTAGCCGTACGCCCACTCGAAGTTGTCCAGGAGGGACCAGGCGAAGTAGCCGGCCAGCGGGGCGCCCTTGCGGGCGGCCGAGGCGCAGGCCGCGAGGTGCCGGACCAGGTAGTCCTGCCGTTCGGGGTCGTCGACCGTGCCGTCGGGGCGTACGACGTCCGGGAAGGCGGAGCCGTTCTCGGTGACGTAGATCTTGCGGGCGCCGTACTCCTCGGTCAGGCGCAGCAGCAGGGTCTCGATGCCGCTCGCGTCGATCTCCCAGTCCATGCCGGTGCGCGGGACGTCGGGGCGGCGGACCGAGCGGGCGTACGGGGCCGGGCCCTCGGGGTCGTCGACGACGTGGGCCGGGAAGTAGTAGTTCAGGCCGAGCCAGTCCAGCGGGGCCGCGATCGTCTCCAGGTCACCGGTCCGCTCGGGGAGTTCGACGCCGTACGTCTCGACCATGTCGGCCGGGAAGCCGCGGCCGTGGATCGGGTCGAGCCACCAGCGGTTGACGTGGCCGTCCTGGCGGCGGGCGGCGGCCTGGTCCTCGGGGCGGTCGCCGGCCGCGAAGACCGTGGAGAGGTTGTTGACGATGCCGACCTCGGCCCTGGGGGCGGCCGCGCGGATCGCCTGGGTGGCGAGGCCATGGCCGAGGAGGAGGTGGTAGGAGGCGCGGACGGCGGCCGTGAGGTCGGTCAGGCCCGGGGCCATCGTGCCCTCCAGGTGCCCGATCCAGGCCGAGCAGGACGGCTCGTTGAGCGTGGCGAAGTGGCGGACGCGGTCGCCGAGCCGGGCCGCGACCACCGAGGCGTACTCGGCGAAGTGCTCGGCCGTCTCCCGCTCGGGCCAGCCGCCGCGGTCCTGGAGGGCCTGCGGCAGGTCCCAGTGGTAGAGGGTGACGGACGGGGTGATGCCCGCCTCCAGGAGGGCGTCCACCAACTCGTCGTAGAAGGCCAATCCCTTGGGGTTCACGGGGCCGTCGCCGCCGGGCAGGACGCGAGGCCAGGCGACGGACAGGCGGTAGGCGTTGGTGCCGAGCGTGCGCATGAGGGCGAGGTCCTCACGCCAGCGGTGGTAGTGGTCGCAGGCGACGTCGCCGGTGTCGCCGTTGTAGATCTTCCCGGGGGTGTGCGAGAACGTGTCCCAGATCGACGGGGAGCGGCCGTCCTCCGCCACGGCTCCCTCGATCTGGTACGCCGCTGTGGCGGTGCCCCACAGGAAGTCGTTCGGGAGTGCGGCGAGGTCGATACGGTCGGGCACGGAATTCCTTTCGGGGCGGGGGTGCTCGGGGCGGGCGCGCTCGGTCACTTGACGGCGCCCGCGGTCAGTCCGGCGACGAGGTAGCGCTGGAGGAGGAGGAAGCCGGCCACCACGGGGACGCTCACGACCAGCGAGGCGGCCATGATCTGGTTCCAGTACACGTCGTTGAGCGTGGAGTAGCCCTGGAGGCCGACGGCGAGGGTGCGGGTGGTGTCGTTGGTCATCACGGACGCGAACAGCACTTCGCCCCAGGCCGTCATGAAGGCGTAGACGGCGACGGCGACGATGCCGGGCACGGCGGCCGGGACGACGACCCGGAACAGCGCGCCGAGCGGGCCGCAGCCGTCGACCAGTGCCGCCTCGTCCAGGTCGCGCGGCACCGAGTCGAAGTAACCGATGAGCATCCAGATGGAGAACGGCAGGGAGAAGGTCAGATACGTCAGGATCAGGCCGCCGCGGCTGCCGAACAGGGCGATGCCGGTGGCGTTGCCGATGTTGACGTAGAGGAGGAACAGCGGGAGCAGGAAGAGGATGCCCGGGAACATCTGCGTGGACAGGACGGTGACCGTGAAGACCCGCTTGCCGCGGAAGTCGTAGCGGCTGACGGCGTACGCGGAGAAGACCGCGATCACCACCGAGCAGACCGTCGCCGCGCCCGCCACGATCAGCGAGTTCACGAAGTACGTCGCGAGCGGCACCGTCGACCAGATGTCGATGTAGGGGCGGATCGTCAGCCCGCTGGGCAGCCAGCGGAAGGTGCCCGACACGTCGGCCAGCGGCTTGAGCGAGCTGGAGACCATGACGTAGACGGGGACCAGCACGAAGCCGGTGAGCAGGGTGAGGAAGATCCGCCGGGACCAGAGGAAGGACCGGGGCGGTGCCATCGGGGACCTGTGCGCCCCGGCGAGGGAGGGTGCGGACTCAGACATCGGCGGTCCTCCGTCCGCGCGAGGTGATCACGAGGTAGACGCCGGTGACCACGAGCAGGAACAGCAGCAGGAGCACGGACATCGCCGAGCCGGTGCCGAAGTTCCAGGTGACGAAGGACGCCTGGTAGATGTGCACGGAGATGAGGTCGGCGGCCTCGGGAGCGGTCTTGCCGAACAGGACGTACGGCGTGTTGAAGTCGTTGAACGTCCACAGGAACAGGACGAGGACGAGCACCTGGTTGACGGGGCGCAGCGACGGCAGGGTGATCCGGCGGATCTGCTGCCACATGCCGGCGCCGTCGAGGGAGGCGGCCTCGTACAGCTCCTTCGGGATGTTCTGCAGGCCGGCCATGACGATGAGGAAGGCGAACGGCCAGCCCTTCCACACGGACACGGTCAGCAGCGCGAAGAAGCTGTTGTCGCCGATGAGCCAGAACGTGGGCTTGTCGGTGATGCCGAGCTGGTCGTGCAGGACGTGGTTCACCAGGCCGTTGTCGTGCTGGAACATGAAGACCCAGGTGATGACGGCGGTGTAGACGGGCAGCGCGTACGGCACCAGGAACAGGGCGCGCAGCAGGCCCCGGCCGCGGAACGTGTCCTGCATGAAGATCGCGGCGGCGGTGCCGATGCCCCAGCACAGGGCGACGGACAGCAGGGTGAAGGCGACCGTGACCAGGAACGAGTGGAGCAGTGCCTCGCCGACCGGGGCGTCGAAGTCCACGGAGATCTTGTAGTTGTCGAGGCCGTTCCAGGGCGCGGCGGTCCAGTCGCGGATGTAGAACTGCGTGAGTTCCTTGAAGCTCATCACCATGCCGACGGCCATCGGCACCAGGTGGACGAGGAGTTCGAGGAGCAGGGCGGGCAGGAGGAGCAGGTAGGGCAGGCCGATGCGGCGGATCCGCCCGGGACGGCGGCGGGGGCCGCTCGCCGTCCCGGGGGAGCTCGGACGCACCGCGGCCTCGGTGGGGACCGTGGTCGTCATCGTGCTCACTTCGCCGGCATCTGCTGCTGGGCCTTCTCGAGGGCGGCCTTCACCGAGTCCTCCGTGACCTTGCGTCCGGCGGCCGCGTCGGCGAACAGGCCCTTGATGGCCGTACCGACGGCGGTCTCGAACTGCGACTCGTCGGCGACCTGCGGTGCGGCGACGGCGCTCTTGGCGAGGGTGTCCTTGAGGACCGCGTTCGCCGGGGTGTTGAAGGCGGCGTCGGCCTGGGCGCCCTTGACCGGCGGTATGGAGCTGTAGGCCTGGTTGAGGACCTTCTGCTCGGCGTCGCTCGTCATGAACTTCACGAACTTGGTGGCGCCGTCGATGTTGTCGGTGTTCTTGAAGACGGCCATGTTGATGCCCATGACCATGGAGTTGACGCCGGTGCCGGTGCCGGGGGCGCCGGACTGCACGGGCACCGGGGCGATGCCGTAGTCGTCCTCGCTCATGCCCTGGGACTTGAGGTTGGCGGAGGCCGACTGCCACAGCAGCATGGCCGTCTTGCCCTTGGCGAAGTCGCTGACGGACTGGTTCTGGGCGTACTCGGCGTTGCCGGGCGCGACGACCTTGTCCTTGGCCATCAGGTCGACGAACTGCTTGACGCCGGCGACGGCCTTGTCGGAGGTGAAGTCGGGCTTGCCGTCGGCGGTGAAGAAGTCGGCGCCGTGCTGCTTGGCGAAGACGACGGCGTGGTGGATGTTCTCGGAGGGGTTGGAGCCCTCGACGCCGAGCGCCCACTTGCCGTCGCCGGTGAGCTTCTTGCCGTCCGCGACGAGTTCGTCCCAGGTGGCCGGCGGCTTGGCGATCCCGGCGTCGGCGAACGCCTTCTTGTTGTAGTAGAGCGCGTACGCCATCGAGTACAGCGGGACGGCGGCCGGGTCCTTGCCCTCGGCGCCGGTGGAGCCGAGCGCGGAGTCGACGAAGCGGTCCTTGCCGCCGATCTTGTCGAACTGCGCCGTGTCCCACGGCAGGAGGGCGCCGGTGGCCTGGAGGGAGGCGGACCAGGTGTTGCCGATGTTCAGCACGTCCGGGCCCTGGCCGGAGGTGGTGGCGGTGAGGATGCGGTTGAGCAGGTCGGACCAGGGCACGACCTCCAGCTTCACCTTGATGCCCGTCTCCTTCTCGAACTTGTCGAGTTCGGGCTGGAGGACCTTCTTGTCGACCTCGATGCTGGCGCCCTGGTTCGAGGCCCAGTAGGTGAGGGTCTTCGGGGAGTCGTTCGACCCCCCGCCGTCCGTCGACGAACCGCCTCCGCAGGCCGTGGCGGCCAGGGCGAGAGACATGGTGACGGCAGCTACGGCCGCGGCTCGCGTTGTGCGCATGGCTCCGGTGTCCCTTCCGGGGGTACTGCTGCTTAATTTAGAGCGTGAGTTAAGCCCCTGTGCGGGTCGGCGTCAAGGCTTTGGACGCAGTTCGTGGACTCCTGTCCAACCTCTTGACTCTTTCATTTCGCGGTTGAACCATTCAGCGGCGAGAGAGCGCTCCCGAACCCCACGACGTTCACTTCCTGAACAAGGAGAGCCGCCCCATGCCTGATTCCTCCTCGTCCGACTCCCGGCCCCAGGTCGGCCGCCGCACCCTGCTGGGCGCCGCGGCGGCGGTCACCGCCGCACCCGTGGTGCTGGGTTCGGCGACCGGCGCGTCGGCCGCGCCGGCACCCCGCAGAAGGCCGCGCGCCCTGCCCGGCGGCGGCGACCTCGGCCCCAACGTCCTCGTCTTCGACCCGTCGAACCCCGGCATCCAGGCCCGCCTCGACGAGGTGTTCCGGCAGCAGGAGTCCGCCCAGTTCGGCACCGGCCGCTACGCCCTGCTGTTCAAGCCCGGCACGTACCACGGCCTCAACGCCCAGCTCGGCTTCTACACCTCCATCGCGGGCCTCGGCCTGTCCCCCGACGACACCACCATCAACGGCGACGTCACCGTCGACGCGGGCTGGTTCAACGGCAACGCGACGCAGAACTTCTGGCGTTCGGCGGAGAACCTCGCCCTCGTCCCTGCCAACGGCACCAACCGCTGGGCGGTCGCGCAGGCCGCCCCGTTCCGCCGGATGCACGTCCGCGGCGGCCTCAACCTCGCCCCCAGCGGCTACGGCTGGGCCAGCGGCGGCTACATCGCGGACAGCCGGATCGACGGCCAGGTCGGGCCGTACTCGCAGCAACAGTGGTACACCCGCGACAGCGCGATCGGCAGCTGGCTCAACGGCGTCTGGAACATGGTGTTCTCGGGTGTCGAGGGCGCCCCCGCGCAGAGCTTCCCCAATCCGCCGTACACCACGCTCACCACCACACCGGTCTCCCGCGAGAAGCCGTTCCTGTATCTCCAGGGCAGCGAGTACCGGGTCTTCCTGCCCGAGAAGCGGACCAACGCGCGCGGCGTGACCTGGGGCAACGGCACCCCGCGCGGCACCTCCCTGCCGCTCACCCAGTTCTACGTCGCCCGCCCCGGCGTGACGGCGGCGACGCTCAACCAGGCGCTGGCCCAGGGCCTGCACCTGCTCCTGACCCCCGGCATCTACCACCTCGACCAGCCGCTGCGGATCGACCGGGCGAACACGGTCGTCCTCGGCCTCGGCTACGCGACCCTCATCCCGGACGGCGGGGTCACGGCGGTGAAGGTCGCCGACGTCGACGGGGTGCGCCTCGCCGGCTTCCTGGTGGACGCCGGACCGGTCAACTCCCCGACCCTGTTGGAGATCGGGCCGCCCGGCGCCTCCCGCGACCACTCCGCGAACCCGACCACCGTCCAGGACGTGTTCATCCGCATCGGCGGCGCGGGCCCCGGCAAGGCCACCACCAGCATGGTGGTCAACAGCCGGCACACCATCGTCGACCACACCTGGGTGTGGCGCGCCGACCACGGCGACGGCGTCGGCTGGGAGACCAACCGCGCCGACTACGGCGTCGTCGTCAACGGCGACGACGTCCTGGCGACCGGCCTGTTCGTCGAGCACTTCAACAAGTACGACGTGCAGTGGTTCGGCCAGCGGGGCCGCACGATCTTCTTCCAGAACGAGAAGGCGTACGACGCCCCGAACCAGGCGGCCATCCAGAACGGCTCGGTCAAGGGCTACGCCGCCTACCGGGTGGGCGACGCGGTGACCTCGCACGAGGGCTGGGGCCTGGGCAGTTACTGCTACTACAACGTCGACCCGACGATCGTCCAGCACCACGGCTTCGCCGCCCCGACCCGCCCGAACGTCCGCTTCCACAACCTCCTGGTGGTCTCCCTGGGCGGCCAGGGCCAGTACGAACGCGTCATCAACGACACGGGCGCCCCGACGTCGGGGACGTCCACGGTGCCGTCGACGGTGGTGTCGTATCCCTGACGGCCGGAGGTGATCCGCTGTCGGCGGGCACCGGTACACCCGGAACTCGCGATGTGGTCGAGTGCCGACCACATCGCGGTTTCCGGCTACCGGCACAGGCGGCTCAGGAGGCGTCCACGTAGGCGAGGTGGGTCGCACAGCCGGTGCAGCGGAAGAACATGACGGTCGCGTCGTGGCCCATGCCGGCCGAGGTCCGCAGCAGGTCGAGGACTTCGGGATGCGCCGCCAGCCGGGCGTATCCGACTTCGCCCACGAAGGAGGCCCCCGCAGTGGACGAGCCAGTGCGGATCCTGCCAGGCGCGAAATCCAGGGGGGTGCGCCGGGTGACCTCATGCAGGACGGCCTCACCGACACCCTCGAGCCCACCGGAGTCCGAGAATTCGCCCGCGAACCGTTCGGCCGCGCTTCGCCGCGCGGACGGCACCCGTCGCCAACGTTCGGGTGATAACGGAACAAGGGCAGGCTGCCACTCATCGCGCTCCGCCGGTGGTTCCCACTGATCCCATGGAGAGCAGTCCGGTCTGCCGCCATGCCGTCGATCAAACGCTTGCTGCGTTCGGCCGCGGCACAGCCGGCGACCCTGTTGGGAAGGAAAATAGCGATCTAGGTTGAATGGAGACCGTATATCGGATCATCCTGGCCCCCATGAGTCTCGCTTCTCCCTTCCTGGACGTTTCGGCCACGCGTGATTACGCCTACGACTGGGCCCTGGTCGATGTCGAGACCTCGGGACTCATGGCCCGACGGGACCGTGTGCTGTCCGTCGCGGTGATCACGCTCGGTCCGGACGGTGAGCAGACCGGGGAGTTCTCGACGCTCCTCGACCCGGGCTG
The DNA here is from genome assembly GCF_042731455.1 of Streptomyces sp. NPDC059852. NCBI lineage: Bacteria > Bacillati > Actinomycetota > Actinomycetes > Kitasatosporales > Streptomycetaceae > Streptomyces > Streptomyces sp. NPDC059852. Next base: position 20,563 of record NZ_JBHWJK010000009.1, on the reverse strand, counting down.
CGATCCGGGGCCGGTGGATGTCCATGGACTCACCGTCGAGCGGCTGCGGGGTGCGCCCACGTTCGACCAGGTGGCCGGGCGGATCGGCGCGATGCTCCAGGACCGTGTTCTGGTGGCTCACAACGCCCAGTTCGACTACGACTTCCTCGCCCACGAGTTCGCCCGGGCACGGATGTGGCTGCCGGTGTCGCAGCGACTGTGCACCCTGGCTCTGAACCGCCAGGTGGACCCGCCGACGGACGACATGAAGCTGGGCACCCTCGCCGCCCACTACGGCATCCCGCAGCAGCGGGCGCACGACGCGCTGGACGACACCCGGGTACTCGCGGGCGTCCTGCGGGCGTCGCTGCGCGAAGCGGCTCAGCTGGATCTGCCCCTGCCACTGGTGACCTGCCCACCCCGGGCGGAATCCCAGTTCACCCCGAGTCCGCCGAAGACCCCCTGCGCCTACCGCAATCCGGGACGTCTGGAACCCGGCGGGCCGCTCCGGCAGGGCATGAAGGTCGCGATCACCGGCGACACCGCCCACGCCCGGGCGGAGTTGGTCGGACGGGCGGTGGCCGCCGGGCTGAACATGATGACCTCCGTCAGCCGGCACACCAGCGTGCTGGTCACCAACGACACGGCGTCCCGTTCGGCCAAGGCCCGACGGGCCCTCGCCGAGGGCGTACCGGTCATCGACGAACAGACCTTCCTCCGACTGCTGACCGACGTACGGCCGGGCACAGCGCATGAGGTGCCGGCCGGCACGGTCGCCCCGGTGGCCGAGCCCGCAGCAGAACAGATCGAGCCCGTGACACCAGGGCCCTCCACGGCCTCGGTCGTGGCCCCGCCGGAAGCGGCGGCTGCCCCCGAGGTCTCCGATCCCGTGCCGGTTCCCTCGCCGCGTCGACCGGTGCCCCTCGCCGACACGTCGGACAAGCCGCTGTCCGGGCGGCGGGTACTGGTACTCGGCGGCGTCCACGCCGATGCCGCGGCGGCTCGTCTTCGCATCGTCGAGCTGGGCGGGTCCGCGGCGATCAACCTGTCCGCCAGTGTCACCGACGTCGTACTCCTGCCAGGAGGAGAAGGCGACCGGCGCATGAAGCGCATCACCGCTCTCGAACTCCCCGTGCGCGACCTCCACTGGCTGACGTCTCCGACCACCACGGATCGCAGGCCGTCGACGCTCCGGGTCCAGGAACCGCACGTGATGCCCAGAGGCGGCGTGATCGACCTGCCGATGCCGCACAGCGGCCCCACATCGGAGTGGTACGTCACCGCCGGCTGGGCTCCGCAGTCCGACGGTGAGATCGACGTGGTGGCCTTCCTCCTCGACGAGGACGAACAGGTCGCCTTCGACGAGGACTTCATCTTCTACGGAGCCCCGGAGAACCCCGCCGGAACGGCACGCCTGCTGACCGGCGGCCCTGCCGAACAGACCATCGCCCTGCACCTGGCGTCCCTGCCACCCTCGACGCGGAAGATCGTCGTCGCCGCCGCCATCGACGGCGCCGCCACCTTCGGAACCGTCGGCGCTGTCCAGATCGGTGCGGCCGCCGGCAGCAGCGAAGCACCCTTCGCACGGGCCACCCTGGACGCAGCCACCACCGAGCGCACGATGCTGCTCGCGGAGATCTACCGCAGGGGTCCGCTGTGGCGCCTGCGGGCCGTCGGTCAGGGTTACGACCATGGGCTCGACACCCTCGCCCGGAGCTACGGGGTCGACATCGCCGGCTGAGCGACGATGCCGGGGATCCCGGTCAGTTCACGCGCCGAAGCAGCGGGAGCGGCCCCACCCGTACTCCAGGTGGGGCCGCCCCTTCCGTCACCGGGTGGCAGGTGCCGTCGGGGCCGGGGCGTAACCCGTCGGGCGGGTCGTGAAGGTGCCGCGGCCCTGCGTGCGGCTGCGCAACCGGGTCGCGTAGCCGAACAGTTCGGCCAGGGGCACCGTCGCCGTGACGACCGCCGCGCCCGCCCGGGTGACCGAACCCGAGACGCGGCCGCGGCGTGCCGCCAGGTCACCGAGGACGGTGCCGACGGCGTCCTCCGGCACGGTGACCGTCACCTCCGCGACCGGTTCCAGCAGCACCATCGCGCAGGAGCGCAGCGCCTCGCGCAGGCCGAGGCGGCCGGCGGTGCGGAACGCGGTGTCGGACGAGTCCTTCACATGCGTCGCCCCGTCGGTGAGCGTGACGCGCACCCCGGTCACCTGGTGCCCGCCGAGCGGGCCCTCGCCGAGGGCGTCGCGGCAGCCGGCCTCCACGGCACGGACGTACTCCTGCGGCACCCGGCCGCCGACCACGGCCGAGCGGAACATGAAGCCGGACCCGGCCTCCAGCGGTTCGACGTCGAGCACGACGTGCGCGAACTGACCCGCGCCGCCGTCCTGTTTGACGTGCCGGAAGACGAAGCCGCGCACTCCGCGGCCGACGGTCTCGCGGTACGACACCCTCGGCCGCCCGACGGCGACGTCCAGGCCGGTCTCGCGCCTGATCCTCTCCACCGCGACCTCCAGATGCAGTTCGCCCATCCCGGACAGCAGCGTCTGCCCGGTCTCCGCGTCGGTGCGGACGACCAGCGACGGGTCCTCCTCGGCCAGCCGGGCCAGCGCCGCGGCCAGCCGGTCCGTGTCGGTGGACCTGCGTGCCTCCACGGCGACCGACACCACCGGGTCGGCCACGCCGGGCGGTTCCAGGACGAGGGGGGCGTCCGGCGCGCACAGCGTGGAGCCCGCGCGAGCCGACTTCAGGCCGACGACGGCGACGATGTCCCCGGCGACGGCGTGGTCGACCTGGGCGTGCCGGTCGGCCTGCACGCGCAGGATCCGCCCGATCCGCTCGGTGCGCCCGGCGCTGGTGTCCAGCACGGTGTCCCCCTTCCCGATCGTTCCCGAATACACCCGTACGTAGGTCAGCCGGCCGGTCGGCGTGGCGCTCACCTTGAACGCCAGCCCGGCGAAGGGCGCCGCCGGGTCGGCCGGACGCCGCTCGTGCGGGTCCTGTGTGTCGTGGACCGGCGGTACGTCCAGCGGCGACGGCAGGTACGCCACCACCGCGTCGAGCAACGGCTCCACACCGCGGTTGCGGTACGCCGAGCCGCACAGCACGACGACGCCCTCCCCGGTGCGGGTGACCTCGCGCAGGGCGGCCGTCAGCGTCCCGGGCGACACGGTCCCCCGCGTACAGAACTCCTCCAGCGCCTCGGCGTGCAGTTCGGCCACGGCCTCCTCCAGCAGGCGCCGGCGCCGCAGGGCCTGCGCCCGCAGTTCCTCCGGCACGTCCCCGACCGTGCGGGTGCCGTCGTCGGCCCACATCAGCGCCCGCATCCGTACGAGGTCGACGACCCCGCGGAAGCCGTCCTCGGTGCCGATCGGCAGCTGCACGGCCAGCGGCACCGGGTGCAGCCGCTCCCGGATCGACGCCACGGCCCGGTCGAGGTCCGCGCCCGCGCGGTCCAGCTTGTTGACGAAGGCGATCCTCGGCACGCCGTGCCGGTCCGCCTGCCGCCACACCGACTCGGTCTGAGGCTCGACGCCGGCGACGGCGTCGAACACGGCGACCGCGCCGTCGAGCACGCGCAGCGCCCGCTCGACCTCGTCGGCGAAGTCGACGTGGCCGGGGGTGTCGATGAGGTTGACGCGATGCCCGTCCCAGTCGCAGCTCACCGCGGCGGCGAAGATCGTGATGCCCCGGTCGCGCTCCTGCGGGTCGAAGTCGGTGACGGTCGTGCCGTCGTGGACCTCGCCCCGCTTGTGGGTGGTGCCGGTGGCGTACAGGATCCGCTCGGTGACGGTGGTCTTGCCGGCGTCGACGTGGGCGAGGATGCCGAGGTTGCGGACGGCGGCGAGGGTGTGGGTCTGGATGTGCGTGCGCACGGCCGGTGGCCTTTCGGATGGTCCGGAAGAGGGCGGCGCGATGTCCCGGCGCACGGCAGCGCGGGCCCACGGCGGGGCGGGGGTGCTGGGTCAGACGTGCGTCACGGGGGTCCGGTGCCGGGCGCGCAGCGGGCACCGGGCGGCCGGGGACACCAGGATCACCTCGGTCCGGCGGGACCGGGACCGGGGAGCGGCGGTGGCGGTGTGGGCACACACGGCCTGTCTCCCCTCGTCGTCGGTCGTGACGGCGCCGCCCGTCGCGGGCGGCGTCCCGCTGTGAGTGTAGGGAGGCCCTCTCGCCCCGTGCCACGGGTTTTTGCCGAGCCCTCGCCCACCACCGCACCCCCGCAGCCACCTCTCAGCCGTCTCACATGACGAGATGAGATTCCTGCTTCATGAGATGTCTGAGAGTCTTCGATCTACCTGCACTGTGCACCTATCCCCGTGACGCGACGGGGACCGGGCGCCGCCGTGCGGGTCCGTCGGCACGCGCCGCCGCGACCGTCCCCCCTCGAAAGACCGAGAGATGTCCGCACCCACCAGCAGTCCCGCAGGCACCCCCGTCAACTCGCGGTCCCGTGTCCTCGTCGCCAGCCTCATCGGGACGACGATCGAGTTCTACGACTTCTACATCTACGCGACCGCGGCCGTCCTGGTGTTCCCGAAGCTGTTCTTCCCGAGCAGCGACCCGACGTCGGCCCTGCTGTCGTCGTTCGCGGTGTTCGGCGCCGCCATGGTCGCCCGCCCGATCGGAGCCGTCGTCTTCGGGCACCTCGGTGACCGCCTCGGCCGCAAGGGCACGCTGGTGACCTCGCTCCTCACCATGGGCATCGCCACCTTCCTGATCGGCGTGCTGCCCACCTACGCGCAGGCCGGCTGGGTCGCCACCGCACTGCTGGTGCTGATGCGCCTGGCGCAGGGCTTCGCGCTCGGTGGCGAGTGGAGCGGTGCGGCGCTGGTCGCCACCGAGAACGCCCCGAGCGGTAAACGCGCCCTGTTCGGCACGTTCCCGCAGCTGGGCGCGCCGCTCGGCTTCATCATCGGCAACGGGCTGTTCCTGATCATGGGCGCGCTGATGCCGTCCGCGGCCGGCACCGACCCGTCCCAGCCCTCGGACGCCTTCCTGAGCTGGGGATGGCGGGTGCCGTTCCTGTTCTCGGCCGTGATGGTCGCGATCGGCCTGTGGGTGCGGATGCGCCTGGTCGAGTCGCCGGTGTTCGCGAAGACCCGGGAGGCCGGGCTGGTGCGCAGGCTGCCGCTGGCGGCAGTGGTCCGCACCCACTGGAAGCAGCTGATCCTCGGCACCTTCTTCATGCTGGCGACGTACGTGCTCTTCTACCTGATGACCACGTTCTCGCTGAGCTACGGCCGGACCGCGACGGACGCCGCCGTGCCCGGACTGGGCTACAGCTACACCACCTTCGTGCTGATGATGATCTTCGGTGTGCTGTTCTTCGCGGTGTTCACCCTGGTCTCCGGCCCGCTCGCCGACCGGTACGGCCGCCGCACCACCCTGGCCTGGGTCACCGCGGGCATCGTCGTCTTCGGACTGGTGTGGGTGCCGCTCATCGGCCTGGGCACGCTCGGCGTGGTGCTGTGGCTGGTGCTGGGCTTCACCCTGATGGGCATGACGTTCGGCCCCATGGGCGCGCTGCTGCCGGAGCTGTTCCCGACGAGCATGCGCTACACCGGGTCCGGCATCTCGTACAACGTCAGCTCGATCCTCGGCGCCGCTGTCGCCCCGTTCATCGCGGTGGCCCTGTGGGAGGCGGGCGACGGATCGCCGTGGCTGGTCGGCGTCTACCTCTCCTCGATGGCGGTGCTGACGCTGATCGCCCTGCTGGTGGGCAAGGAGACGAAGGACGTGCGGCTGGAGGAGGACGAGTCCGCCACGACTCCCGCCTCCGAAGAGGTCGCCGCCACCCTGGCCCCCTGAGCGCGCCCGACACCGCCGAGGCCCCCACGTCCGCCACCGGGCGTGGGGGCCTCGGCGCGCTTCGGCCATCGGTGTCCCTGTGGTTCGCCCACCGTACGGCCCTGGGTGATTTATGGTGAATCCAGCAGTTTGCCCCTACCGGAGGTGCAATGATGCGCGCCGCGGCAGCGATCGTCTCTCTGGCTGTCAGCGGGGCGCTCATCGTCGTGACCTCGGCATGCGACCAGGACGGGACGAAGGCGTCGAAGGTCCGCTACGGCGACTGCGACGTCTCGGGGCGGCACGGCGAGTTCCATCTGACCCCCGAGACGGCCGGAGCGCTCACGGTCAAGACGACCCTGCCCGCGCCGGGCTGGTGGAACGGTGACACCCCGGACTCCGTCAAAAGCGGCTACGAGTACTGCATGGCCGCCAACATCGCCTACCGCTCCGGACTCGACCGAGTCGACGTGAAGAACGCCCCCTTCCCGGAGGTCGTGTCCGGCCGCACCAAGGACTTCGACCTGGCGCTTGCGCAGATCACGATCACGCCGGAACGCAGCGAGGTCGCCGAGTTCTCCCCGCCCTACCTCTCCTCCACCCTCGGCCTGCTGATCAGGGACGGCGAGCGGATCGACGAGGACAACATCAGCGATGTGCGGATCGGGGTGGCCGAGGGCACCACGGGCGAGCAGTTCGTGGAGGACCGCATCAAACCGGTCAAGCCCGTCACGGCCTACGCCAACGACCCGGAGATGATCACGGCGCTGGAGGACGGCCGGATCGACGCGGTCGTCCACGACACGACGATCCTGCTGCCGTACGCCCAGAAGGAGGGCAGCAAGGTGAGCCTGGTGGGCCAGTACCGGACCGACCAGGGCTACGGCGCCCTCTACCCGATGGGCTCGCGCAACCGCACCGAACTGAACCGGGTCATCAGACAGCTCATCGACGACGGGACGCTCGCCAAGCTGTCGGCCGTCTATCTCGGGGCCGCCTTCGGCCGGGACCCGGCCAAGATCCCGTACCTCACGGTCGACGAGAGTTCCTGATCGCGTCGCCGCGGCCTTGACGCCTCACAGGTCGAGGAGTCCGCTCAGGTCCCCGGCGGCTCCCCCGTCGAGCGCCAGCTCAGCCCAGATGATCTTGCCCCGGTCGGTGTAGCGGGTACCCCAGCGACGGGACATCTGCGCCACGAGGAACAGACCGCGGCCCCCCTCGTCGGTGAAGGTGGCCCGGCGCAGATGCGGGGAGGTGCTGGTGCCGTCGGCGACCTCGCAGATCAGGCCGTCGTGGTCGCGCAGCAGCCGCAGGCCGATGGGGCTCCGGCCGTACCGGATGGCGTTCGTCACCAGTTCGCTGAGGATCAGCTCGGTGGTGAAGGCCGCCTCGCCGAGCCCCCAGGACTCCAGCCTGCGGCCGGCCTCGGCACGGATCCGGGGGACGGCGGCCGGGTCGTCGGGCACGTCCCACTCCGCGACCTGGTCCGGGTCGAGCAGCCGGGTGCGTGCGACGAGCAGGGCGACGTCGTCGCTCGGCCTGGTGCGCAGCATCGCGTCGAGCACCGCCTCGCACGTGTCGTCCAGACTGGCACCGTGCGTGGCGGCCAGCGCCTCCCGCAGCATGCCGAGCCCGACGTCGATGTCCCGGTCCCGGGCCTCGACCAGGCCGTCGGTGTAGAGGACCAGCCGGCTGCCGGCGGCGAGCCGGAGCTCGGCGGTCTCGACCGGCAGCCCGGCGCCCACGCCGAGCGGCGGGGCGACGGGGATGTCGGGGAAGGTCACGAAGCCGTCGGGCGAGACGAGCGCCGGTCCGGGGTGGCCGGCCCGGGCGAGGACGCACAGCCCGGAGACCGGGTCGTAGACCGCGTAGAGGCAGGTGGCCCCGGTGATGGCCTCGGTGTCGCCCTCGACCGCCGCGTCGTGGTCGATCCGGGCGATGAGGTCGTCCAGGTGGGCGAGGAGCTCGTCCGGCGGCAGGTCGAGCGCGGCGAAGTTGTGCACGGCGGTCCTCAGACGCCCCATGGTGGCGGCGGCGTGCAGACCGTGTCCGACCACGTCCCCGACCACCAGGGCGACCCGGGCCCCGGGCAGCGGGATGACGTCGTACCAGTCGCCGCCCACCCCGGCCTGCGCGGGCAGGTACCGGTGCCCGACCTCCAGCGCGGACAGCTCGGGGAGCGTGCCGGGCAGCAGGCTGCGCTGGAGGGTGACGGCCGTGGTGTGCTCGCGGGTGTAGCGGCGCGCGTTGTCGATGCAGACGGCGGCGCGGGTGGCGAGTTCCTCCGCCGGGGACAGGTCGTCGTCCTCGAAGGGGTCCTGCTCCGAGCGCCAGAACTGCACGACCCCGAGCAACTGGCCCCGGGCCCGCAGCGGCACCGAGATCATGGAGTGCATCCCGTACGCGATGAGGCGCCCCGCGCGTCCCGGGTCCTGGGCCCGCCAGCCGTCGGAAGCGGCGAGGTCGGCCACCAGGACCGGCCGGCCGGTGGTGACTCCCGTGGTGACGGGGTTGCCGGGCTGGTAGCGGATCAGCGTGCCGACGGGCCGGAAGGGCGGGTCGTCCCGGATGCCCGCGACCGCGACGCGGCGCATCTCCGTGCTCACCCCGGTGGGCTCGTCGCCGTGCAGCACGGACTTCACCAGTTCGACGGTGGCGAAGTCGGCGAAGCGCGGGACGGTGACCTCGGTCAGTTCCTCGGCGGTGCGTCCGATGTCGAGGGTGGTGCCGATGCGGGTGCCGGCCTCGTAGAGCAGCTGCAGGCGCCCGCCCGCCACATCCGCCCGGCCGGCGAGCGCGCGCAGCTCGGTGGTGTCCCGCAGAGTGGCCACGCAGCCCTCGCGGGGGCCCACCGGTCGCACGTTGACCGCGAGCAGGGTGTCGCCGGCCAGGAAGACCAGGTCCGTGACGGCCCGGCCCGATGCCAGCAGGTCGGCCAGGGGCGGGCTCAGACCGAGTTCGGTGACCGGTCTGCCCTCGGCGTCCGGGGGCAGGGCGAGCAGCCGGCGTGCCTCGTCGTTGGCCAGCAGCAGCCCGCCGTCGCCGTCGAGGATGAGCACGCCTTCGCGGACCGCGTGCAGCACGGCGTCGTGGTGCTCGTACATCCGGGTCATCTCGATGGGGCCGAGGCCCCGGGTCTGCCGTCGCAGACGCCCGCTGACCAGCGCCGATCCGCCCGCGGCGAGCAGCAGTGCGACACCGCCGGCGGCGAAGATCACGGGCAGCTGCTCCTGCACGACCCCGGTCACCTTGTCGACCGTGACGCCCACGGTGACGAGGCCGACCGCGTCGCCCTTGTCGTTGAAGACGGCCACCGTCGAGTCGACCGCCTTCCCGAGGCTGCTGTCGAAGGTGGTCTGGTGGGGCTCGCCCTCGAGCGCGTTGCCGTAGGAGGTGGAGACGTGCTTGCCGATCTGGTCCTTGTCCGGGTGCGTCCACCGGAAGCCGTAAGGGCTCAGCGCCACGACGTAGTCGACGCCGGTCTTCTTGCGCACCGCCTCGGCATGGGGCTGCAGCTCGGCCGTCGGGTCGTCGCTCTCCATGGCCGCGGCGGTGCCCCGGGCGTTCGCGAACGCCTCGGCCGTCACCAGGGACCGGTCCTTGGCCTCCTGGAGCGCGCGGTTGCGGTCCTGGATCACGAGGGCCGTCACGGCGGTGGCGATCAGCAGCAGGACCACGACGAACTGGAGCAGGAAGACCTGACCGGCGACGCTGCGCGGCTTACGCCACGACAGCAGGCGTCGGCCCGCCGAACGGTGCCGGGCCTTCGGCGCGGCTACCGGCGCCCCGCCCCCGGGGGGCACAGGATCGCCCCCGCCCTCGGGGGGCGGCACACGGTCGTCCCCGCCCCTGGGGGGCACGCGGTCGCCCTGTCGGCGCGCTGGGGCGTATCGCCCTAGTTTGCCCATTTCCTCAGTATCAGTGACGGGGGAAGCGGGCGCGGCTCAGGGCGGGGCGATCGTGGTCAGCGCGCGGCGGGTTCCTCGCCGTCACCGACGGAGCCGTCTTCGCGAGAAAGGCCCCGAAACGACGAAATACCGGTGAGTCATGCGACTCGACCGGTAATCCGTTGTGCTGTGTGTCCGAGGGGGGACTTGAACCCCCACGCCCGATAAAGGGCACTAGCACCTCAAGCTAGCGCGTCTGCCATTCCGCCACCCGGACCAGGTGTGCGCCGCCGCGCCGGGGTGTCCCGTCGGCGACATGGACAACAATACCAAGCTTTCGGAGTGCCTTTCACCTGCGTTTCCTTCCGCCGGGCGGGGGTCCCGGACCTCGCGGTCCGGCGCGCCTAGGGTCGCACCATGAGTGACTGGCTGGTTACGCAGGGCCCGGCAGCGGGGCGGCGTCGTCCGCGGGCGCTGTCTCCTTTCCGGGAGCATCTCCGGGACACCTTCTGGTTCGCGCCGACGGCCGCGATGGTGGTCGTCTTCGTCGTCTGGCTGGCGGCGCAGGCGCTCGACACGGCGATCGTGGACGCGCTGCGCGAGGATGGCGACTACGCGTCCCTCGAGGATCTGCTGCGGTTCGCGGAGGACGCCAAGACCGTCGTGAACGCGGTCGGGTCGGCCATGATGACGTTCATCGGGGTGGTCTTCAGCATCTCGCTGGTGGCCGTCCAGATGGCGAGCGGGCAGTTCACCCCGCGGGTGGTGCGGCTCTTCGTGCGCAGCCGGATCACCAAGGCGACGTTCGCCGTCTTCCTGGCGACCTTCGTGCTGAGTCTGCTGGTGCTGACGTCGTTCGACACCACCGACGATCCGCGGAAGGTGACGACGCTGCCGCTCGTGCAGTCGGTCCTGACGCTGTGCATGGTGGCGCTGAGTCTGCTGCTGTTCGTGCTGTACGTGAACGGCACGCTGCGGCTCATGCGGATCAGTCATGTGATCGCGCGGATCGCCGCGGAGTCCTTCCGGATGGTGGCGGCGATGCCGGCCTCCGCGGGCGGGCCGAGGGTGTCCGACCTCGGGTCGCCGACGGCTTGGGTACCGCACGACGGGCGGGCCGGGGTGCTGCGGGACGTGCACATCACGAGGCTCGTGCGGGTGGCCCGCCGGCACGGGGTCGTGCTGCGGCTGGTCCCGCGCATCGGGGACTTCGTGGTGCCGGGTACGCCACTGCTGGCCGTGCACGGCGGGGCGGCGCCGCCGGCGGGAGCGTTGCGCCGCACCACGTCCGTCGGTGTGGAGCGGACGTTCCACCAGGACCTCGGGTTCGGGCTGCGGCAGCTGTCGGACATCGCGCTGCGCGCCCTGTCCCCGGCGGTCAACGACCCGACGACCGCCGTGCAGGCCCTCGACCGGATCGTGCAGTTCCTCGCGGCGCTGTCCCGGCGTCCGCTGGACGAGGCCGTGCACCGGGACCGGGGCGGCGCCGTGCGTCTGGTGCTGCCGGTGCCGGGCTGGACCGAGCTGGTGGATCTCGGCTTCACCGAGGTACGGGGGTGCGGCGCCGACAGCCCCCAGGTGACCCGGCGCCTGCTGGCGGGGCTGGACGATCTGCTGCTCCTCGCTCCCCCGGACCGGCGGGAGCCGCTGCTGCGGCATCGCGAGCTGCTGCGTCAGGCGGTCGAGGAGACCGTCCCCAACGCCTCCGACCGCGCGTTCGCGCTGCGCCCGGACCGGCAGGGCATCAGTTGACCGGACGCGACCGGCCGGCCCGCCGATGCCCCGGTCGGTCCGGGTGCCCACGGTCAGGGAGGGACTGGTGCCGGGGAACCCGCCAGCCGCTCCCGCGCCCGCGCTCAGGGCAGCAGCTGGTACTCCGGGAAGTTCCCCGGCAGCCTCTCCCCCGTCGGCCCCTGCGTCACCGCGCGCACCAGCAGTTCGCCGCCGACGAACGCGCCGCGCCAGGACGCGCCGAAGCCGCCGAAGAGTTCGTCGCGGTCGCCGCGGGAGCGGGGTGTGCCGTGGCCGACCTTGAAGGCTCGGATCTGCGGGGCCAGGCGAGCGAACGTAGCGCCGTCGTCGGTGGAGAGCGTGGCGACCAGGGCGCCGTTGGAGGCGTTCATGGCGGCCAGGAGCTCCGCCTCGGTGTCGGCCAGGACGATCGTGTCGACCGGGCCGAACGGTTCGGCGTGGTGCAGCGGGGAGGACCGCGGTGGGTTCAGCAGGGTGACCGGCTGGACGTACGCCGAGGTGTCCTGGCCGGGCAGGAAGCGGGCGTCGGACAGCCGGCCGCGGTGCAGCGGGACGGCGCCCCGGTCGATCGCCTCCGCCACCTGGTCGTGGAGCTCCTTGGCCTTGGCGGCGTTGATCACCGGGCCGAAGTCCAGGCTCGGGTACGGGTCGTCGGGCTGCTCGACCGCCAGGGGGTGCCCGATCCGCAGGGTGCGGACGGCGGGGAGGTAGGCCGCCAGGAAGTCGTCGAACAGCTCGCGTTGGACGACGAAGCGCGGGTAGGCCGTGCAGCGCTGTTTGCCGTAGTCGAAGAGCTTGGGGACGACGGCCGTGAGCGTGTCCCAGTCCGAATAGTTCCAGATGCCCCAGGTGTTGAGTCCTTCCTGTTCGAGGATGTGGCGCTTGCCGAGGTCGGCGACGGCCGTGGCCACCGCCGCGCCGGTGTCGCGGCCGCCGACGAAGGAGACGCAGCCGATCTCGGGCGCCCGCACCAGCGCCTGGGACAGCTCGCCTCCGCTGCCGCTGACGAGGGTGACGGGGATCCCCTCGCGGGCGGCGAGCGCGCAGGCCAGGGTCAGACAGGCGACACCGCCGTCGGTCGGGGTCTTGGCGATGACCGCGTTGCCCGCCAGGGCCTGTACCAGCACTGCGTGAACGAGCACGCTCATCGGGTAGTTCCAGCTGGCGATGTTGGAGACGGGTCCGTCGAGCGGGGCCCGGTCCGCGATCATCGGTTCGATGCCGTCGACGTACCAGCGGACGCCGTCGATGGCGCGGTCGACGTCCGCCGTCGCGAGGCGCCAGGGCTTGCCGATCTCCCAGACGAGGAGGAGGGCGAGCAGGTCGCGGTGCTGGGCGAGGGCGTCGAGGGTGGCGGCGACGCGGGCCCGCCGTTCGTCGAGGGGGACGTGCCGCCAGGCCCGGTGCTGGTCCAGCGAGGCGCGTACGGCCTGGTGGGCGGTGGCCGCGTCCAGGCGGGGCGGGCCGGCGATGGGGCTGCCGTCGACGGGGCTGGTGGCGGGCAGCGCGCGGCCGTCCGCCTGCCAGGCGCCGTTCCAGAGGTTGAGGACGCGGTCGTCGCGGAACGCCTCCGGGGCGACGGCGAGGCAGCGTTGCCAGGCGTCGGCCCAGGAGGTGCCGGATTTGAGGGTGAGGGTGGTGGCCAAGGGGTCTCCGCTCTCGGTGCACAGTCGGGGGCGGTGGTGATGGCTGGGAGGGACGCTAGCGAGGGGCGGGCACGCCGGTAAGTGACCGCGCGTGGACTATGAGTGAGGTCACGCGCCGGTGGTGAGGCGGTCCAGGACGAGGCGGGCGGTCTCGGTGGGGGTACGGCCGACGCGTACGCCCACGGCCTCCAAAGCCTCCTTCTTCGCGGTGGCCGTGCCGGAGGAGCCGGAGACGATCGCGCCCGCGTGCCCCATGGTCTTGCCCTCGGGCGCGGTGAATCCGGCGATGTAGCCGACGACCGGCTTGGTGACGTGGTCGCGGATGTAGGCGGCGGCGCGCTCCTCGGCGTCGCCGCCGATCTCCCCGATGAGCACGATCAGTTCGGTGTCGGGGTCGTCCTGGAACGCGGCGAGGCAGTCGATGTGGGTGGTGCCGACGACGGGGTCGCCGCCGATGCCGACGCAGGTGGAGAAGCCGATGTCCCGCAGTTCGTACATGAGTTGGTAGGTGAGGGTGCCGGACTTGGAGACCAGGCCGATGGGGCCGGGCTTGGTGATGTCGGGCGGGATGATGCCCGCGTTGGACTGGCCGGGCGTGATGAGGCCGGGGCAGTTGGGGCCGATGACGCGGGTGCCGCGTGCACGGGCGTGGGTGGTGAAGGCCACGGTGTCGTGGACGGGGATGCCTTCGGTGATGACGACGGCGAGCTGGATGCCGGCGTCGGCGGCCTCGATGACGGCCGTCTTGGCGAAGGCGGGCGGGACGAAGACGACGGTGACGTCGGCGCCGGTCGCGTCGATGCCCTCGGCGACGGAGCCGAAGACGGGGACGGCCCGGTCGTCGAAGTCGACGGTGTGGCCGGCCTTGCGCGGGTTGACGCCGCCGACGACGTTCGTGCCGGCGGCGAGCATCCGCCGGGTGTGCTTCATGCCCTCGCCGCCGGTCATGCCCTGGACGAGGACCTTGCTCTCCTTGGTGAGATGGATGGCCATGTCGTCATGTCTCCTCAGGCGGTGGCGGCGGCGAGTCGGGCGGCGCGCTCGGCGGCGCCGTCCATGGTGGTGGCCTGCTGGACCAGCGGATGGGCGTGCTCGTCGAGGATGGCCCGGCCACGGGCGGCGTTGTTGCCGTCGAGGCGGACGACGAGCGGCTTGGTCAACCGGACGGTGTCCAGGGCCCGGACGATGCCGTCGGCGACGGTGTCGCAGGCGGTGATGCCGCCGAAGACGTTGACGAGGACGGACTTCACGTCCGGGTCGGACAGGATGACGGAGAGGCCGTCGGCCATGACCTGGGCGGAGGCGCCGCCGCCGATGTCGAGGAAGTTGGCGGGCCGGGCGCCGCAGCCGGCGACGACGTCGAGGGTGGACATGACGAGACCGGCGCCGTTGCCGATGACGCCGACCTCGCCGTCGAGCTTGACGTAGTTGAGGCCCTTGGCGGCGGCGGCCGCCTCCAGCGCGTCGTCGTGCCCGGTGCCGTCGGCGCCCCAGCGGGCCTGCCGGAAACGGGCGTTGTCGTCGAGGGTGACCTTGCCGTCGAGGGCGAGGATGTGGCCCTGCCTGGTGCGCACGAGCGGGTTGACCTCGACGAGGAGGGCGTCCTCGCGGACCAGCACCTGCCACAGGCGCACGAGGACGTCGACGGCCTGCGGCGGCAGTCCGGCGGCTTCGGCGATCTCGCGGGCCTTCGCCGAGGTGACGCCCTCGGCGGGGTCGACGGGGACGCGCGCGACGGCCTCGGGCCGGGTGGCCGCGACCTCCTCGATCTCCATGCCGCCTTCCGCGGACGCGATCGCGAGGAAGCGTCCCGCCGCGCGGTCGAGGACGTAGGACACGTAGAACTCGGCGTCGATGTCGACGGGTTCGGCCAGCATGACCGTGCCGACGGTGTGGCCCTTGATGTCCATGCCGAGGATCTGACGGGAGGTGAGCTCGGCGGCGGCGGGGTCCGCGGCGAGTTTCACGCCGCCCGCCTTGCCGCGCCCGCCGGTCTTCACCTGCGCCTTGACGACGACCCGGCCGCCGAGCCGGCGGGCGATCTCGCGGGCCTCCTTGGCGGAGTCCGTGACCTCCGCCCGTGGCACCACGATGCCGTGTTCTGCGAAGAGTTCCCTTGCCTGGTGTTCGTACAGGTCCATTCCGGCTCCTGACTCGAAAGTGCCGCACGCCCCCTGGACACCACCCACCGGATGCGGGATAACAAGGTTCATACAGTATTCGTCGACTGTATGCAATGTACCGCGAGACCCCTCCCACCCCCTACGAAGGGACAGGACTTCGCCATGCCCGACGACACCCAGGACGTCATCTCCGGTGGTCATCTCGTAGCCAAGGCACTGAAGGCCGAGGGGGTCGACCGCATCTACACCCTCTGCGGCGGCCACATCATCGACATCTACGACGGCTGCGTCGACGAGGGCATCGAGGTCGTCGACGTCCGTCACGAGCAGGTCGCCGCCCATGCCGCCGACGGCTACGCCCGCATCACCGGCAAGCCCGGCTGCGCGGTCGTCACCGCCGGGCCCGGCACCACCGACGCCGTCACCGGCGTCGCCAACGCCTTCCGCGCCGAGTCACCGATGCTGCTCATCGGCGGTCAAGGCGCCCTCACCCAGCACAAGATGGGGTCCCTGCAGGACCTGCCCCACGTCGACATGATGACGCCCATCACCAAGTTCGCGGCGGCCGTGCCGGACACGGCCCGTGCCGCCGACATGGTCTCCATGGCGTTCCGCGAGTGCTACCACGGCGCCCCCGGGCCCTCCTTCCTGGAGATCCCCCGCGACGTCCTCGACGCCAAGGTGCCGACGGCGAAGGCGCGGGTGCCCCAGCCGGGCGCCTACCGGGCCTCCACCCGCTCCGCCGGTGACCCCGAGGCCGTCGAACGCCTCGCCGACCTGCTGGTCCACGCCGAGAAGCCGGCCATCCTGCTCGGCAGTCAGGTGTGGACGACCCGGGGCACCGAGGCGGCCGTCGAGCTGGTGCGCACCCTCAACGTCCCCGCCTACATGAACGGCGCCGGCCGCGGCACGCTGCCGCCCGGCGACCCGCACCACTTCCAGCTATCGCGCCGGTACGCCTTCTCCAACGCCGACGTCATCGTGATCGTCGGCACTCCCTTCGACTTCCGCATGGGGTACGGCAAGCGGCTGTCGCCGGACGCGACCGTCGTGCAGATCGACCTCGACTACCGCACCGTCGGCAAGAACCGCGACATCGACCTCGGCATCGTCGGCGACGCCGGCCTGGTGCTGAAGTCGGTGACCGAGGCCGCCTCCGGGCGCGTCAACGGGGGTGCGTCCAAGCGCAAGGAGTGGCTGGACGAGCTGCGCGCGGCCGAGCAGACCGCCCTGGAGAAGCGGCTGCCGAGCCTTCGGTCCGACGCCTCGCCCATCCACCCGTACCGGCTGGTCAGCGAGATCAACGACTTCCTCACCGAGGACTCGATCTACATCGGCGACGGCGGCGACATCGTCACCTTCTCCGGTCAGGTCGTGCAGCCCAAGTCGCCCGGGCACTGGATGGACCCGGGTCCGCTCGGCACGCTCGGCGTCGGGGTGCCGTTCGTGCTCGCGGCCAAGCAGGCGCGGCCCGACAAGGAGGTCGTCGCGCTCTTCGGCGACGGCGCGTTCTCCCTGACCGGCTGGGACTTCGAGACACTCGTCCGCTACGACCTCCCCTTCGTCGGCATCGTCGGCAACAACTCCTCGATGAACCAGATCCGTTACGGCCAGGCCCAGAAGTACGGCCTGGAGCGCGAGCGGGTCGGCAACACCCTCGGCGACGTCCACTACGACAAGTTCGCTCAGATGCTGGGTGGCTACGGCGAGGAGGTCCGCGACCCCGCCGACATCGGCCCCGCGCTGCGGCGCGCCCGTGAGTCCGGGAAGCCGTCGCTGATCAACGTCTGGGTCGATCCCGACGCGTACGCCCCCGGAACCATGAACCAGACCATGTACAAGTGAGGTGGCCCCTATGACCGGCACGACGGGTACTCCGTCCAAGGCCCTCGAAGGCGTCCGCGTCCTGGACATGACGCATGTGCAGTCCGGGCCCTCCGCGACCCAGTTGCTCGCCTGGCTCGGCGCGGACGTCGTCAAGCTGGAGGCGCCGACCGGTGACATCACGCGCAAGCAGCTGCGCGACCTCCCGGACGTCGACTCCCTCTACTTCACGATGCTCAACTGCAACAAGCGGAGCATCACCCTCAACACCAAGACCGAGCGCGGCAAGGAGATCCTGACCGAGCTGATCCGGCGCTCGGACGTCATGGTCGAGAACTTCGGGCCGGGCGCGGTCGACCGCATGGGCTTCACCTGGGACCGCATCCAGGAGATCAATCCTCGGATCGTCTATGCCTCCATCAAGGGGTTCGGCGACGGCCCGTACACGAACTTCAAGGCGTACGAGGTCGTGGCGCAGGCCATGGGCGGGTCGATGTCGACCACCGGGTTCGAGGACGGGCCGCCGCTGGCGACGGGGGCCCAGATCGGTGACTCGGGCACCGGGGTGCACGCCGTGGCGGGGATTCTCGCGGCGCTGTACCAGCGCGAGACCACCGGGCGCGGCCAGCGGGTCAATGTGGCGATGCAGCACGCCGTGCTCAACCTCTGCCGGGTGAAGCTGCGCGATCAGCAGCGGCTCGCCCATGGCCCGCTTCCCGAATATCCCAACGACGACTTCGGCGACGAGGTTCCCCGGTCCGGGAACGCGTCCGGCGGGGGTCAGCCGGGCTGGGCGGTCAAGTGCGCGCCGGGCGGCCCGAACGACTACGTGTACGTCATCGTGCAGCCGGTCGGCTGGCGGCCGCTCAGCGAGCTCATCGGCCGGCCCGAGCTCGCCGACGACCCCGAGTGGGCGACGCCGGAGGCGCGGCTGCCCAGGCTGGGCAAGATGTTCCAGCTGATCGAGGAGTGGTCCTCCACGCTGCCCAAGTGGGAGGTGCTGGAGCGGCTGAACGCGCACAACATCCCGTGCGGGCCGATCCTGTCGACCAAGGAGATCATCGAGGACCGGTCGCTGGTCGCCAACGAGATGGTCGTCACGGTGCCGCATCCCGAGCGCGGCGAGTTCACCACGGTCGGCAGCCCGCTGAAGCTGTCCGACTCCCCCGTCGAGGTGACCAGTTCACCGCTGCTCGGCGAGCACAACGAAGAGGTGTACATCGGCGAGCTCGGACTCGGTGACGAGGAACTGCGCCTGCTCAAGTCGAACGGGGTGATCTGAGGTGATGGCCGAGGACCGTGTCATCAGGGTGCGGACGCTGCTCGACGCGGTGCGTGCCGAGGGCCGTACGGCGCTCACCGCGCCCGAGGGCAAGGTGATCGCCGACGCGTACGGGATCGCCGTACCGGGCGAGGAACTGGCCAGGGACGTCGACGAGGCCGTGGCGTACGCGGCGCGTTTCGACGGGCCGGTGGTGATGAAGATCGTCTCGCCGGACATCCTCCACAAGACCGACGCCGGCGGGGTGATCGTCGGGGTCGAGGGGGCGGCGGACGTCCGGGCGGCGTTCCACCGCATCGTCGACAACGCGCGCGCGTACGACGCGGAGGCGCGGATCGAGGGCGTCCAGGTGCAGGAGTTGCTGCCGCAGGGGCAGGAGGTCATCGTCGGCGCGGTCACCGACCCGACGTTCGGGAAGGTGGTCGCGTTCGGGCTGGGCGGCGTCCTGGTGGAGGTCTTGAAGGACGTCACCTTCCGGCTGGCGCCCGTGACCGCCGACGAGGCGCTGTCCATGCTGGACTCGATCCGTTCCGCGGAGATCCTGCGCGGGGTGCGCGGCGCGGCGGCGGTGGACCGGTGGGCGATCGCCGAGCAGATCCGCCGGGTCGGGCAACTCGTCGCCGACTTCCCGGAGATCGCCGAGGTGGACCTCAACCCGGTCATCGCCACCCCGGACGCGGCGGTGGCGGCGGACATCCGGGTGATCCTCTCCTCCGAGGTGCGCAAGGAGCGCAGGCGGTACAGGCGCGCGGAGATCCTCACCTCGATGCGCCGGCTGATGCAGCCGTCGTCGGTCGCCGTCATCGGCGCGTCCAACGAGCAGGGCAAGATCGGCAATTCGGTGATGCGCAACCTGGTCGACGGCGGCTTCGCCGGGGACATCCATCCGGTGAACCCCCGGGCCGATGACATCCTGGGCCGCAAGGCGTACAAGAGTGTCACGGACGTACCCGGTGAGGTGGATGTGGCGGTCTTCGCCATCCCCGCGAAGTTCGTGGCGTCGGCGCTGGAGGAGGTGGGGCGCAAGGGCATCCCGAACGCCGTGCTGATCCCCTCCGGGTTCGCGGAGACCGGTGAGCACGCGCTCCAGGAGGAGATCGTCGCCATCGCCGAGCGGCACGGCGTCCGGCTGCTCGGGCCGAACATCTACGGCTACTACTCGACGTGGCAGGACCTGTGCGCCACGTTCTGCACGCCGTACGACGTCAAGGGCGGGGTGGCGCTGACCTCGCAGTCCGGCGGCATCGGCATGGCCATCCTGGGCTTCGCGCGGACCACCAAGACGGGCGTGTCGGCGATCGTCGGCCTCGGCAACAAGTCGGACCTGGACGAGGACGACCTGCTGACCTGGTTCGGCGAGGACCCCCACACCGAGTGCATCGCCATGCACCTGGAGGACCTGAAGGACGGGCGCGCCTTCGTCGAGGCCGCGCGGGCGACCGTGCCGAAGAAGCCCGTCGTGGTCCTCAAGGCGGGGCGCACGGCCGCCGGCGCGAAGGCCGCCGGGTCGCACACCGGGGCGCTCGCGGGCGATGACGCCGTGTACGACGACATCCTGAGGCAGGCCGGTGTCATCCGGGCTCCCGGGCTCAACGAGATGCTGGAGTACGCGCGCGCGTTGCCGGTCCTGCCCACTCCACAGGGCGACAACGTCGTGATCATCACGGGTGCGGGCGGCAGCGGGGTGCTGCTGTCGGACGCGGTGACGGACAACGGCCTGTCCCTGATGGAGATTCCGGCGGACCTGGACGAGGCGTTCCGCCGGTTCATCCCGCCCTTCGGGGCGGCGGGCAACCCGGTGGACATCACGGGCGGCGAGCCGCCGTCGACGTACGAGGCGACGATCCGGCTCGGTCTGGAGGACCCCCGCATCCACGCGCTGGTCCTCGGCTACTGGCACACCATCGTCACTCCGCCGATGGTCTTCGCGGAGCTCACCGCGCGCGTGGTGGCCGAGTTCCGCGAGCGGGGGATCGAGAAGCCCGTCGTCGCGTCGCTCGCCGGCGACGTGGAGGTCGAGGAGGCCTGCCAGTACCTCTTCGAGCGGGGGGTCGTGGCGTACCCGTACACGACCGAGAAGCCGGTGGCCGTACTGGGCGCCAAGTACCGCTGGGCGCGGGCGGCGGGACTCCTGGGGGGCGGTTCATGACGTGAGACGGCGGGGGGGGGGGCGGCCGGGGGGGGCGCCCGGGCCCCACGCCTGGTCGTGTTCGCCGAGGCCGCGGCGGGCGCTGGCCAGGACCAGCCGGCAGAACAGGCGGCTGCGGGCGAAGGCGGG